>VGEU01000098.1 GCA_016869145.1 Alphaproteobacteria bacterium | reverse complement strand
GCCGACCACCGCGACGGCCGAGCGGCCCATCGTCGTCGTCACGCGCCGGCTGCCGCGCGCGATCGAGACGCGGCTGATGGAGCTGTTCGACGCCCGGCTCAACCCCGACGACCGGCCGATGGCCGGCGCCGCGATCGCCGCCGCCGCCCGCGACGCCCTGGTCCTGGTGCCGACCGTCACCGACCGGATCGACGCGGCCGTCGTCAAGGCGCTGCCGAGGACGCTCCGCCTGATCGCCAATTTCGGCGTCGGGGTGAACCACATCGATCTCGACGCGGCGGCGGCGCGCGGCATCACCGTCACCAACACCCCGGGCGTCCTCACCGAGGACACCGCCGACCTCGCGATGGCGCTCCTTCTCGCCGCGCCGCGCCGGCTCGGCGAGGGCGAGCGGCTGTTGCGCGGCGGCGCCTGGAAGGGCTGGGCGCCGACCTTCATGATCGGCCACCGCGTGTCGGGCAAGCGCCTCGGCATCATCGGCATGGGCCGGATCGGCCAAGCGGTCGCCCGCCGCGCCCGCGCCTTCGGCATGTCGATCCACTATTACAACCGGCGCCGGCTGCGACCCGCGCTCGAGGCGCCGCTCGAGGCGACGTGGTGGGAGAGCCTCGACCAGATGCTCGCCCACATGGATTTCGTCTCGGTCAACTGCCCGCTCACCGCCGAGACGCACCACCTCCTGTCGGCCGAGCGTCTCGGCCGGTTGCAGCCGCACGCCTTCGTCGTCAACACCGCGCGCGGCGAGATCATCGACGAGGACGCGTTGACCCGTCTCCTCGCGGCCGGGCGCATCGCCGGCGCCGGGCTCGACGTCTACGAGCGCGAGCCCAGGGTCGCGGCCCGGCTGCGGCGGCTCGAGAACGTCGTCCTCGCGCCCCATCTCGGCTCGGCGACCCAGGAGGGCCGCCTCGCCATGGGCGAGAAGGTGCTGGTCAACATCAAGACCTTCGTCGACGGCCACACGCCGCCCGACCGCGTGCTGCCGGGCTGAGCCCGCCTCAGACGAAGACGATCTGGCTGCCGGCGTCAGCGAGAAAGCTCGCGAGACCGCCCTCGGTGATCGCGATGTCGCCGCGCAGCGCGGCGCGCGCGATGCCGGTCGCGCGGAGCCCCATCTCGCACACCATGAAGACGGCGCCGAGATCGCGGCAGGCGGCGATCAGCTCCTCGAGCCCGGCGACGCCCGCCTCGACATGGCGGAGATCCGCCGCCGCCGCGCCGGTCGCCTCACCGTCGAGCGCCGACCAGCCGGGCCGGCCGTCGGCACCGGCGCCGAGGAGCGTCCGCGTGCCCTCCATCGTGAAGAAGAGCGTGACTGGGCGGCCCAGCGCGATCGCCGCCGCCGCCATCGCGAGCGCATAGTGGACGCGCGCATAGGCGCCCGAGAACACGATCAACGCGAGACCCGGGCGCCGGGAGGCCGCCGCGGCCGCCATCACGCCGCGGGACGCAGGGGGTCGACGATCGTCGGCCGGTCGCCGCAGAGCGGGCAGGACGGGTCGCGGCGGAGCTTCATCTTGCGGAAGGTCTGGGTCAGCGCGTCGTAGACGACGAGCCCGCCGGCGAGCGTCTCGCCGATGCCCATGATCTCCTTCAGGACCTCGATCGCCTGGAGCGATCCGACCGCGCCGGCCAGCGCGCCGAACACGCCGCCCTCCGAGCAGGTCGGCACCAGGCCCGGCGGCGGCGGCTCGCGGAACAGGCAGCGATAGCAGGGAAAGTCATGGCCGAGATGCGACTTGAACGTCGCGACCTGGCCCTCGAAGCGGAGGATCGCCGCCGACACCAGCGTCTTCCGCGCGAAATGGCAGGCATCGTTGAGCAGGAACCGCGTCTCGAAATTGTCGCTGCCGTCGGCGATGATGTCGTAGTCGGCGAGGAGTGCACGCACGTTCGACGCATCGAGGCGCATCCGGTGGGTGCGCACCCGGACCTCGGGATTGACCGCCGCGAGCGCGGTCCGCGCGCTCTCGACCTTGGCGACGCCGATCCGCTCGGTGGCGTGGATCACCTGGCGCTGGAGATTGGAGAGCTCGACCACGTCGTCGTCGACGACGCCGAGCGTGCCGACGCCGGCGGCGGCGAGATAGAGTAGGAGCGGCGCGCCGAGCCCGCCCGCACCGACCACGAGCACGCGCCCGGCGAGGAGCTTCTCCTGCCCGACGCCGCCGACCTCGGGCAGGATGATGTGGCGGGCGTAACGCTGGAGCTGGGCGTCGCTGAACTCCATCGCCTCACCCCGTCCCGGTGGAGCCGAACCCGCCCGAGCCGCGCGCGCTCTCGGGCAGATGCGCGACCGCCTGCCACGCGACGCGGGCGACCGGCGCGACCACCATCTGGGCGATGCGCATGCCGCGCGTGATGGTGACCGGCGCGGCGCCGAGATTGGCGAGGATCACCATCACCTCGCCGCGATAGTCGGCATCGATGGTGCCCGGGCTGTTGAGGACGGTGAGGCCGTGGCGGAGCGCGAGGCCGGAGCGCGGACGCACCTGCGCCTCGAAGCCGGACGGCAGCGCGATCGCGAGACCGGTCGGCACCAGCGCGCGCGCACCCGGCGCGAGCGTGAGGTCGGTCTCGACCGCGGCGGCGAGATCCATGCCCGCCGCCTCCGCCGTCGCATAGTCGGGAAGCGGCAGGCCGTCGCCGTGCGCGAGCCGCGTGATCGCGACCGCGAGCGCGCTCACGGACGGCCGCCCTTGGCCGCGAGCGCGGCCGCGATGCGCTCGGCGAGCCGCTCGGCGACGGCCTCCTTGCTCATGCGCGGCCAGGCCTCGACGCCCGAGGCGGTGATCCAGTGGATCGTGTTCACCGCGCCGCCGAACGTGCCGGTCGCCGGTGAGACGTCGTTGGCGAGGATCCAGTCGCAGCCCTTGCGCGCGCGCTTGGCGGTCGCGTTCTCGACCACGTTCTCGGTCTCGGCGGCGAAGCCGACGACGAGCGCCGGCCGCCGGTTGCCGGCGCCCGCGAGCGTCGCGAGAATGTCGGGATTCTCGGCGAGCGCGATCCGGGGCGCCTTGCCGGCGTCGTTCTTCTTGAGCTTCTGCGCCGCCGCCTCGGCCGGACGCCAGTCGGCGACCGCGGCGGAACAGACCGCAACGGACGCGGGCAGCGCGGCGAGCGCGGCGGCGAGCATCTCGCGCGCGGTCTCGACCCGCACCACGGTGACGCCGGGCGGATCGGCGAGGGCGGTCGGGCCGGTGACGAGCGTCGTCGCCGCGCCGCGGCGCGCGAGCGCGGCGGCGATGGCGTGGCCCTGCCTGCCGGACGATCGGTTGGCGATGAAGCGCACCGGATCGATCGGCTCGACCGTCGGCCCGCTGGTGACGAGCGCGCGCAGGCCGGCGAGCGCGCCGTCATCGGCGAGGGTGCCTTCGATCGCGGCCAGGATGTCCGCGGGCTCGGCCATGCGTCCGGGGCCGAACTCGCCGCAGGCCATCGGTCCCTCGCGCGGCCCGACGAAGAGGATGCCGCGCGCCGCGAGCGTTGCGACATTGGCCGCGGTCGCGGCGTGCTCCCACATCCGGACGTTCATCGCCGGCGCGACGAGGACGCGCTTGTCGGTCGCGAGAAGGAGCGTCGTTGCGAGGTCGTCGGCAAGCCCGCCGGCCATGCGCGCGAGGATATGCGCGGTCGCCGGCGCGACGACAACGAGATCGGCCTCGCGCGACAGGCGGATATGGCCCATCTCGTGCTCGTCGGTGAGCGAGAAGAGATCGCCGTACACCTTGTCCTCGGAGAGCGCGGCGACCGAGAGCGGCGTGACGAACTCCGCCGCCGCGCGCGTCATCACGCAGCGCACGAATGCGCCCCGCTCGCGGAGACGTCGGATCAGCTCGAGGCACTTATAGGCCGCGATGCCGCCGGCGATGACGAGGAGGATGCGCTTGCCGTCGAGCACCATGCGGGTCCGGCCCTGTGGCTATGTCCCTAAGCTAGTCGTTCGCCCCGTCCCGGACAAGGAACGCTCAGCCGAAGAGGACGAGGGCGACGAGCGCCGCGGCGAGGGCGACGAGGGCGGTCCGGGTCCGCCCGCCGCGCCGCGCCGCCGCAAGCGCCGCCACGCTATCGGGGTGAAGCTTAACGCCGCCTTGCGCGATCTGGGCGACGGCGCGCTCGGCGTCGGCGAGGAGCGCGGGCAGCCGGCCGATCCGGTCGCCGACGGCGCCGAGCGCCTGACCGATGCGCGCCTCCGGCCCCATGGTATCGCGCGCCCAGGCCTCGATCAGCGGCCGGGCGAGCTCCCACATGTTGATCGCCGGCTCGAGCGTGCGGCCGACCCCCTCGGCGACCAGCATCGTCTTCTGGAGGAGGAGGAGCTGCGGTTGCGTCTCCATGCGGAACCGCTCGGTCACCTGGAAGAGCTGGGCGAGGAGGCGCGCGATCGAGATCTCGGCGAGCGGGCGGCCGAGGATCGGCTCGGCGATCGCGCGCGCGGCCTGCGCGAAGTCGTCGATCGACTGGTCGGCGGGCACGTAGCCGGCGCGGAAATGCACGTCGGCGACGCGCCGGTAGTCGCGGCGGAGGAACGCGAGCAGCATCTCGGCGAGATAGGCGCGCGTGCCGGCGTCGAGCCGGCCCATGATGCCGAAATCGACGACCACGATCGCGCCCTTCTCGTCGACCGCGAGATTGCCGGGGTGCAGATCGGCGTGGAAGAAGCCGTCGCGGAAGACCTGGAGGAAGAACGCCTCCGCCATGCGCGCAACGATCGCGCGCACGTCGTGGCCGGCCTCGATCAGCCGCGCCCGCTCGTCGATCGGGATGCCGGGCGCCCATTCGGTCGTCAGCACGCGCCGGCTCGTCTCCTGCCAGAACACCGCGGGCACGCGGAAGCCCTCGGCGTCGGCGAGGTTCACGGCGAGCTCGGCCGCCGCGGCCGCCTCGAGACGGAGATCCATCTCGGTCGCGACCGAGGCCGCGAGCGTCTCGACGACCGCGACCGGCTTGAGACGGCGGAACCGCGGCTCGATCCGCTCGAGCCCGCGCGCCGCCCAGCGGAAGAGATCGAGATCGCGCGCGAACGCGGCCTCGATCCCGGGACGCAGCACCTTGACCGCGACCTCGGCGCCCGCGGCGGTCGTCGCGCGATGGACCTGCGCGATCGAGGCGGCGGCGATCGGCCGCTCGTCGAACACCGCGAACAGCGCGCCGACCGCCTGGCCGAGCTCGGCTTCGACGATCGCGCGCGCCTCGCGGCCGGGAAAGGGCGGCAGATGATCCTGGAGCTGGGCGAGATCGGCCGCGATCGCCTCGCCGACGAGATCGGGGCGCACCGAGAGCATCTGGCCGAACTTGATGAAGCTCGGCCCGAGCGCATGGAGCGCCGCGGCGAGCCGCTCGCCCGGCCGGCCGCGCGCCAGCGCCGGGTCGGGCGGCGCCAGGCGGCGCAACAGGCCGCGGAGACCGGGCACCACGGCCGCCTGGTCGAGCACGAAGAGCGCATCGAAGCGGCCGAACGTGCGCAGGATCGTGAAGGTGCGGCGGAGATTGCGCGCGGTCGCGAGCATGGCGCGCTAGAGACGCCAGCCGGTGTGGATCGCGACGATCCCGCCCGAGAGGTTGCGCCAGCCGACGCGCTCGAAGCCGGCCGCCTCGAACGCCGCGGCGAGCACCGCCTGGTCGGGAAAGCGCCGGATGCTCTCGGCGAGATAGCGGTAGGACTCGGCATCGCCCGCGACGACGCGCCCGAGCACCGGCAGCACGCGGAACGAATAGGCATCGTAGAGCGCGCCCAGCATCGGCAGGACCACGCGGCTGAACTCAAGGCAGACGAGCCGGCCGCCGGGGCGGAGCACGCGGCGGATCTCGGCGAGTGCGGCGTCGCGCTCGGTGACGTTGCGGAGCCCGAACGCGATGGTGCAGGCATCGAAGCTCCGGGCCGGGAAGGGAAGCCTCGCCGCATCGACCGCAACCGGGACGAGGCCCTCGAGGATGCCGTCGTCGATCGCGCGGTCGCGGCCGGCGCGGAGCATGGTCTCGCTGAGGTCGGCGACGACCGCGACGCCCGCGCCGGCGACGCGGGCGAGGAAGCCGCGGGCGACATCGCCGGTCCCGGCGGCGAGATCGAGCAGCCGGTCGCCCGGCCGCGGCGCGAGCCGGTCGAGGAGTGCCGCCTTCCACAGCCGGTGCAGCCCGCCGCTCATCAGATCGTTCATCAGGTCGTAGCGCGGCGCGACCGAATCGAACACCGCGCGCACGCCGGCGCGATGCGCATCGCGGGAGACCCGGCGGAAACCGAACTCGGTCTCGCCGGTCTCGCCGGTCTCGGAAGCCTTGGCGGCGTCGGGCGGCTCGGGCATCGGGCGGTCTCTCGCCGGAACATAGCGAAGCCGATCCGATGGCGCTACCTTGCGCCGATGCCGGAGCTCCCCGAGGTCGAGACGGTGCGCCGCGGTCTCGCGCGCGTGATGGACGGCGCGACGATCGCGCGCGTCGTCGTGCGTCGCGGCGATCTGCGCCGGCCCCTGCCGCCGCGCTTCGCCGAGCGTCTCGCCGGGCGCCGCGTCGAGGCGCTCGAGCGGCGCGCGAAATACCTCATCGTCCGCCTCGACGACGGCAACGCGCTTCTCGTCCATCTCGGCATGTCGGGGCGGATGGTGATCGACGGCGGCACCATCGCGCGCTTCGCGCATGATGTCGGCCCGCTCGCGGCGCACGAGCACGTCGTCATCGCGCTCGCGAACGGGACCGTCGTCCGCTATGCCGATCCGCGCCGGTTCGGGCTGATGGACCTCGTCGCGGGCGCCGCCCTCGCCGACCACCCGCTCCTCGCCCGGCTCGGTCCGGAGCCGACCGATGCCGCCTTCGACGGCCGCGCGCTCGCCCGCCGGCTCGCCGGCAAGCGCACGCCGATCAAGGCCGCGCTCCTCGACCAGACCGTCGTCGCCGGGCTCGGCAACATCTATGTCTGCGAGAGCCTGTTCCGGGCCGGGCTGTCGCCCCGCCGGCTGGCGCGCACGATCGGCGGCGCGCGGGCCGATGCGCTCGCCGCCGCCATCCACCGCGTCCTCGACGAGGCGATCGCAGCCGGCGGCTCGACGCTCCGCGACCACCGCCTGCCGTCGGGCGAGCTCGGCTATTTCCAGCATCGGTTCCAGGTCTATGACCGCGAGGGCGAGCCCTGCCCGGGCTGCGATTGCGGCCGCTTCATCCGCCGGATCGTCCAGGCCGGACGGTCCACATTCTACTGTGCAGCGCGGCAAAGATAGGTGTACAACCCGCCGCGCCACCCACCCGGCGGCCTTCGAGCCTTTCCCGCACCGCAACCCGTGGTCCAGGAGACCGCCATGGCCTTTCAGAACATCCTCGTCGAGACGCGCGGCAGTGTCGGGCTGATCACGCTCAACCGGCCGAAGGCCATGAACGCGCTGTCGAACGGTCTGATCGCCGAGCTCGGGCAGGCGGTCGCGGCCTTCGAGGCCGACGACGCCATCGGCGCCATCGTCGTCACCGGGTCGGACAAGGCCTTCGCCGCCGGCGCCGACATCAAGGAGATGCAGGCGAAGACCTGGCCGCAGACCTATCTCGAGGACTTCATCACCGCCGGCTGGGAACGGCTCGCCGAATGCCGCAAGCCCACCGTCGCCGCCGTCGCCGGCTATGCGCTCGGCGGCGGCTGCGAGATCGCGATGATGTGCGACGTGATCATCGCCGCCGACACGGCGAAGTTCGGCCAGCCCGAGATCACCATCGGGATCCTTCCCGGCGCCGGCGGCACGCAGCGCCTGACGCGCGTCATCGGCAAGGCGAAGGCGATGGAGATGTGTCTCACCGGCCGCATGATGGATGCCGAGGAGGCCGAGCGCGCCGGCCTCGTCAGCCGCGTCGTCAAGGCGGCCGATCTCCTCGACGACGCGATCAAGACCGCGAGCCGCATCGCCTCGATGTCGCGTCCGGTCGCGATGATGATCAAGGAATCCGTCAACCGTGCCTACGAAACGACGCTCGCGGAAGGAATCCGCTTCGAGCGGCGGCTGATCCAGGCGAGCTTCGCGATCGCCGATCAGAAGGAAGGCATGGCCGCGTTCGTCGACAAGCGGCAGCCGCACTTCAAGAACGGATGATCGACATCAGATGATCGTTCGGGCGCGGTTGGCGCTGCCCGGTCTTGACGGCGCGCGCGCGCGGCATTAGAACACGCGCTTTCCCGCACTCTCGTATCGGAACGGGCGACCATGGCGAACACACCACAGGCCCGCAAGCGCATTCGTCAGATCGAGCGGCGCACCGCGGTCAACCGCTCGCGCATGAACCGCCTGCGCACGTTCATGCGCAAGGTCGAGGCGGCGATCGCCTCGGGTGACAGCTCCGCCGCCAAGGCCGCACTCCGCGAGGCGCAGCCCGAGCTGATGCGCGGCGTCAACCACGGCCTCGTTCACAAGAACACCGCGTCGCGTCGCATCTCGCGCCTCTCGGCCCGCATCAAGTCCCTCTAAGACCGTCCCCGGCCGCGCGCGGGTTTCCCGCCACGGTCGTACTGCATTCGCTAGCCACGCTTGTGAGTAATCGTTAACCAACAACAAATTGACGCGTTCGCCATTCGGACCTGTTGCCAGAGGGCGGCGCGATCGATTACAGTAAAAAGTCAGGGAACGGGCACGCTGATACTAAGTAAAGCGGCCCCGACTAATTTCCGACGACTTACAAATACTTGCACTGCGCTGCTGATAGTTAGGGTTTACGCGGCGGGCAAACGAGATTTCTGGCGTCGCGCGACAGGGTCTCCGTCGCAGCGGGAGCGCGGGGGTGGTATGGCGGACAAATCGGCGACTGCGGGGACGGTGGGGGGCCGCTATGCCGGCGATGTCGATGCGCGGCGGGCCTGGGACATGCTGGAGAAGGACCCGGCCGCCGTCCTGGTCGATGTGCGCACCCGGGCCGAGTGGGAGTTCGTCGGCATCCCGGCGCTCGAGCCGCTCGGCCGCCAGCCGGTGCTCGTCGAGTGGCACGGCTATCCCAACACCGGCACCAACCCCGCCTTCGCCAAGGAGCTCGCCGCCAAGGGCGTGACGGCGGACCGGACCGTCCTCTTCCTCTGCCGCTCGGGCGGCCGCTCGGCCTCGGCCGCGGCGGCGATGACGGCAGCGGGCTATGCGCGCTGCTACAACATCGCCGGCGGCTTCGAGGGACCGCCCGGTTCGGATAGGCACCGCGGCCGCGTCGACGGCTGGAAGGCGCTCGGCCTGCCCTGGATCCAGGGGTGAGGCGATGGGCGGGGGTTCAGCCGATCCACGCCTCGCCGGGCAGTGGGTACGCATCCGCGGCGTGCTGCGCGCCGAGGCGGGCGATGCGGCCTTCCGGAGCTGGCTCAAGAAGCTGACGCTGATCGAGCGCGACGATCGCTGCGTCAGGCTCGGCGCGCCGACCAAGTTCATGCGCGACTGGGTCGTCACCCATTACGGCGAACGGCTGGGCGCGCTGTGGCGCGAGGAGGATCCGCGCGTCGAGACGGTGGATGTCGTGATCCAGCTCGAGGTGCCGGCCGCCACCCCGCCGCGCGCCGCGCCGGCGCCCGCCGAGGAGCGGGCCGACGAGCCCTCGATCGCCGGCGTCGCCATCGGCGCCGCGCTCGACCCGCGCTTCACGTTCGAGAACTTCGTCGTCGGCAAGCCCAACGAGCTCGCCTTCGCCGCCGCCCGCCGCGTCGCCGAATCGCCGACCGCGCAGTACAACCCGCTGTTCCTCTATGGCAGCGTCGGGCTCGGCAAGACGCACCTGATGCACGCGATCGCCTGGCACATCCGCGCCCAGACGCCGCAGCGCAAGGTCGTCTATCTGTCGGCCGAGCAGTTCATGTTCCATTTCATCCGCGCCATCCGCTACAAGAACACCATGGCGTTCAAGGATGAGGTTCGCTCCGTCGACGTCCTGATGATCGACGACGTCCAGTTCATCAACGGCAAGGAATCGACCCAGGAGGAGTTCTTCCACACCTTCAACGCGCTGGTCGATTCCAACCGGCAGATCGTGGTGTCGGCCGACAAGTCGCCGCACGATCTCGAGGGGATGGAGGAGCGGCTGCGCTCGCGGCTGGGCTGGGGCCTGGTCGCCGACATCCACGCGACCTCGTTCGAGCTCCGCCTCAGCATCCTCCAGACCAAGGCCGAGCAGCACGGCATCCGGGTGCCGGAGGAGGTCCTGAAGTTCCTCGCCCAGCGCATCACCTCGAACGTGCGCGAGCTCGAGGGCGCGCTGACCCGGCTGATCGCCGAGGCGGTGCTGATCGGGCGCGACATCACGATGGAGCTCTGCCAGACCAAGCTCCGCGACCTCCTCAAGGCCAACGAGCGGCGGGTCACGATCGAGGAGATCCAGAAGAAGGTCGCCGAGCACTTCAACATCCGGCTGTCCGACATGGGCTCGGTCCGCCGCTCGCGCGCGGTGGCGCGCCCGCGCCAGGTCGCCATGTACCTCGCCAAGCACCTCACCACCCGCTCGCTGCCCGAGATCGGGCGCAAGTTCGGCGGTCGCGACCACACCACCGTGATCCACGCCGTGCGCAAGATCGAGGACCTGATCCGGACCGACGCCAGCCTCGCCGAGGACGTCGAGCTTCTGCGCCGGGGCTTCGAGCAGTAGCGCGAGCGCGTTCGCGCATCCGGCGCGCGATTCTCGCCGGATTCCCCCGATTCATGGTATTGTTTTCGGCCGCTCCGGGCGAATCCGGGCGTCGTCGCGCCCCGCCGCGGCGGGTCCCCGGCCGGACCGGACGAGACGATCGCCTTCACACCCGACAGCTCGCCGAGTGTCGCCATGAGACTGACCATCGAACGCAGTGCGCTGCTCCGCTCGCTCGGCCACGTCCACGGCGTCGTCGAGCGCCGCACCACGATCCCGATCCTGTCGAACGTCCTGATCCGCGCCGACGACGGCCGTCTCGTGCTGACCGCGACCGACATGGATCTCGCGATGCAGGAGCGCGCCGCGGCCGACGTCACCCAGGCGGGCTCCACCACCGTCGCCGCGCACACCTTCTACGACATCGTCCGGAAGCTCCCCGACGGCGCCCAGGTCGAGGTCCGCACCGGCACCGAGCAGGGCGTCCTCCAGCTCCGCTGCGGCCGCTCCAGCCTCAAGCTCTCGACGCTGCCGAGCGAGGATTTCCCGGTGATGGCCGAGGGCGAGCTCCCGTACGTCTTCGCGATGCCGGTCGACGTGCTCGGCCGCCTGATCGACCGCACCCGCTTCGCGATCTCGACCGAGGAGACGCGCTATTATCTGAACGGCATCTATCTCCACGCCGCCAAGCAAAGCGGCAAGGACGTGCTCCGGAGCGTCGCGACCGACGGCCACCGGCTCGCCCGCGTCGAGCTGCCGCTGCCGCCCGGCGCGCGCGGCATGCCGGGCGTGATCGTGCCGCGCAAGGCCGTGCAGGAAATCCGCCGCCTCCTCGACGACGCCGAAGGCGAGGCCGAGATCGCGCTCTCCGACACCAAGATCCGCGTCTCCGTCGGCGACGTCGTCCTCACCTCGAAGCTGATCGACGGCACCTTCCCCGACTACGAGCGCGTGATCCCGTTCGCCAACGACAAGCCGCTCCGGGTCAACGTCGCCTCGTTCGCGCAGGCGGTCGACCTCGTCTCGACCATCACCAGCGACAAGACGCGCGCGGTCAAGCTCAAGATCGACAAGGACACGCTCACTTTGTCGGCGACGAGTCCGGACAGCGGCAGCGCCACCGAGGAGATCGAGGTCGCCTATCGCGACGGCCCGATGGAGATCGGGTTCAACGCCCGCTATCTCCTCGACATCGCCCAGCAGATCGTCGGCGAGGACGCCGAGTTCATGCTGTCGGATTCGTCCTCGCCGACGCTCGTGCGCGACGACGCCGATCCGTCGGCGGTCTACGTCCTCATGCCGATGCGCGTCGGTTGATCATGACGCGGCCGCCGACCGTGTCCCGCCGTCGATGACGGCCGCCTCGTCTCTCGCGCCCCTGACCGATCCGCTCGACCCGCGCGCCGCGGCGCCCGCGCGGCTCGCCGTGCGCCGTCTCGCGCTCACCGACTTCCGCTGCTATGCCGGCCTCCGGCTCGAACTCGACCCGCGCCCGGTCGTGCTGACCGGCCCGAACGGCGCCGGCAAGACCAATCTCATCGAGGCGGTGTCCTTTCTCGTCCCCGGCCGCGGACTCCGCCGCGCCCGGCTCTCCGATGTCGTTCGCCGCGATACCGACGCGACGCCGCGCGTCTGGGCGGTCGCCGCCACGCTCGCGACGCAAGCGGGCCCGGTCGAGATCGGCACCGGCCTCGATCCGGCCGCTCTCGCCGCGCCCATCGCGCCGACCGCTCTGGCCGCAACGCTCGCGCCCGTCACCTTTTCCGCCGCGGCCGAGAGCGGCGAGGACGGCGCCGGCCGGCGCCTCGTCCGGATCGACGGCAGCGCGAGCCGCGGCCAGGCCGCGCTCGGCGCGGTCGCGTCCGCGGTCTGGCTCACGCCCGAGATGGACCGGCTGTTCGTCGAGGGCCGGAGCGCGCGGCGGCGCTTCGTCGACCGGCTGGTCTACGGCTTCGACCGCGCGCATGCCGGCCGGGTCGCCGCCTATGAGCAGGCGATGCGCG
>VGEU01000097.1 GCA_016869145.1 Alphaproteobacteria bacterium | reverse complement strand
GGGCGGCGTGGACGCAAGATCGATCGGACGCCGCCTCGCTTGCGTCGCGGCGCCGCGCGGGCGTTAAGTGGACGCCACCCCGTCACCGCGAGGATGCGCCATGAGGCCCCGCCGCAGCACCAAGCCCGCCCGCCGCCCGCCGCGGCCCGCCGCGACCGGATCGACCGCGACTGGCTCGACCGGCACCGGATCAACGGCGCCGGGCGTCGAGGACCGTCTCTCGGTCGCGGCCGCGATCGGCGCCCAGGTGCGCACGCTGAGGCGCCGGCTTGATCTCACCGCGGCCGAGCTCGCCGAGGAGGCCGGCCTCTCGGCGGGCATGCTGTCGAAGATCGAGAACGGCACCGTCTCGCCCTCGCTCGAGAGCCTCGAAGCCCTCGCCCGCGCGCTCAACGTACCGATGACGAGCTTCTTCGCCGGCTACGAGGAGCGGCGCGACTGCTCGTTCGTGCGCCGGGGCCAGGGCGTCGCGATCGAACGGCGCGGCACCAAGGCCGGCCACCAATATCAGCTCCTCGGCCATTCGATCGCCGGCGACATCGTGGTCGAGCCCTACCTGATCACGCTGACGCGCGAGGCCGAGCCCTACCCCGTGTTCCGCCACGCCGGGCTCGAGTTCATCTACATGCTCACCGGCGCGGTCGTGTACCGCCACGCCGACCGCACCTATGCGCTGAAGCCGGGGGACGCGCTCTTCTTCGATGCCGCCGCACCGCACGGGCCGGAGGTGCTGACGCGGCTGCCGATGACCTATCTGTCGATCATCGTCTATCGGCGCGAGTAGGGTTTCTTCAGAGGAAACAGTCTTTACCGACAGTTGACAGGCTGAGCTGGTCGTTTTAGCATCGTTTCGCGTCCAACCACCACAAGGTGACCCGCCCGATGTGTGGGATCGTCGGCCTCTTCCTCAAGGACCGGCGCCTCGAGCCCGTGCTCGGCGCCCATCTCGCGACCATGCTCGCGACCATGTGCGACCGCGGACCCGACAGCGCCGGCTTCGCCGTCTACGGCGACGCCGCATCCGGCGCGATCAAGCTCACCCTGCGGGCGCCCGACGGCGACACCGATTTCGCCGCCCTCGCCGCGCGCCTCGGCAAGACGGCCGGCGTCTCGATCGCGGCGCGCCGGCACGACAGCCATGCGATCCTGACGCTGCCGGCCGACGCCGAGGGCCGGGTGCGTGCCGCGCTCGCCGAGACCGCGCCCGAGATCACCGTCGTCGGAAGCGGCCGACGGATGGAGATCTACAAGGAGGTCGGCCGGCCCGATGCGGTCGCGGCGCGCTTCGGTCTCGCGTCGATGACCGGCTCGCACGGCATCGGGCACACGCGCATGGCGACCGAATCGGCGGTGACGACCGACGGCGCGCACCCCTACACGACCGGCCGCGACCAGTGCCTCGTCCACAACGGCTCGCTCTCCAACCACAATGCTCTCCGGCGCGAGCTCATCCGCGAGGGCCTCACATTCGAGACGGAGAACGATACCGAGGTCGCCGCCGGCTATCTGAGCGCGAAGCTCCGCGCCGGTCTCTCGCTCGGCGCCGCGCTCGAGCACTCGCTCGCCGATCTCGACGGCTTCTACACCTTCGTCGTCGGCACCGAGAACGGTTTCGGCGTGCTGCGCGATCCGATCGCATGCAAGCCGGCGATCATGGCCGAGACCGACGCCTATGTCGCCTTCGGCTCGGAGTACCGCGTGCTGGTCGATCTCCCCGGCATCGACAAGGCACGGGTGTGGGAGCCGGAGCCCGCCACCGTCTATTTCTGGGACCGCCCGTGACGACCGCGATCGACCTCGCGAGGACGCCGCTCCGCGATCTCAACGCCGCGCTCCACCGGCTCGCGCCCGACACCAACGAACGGCACTGGAGGGTCGCCAATCCGCGCGGGCGGCACGCCGTCGCGTGCGGGCTCCAGGTGCCGGTCACGGTCGAGATCGCGGGCCATGTCGGCTACTACTGCGCCGGGATGAACAAGGCGGCGACCGTGATCGTCGAGGGCAACGCGGGCACCGGCGTCGCCGAGAACATGATGTCGGGCTTCGTCCATGTGAAGGGCGGTGCGAGCCAGTCGGCGGGTGCGTCGGGGAACGGGGGCCTGCTCCGGATCGACGGCAACGCCTCGGCGCGCTGCGGCATCTCGATGAAGGGGATCGACATCGTGGTCGGCGGCTCGATCGGCCATATGAGCGCGTTCATGGCCCAGGCGGGCAATCTCGTCGTGTTCGGCGATGCGGGCGATTCGCTCGGCGATTCGATCTACGAGGCACGGCTCTATGTCCGCGGCGCCGTCAAGTCGCTCGGCGCCGACTGCATCGAGAAGCCGATGCACGATGCGCACAAGGCGGCGCTCCATGCGGTGCTCGAGAGAGCCCGCCTCGCCGGCACGATCGACGTATCGAGCTTCCGACGCTACGGCTCGGCGCGCCGGCTCTACAATTTCCATGTCGATAACGTCGACGCCTACTGAGGAGGCCGCGCGTGACGAGCCGCCCTGACATCCCGACGACGCTCCCGCGCGTCTCGGCGACCTTCGACGAATACGCGATCTCCGAGATCCACCGCGCCGCCGCAACCGGCATCTACGACATCCGCGGCGCCGGCACCAAGCGCCGTTTGCCACATTTCGACGATCTCCTGTTCCTCGGCGCATCGATGTCGCGCTATCCGCTCGAGGGCTATCGCGAGCGCTGCGCGACCAATGTCGTGCTCGGCACCCGGTTCGCGAAGAAGCCGATCGAGCTCAAGATCCCGGTCACCATCGCCGGCATGAGCTTCGGCGCGCTGTCGGCGCCCGCCAAGGAGGCGCTCGGCCGCGGCGCCTCGGCGATGGGCACCTCGACCACGACCGGCGACGGCGGCATGACCGCCGAGGAGCGTGCGCATTCCTCGCTCCTCGTCTACCAGGTGCTGCCGTCGCGCTACGGCATGAACCCCGATGATCTCCGCAAGGCCGACGCGATCGAGGTCGTGATCTGCCAGGGCGCCAAGCCGGGCGGCGGCGGCATGCTGCTCGGCCAGAAGATCTCGGAGCGCGTGGCCGAGATGCGCACGCTGCCGATGGGGATCGACCAGCGCTCCGCCTGCCGCCATCCCGACTGGACCGGCCCCGACGACCTCGAGATCAAGATCGAGGAGCTGCGCGAGCTCACCGACTGGGAGAAGCCGATCTACGTCAAGGTCGCGGCGAGCCGGCCCTACTACGACACGGCGCTGGCGGTGAAGTCGGGCGCCGACGTCGTCGTCCTCGACGGCATGCAGGGCGGCACCGCGGCGACGCAGGAGGTGTTCATCGAGCATGTCGGCATCCCGATCCTCGCTGCCATCCGGCCCGCCGTGCGGGCGCTCCAGGACCTCGGCCTCCACCGCAAGGTGCAGCTCGTCGTCTCCGGCGGCATCCGCAACGGCGCCGACGTCGCCAAGGCGCTCGCGCTCGGCGCCGACGCGGTCTCGATCGGCACCGCCGCGCTGATCGCGATCGGTAGCCATTCGCCGGCACAGGAGGAGGCGTTCCGCGCGCTCGGCACGACGGCCGCCGCCTATGACGACTGGCACGAGGGCAACGATCCGTCCGGCATCACGACCCAGGACGCATCGCTCGCCGCCCGGCTCGATCCGGTCAAGGCCGGCCGTCGCCTCGCCAACTATCTCGCGGTGCTCACGCTCGAGGCGCAGACCATCGCGCGGGCTTGCGGCAAGAGCCATCTCCACAATCTCGAGCCCGAGGACCTCGTCGCGCTCACCGTCGAGGCGTCGGCGATGGCACAGGTGCCGCTCGCCGGAACGAGTTGGATTCCGGGGCAGAACGGGTACTAATGCGAGGACCGGCGCGGCGGAACGACCGCGGCCGTAGAGAAGAACGGGGGGCGTTGATGGCGACCGATCTCGGCAAGGCCGCGAAGAGCCGCGGCATCAAGTATTTCCTCATCTCCTATGCCGACCTCTTCGGCACGATGCGGGCAAAGCTCGTGCCCGCGGCCGCGATCGGTGACATGGCGAAGATCGGCGCCGGGTTCGCCGGCTTCGCGACCTGGCTCGACATGACGCCCGCCGATTCCGACATGTTCGCGGTGCCCGATGCCGACAGCCTGATCCAGCTGCCGTGGAAGAAGGAGGTCGGCTGGCTCGCGGCCGATCTCTGGATGGACGGCGAGCGCGTCGCGCAAGCCCCGCGCGTCGTCCTCAAGAACGGCATCGCCGCCGCCGCCGCCGACGGCCACGACATGCGCACCGGCGTCGAGTGCGAGTTCTTCCTGATCACGCCCGACGGGCAGGCGATCTCGGATGCCGCCGATCACCAGACGAAGCCGTGCTACGACCAGCAGGCCCTAATGCGCCGCTACGACGTCATCACCGAGATCTGCGATTGCATGCAGGCGCTCGGCTGGCAGCCCTATCAGAACGACCACGAGGACGCGAACGGCCAGTTCGAGATGAACTGGGAATATGACAGCGCGCTCGTCACCGCCGACCGTCACGCGTTCTTCAAGTTCATGGTGAAGTCGATCGCGGAAAAGCACGGGCTCCGCGCGACGTTCATGCCGAAACCGTTCATCGAGCTGACGGGAAGCGGCTGCCACGCCCATGTCTCGGTGTGGTCGCGGAAGACCGGCAAGAACCTGTTCGTCGATCCCAAGGGCGCGCTCGGGCTGTCCGCCCTCGCCTATCACTTCATCGGCGGCGTCATCCACAACGCCGACGCGCTCGCCGCGATCACCAACCCGACCGTCAACTCCTACAAGCGCATCAACGCCCCGCGCACGACCTCGGGCGCCACCTGGTCGCCCAACACGGTGACCTATTCCGGCAACAACCGGACCCACATGATCCGCATCCCCGAGGCCGGCCGGTTCGAGTTCCGCCTCGCCGACGGCGCGGCCAACCCCTATCTCCTCCAGGCCGCCCTCCTCGCCGCGGGTCGCGACGGCATCGCGCACCGGCGTGATCCGGGCAAGCGCCTCGACATCGACATGTACGCGGACGGCCACACCGTGAAGGGCGCGAAGCGGCTGCCGCTCAACCTCCTCGATGCGCTCCGCGCGCTCGAGCGGTCGAGCGTCATGAAGGACCATCTCGGCGCGCCGTTCGTTGCCGCCTATCTCAAGCTCCGCCATGCCGATTGGAACGACTACGCCCGCCATCTCACCGAATGGGAGCGGCGCACGACGCTTGACTGCTGACGGATGGTCCTCTCGCTCCTTCGCTACGGGCTCCGCCGCCGTCACGTGCCATGGCGGGTGATCCCGCCGACGCCGGACCGGTTCAAGCCGTCCTACGACGTCGTCATCGTCGGCGGCGGCGGTCATGCGCTCGCGGCCGCGTATTACCTCGCACACCGGCACGACATCACCAACGTCGCCGTCGTCGAGCGCGGCTGGCTCGCCGGCGGCAACACCGCGCGCAACACCGCGATCATCCGCTCGAACTACCTGACGCCCGAAGGCGTCCAGTTCTACGATCAGAGCGTCCGGCTGTGGCGGACGATCTCGAACGATCTCGGGATCAACGTCATGGTGTCGGAACGCGGCCACCTGACGCTCGCCCACACCGATGCGGCGATCCGCACGATGCGTTGGCGGGCCGAGGTGAACAAGCATTACGGCGTCGCCTCCGAGGTGGTCGGCCCGGCCGAGATCGCGGCGCTCTGCCCGGAGCTCAACCTGTCGCACGAGGTGCGCTATCCCGTGCTCGGCGCGCTCTACCATCCGCCCGGTGGCATCGCGCGACACGACGCGGTCGCCTGGGGCTATGCGATGGGCGCGGCGGCGCGCGGCGTCGAGATCCACCAGATGACCGAGGTGACCGGCTTCGACATCGACCATGGCCGCGTCACCGGCGTCCGCACCACGCGCGGGACGATGCGCACGGGCCGCGTGCTCCAGGCGGTCGCCGGCAATTCCTCGCGCGTCGCGGCGCTCGCGGGCTTCCGGCTCCCGATCCGGACCGTGCCGCTCCAGGCCTGCGTCTCCGAGCCGGTCAAGCCCTTCCTCGACACGGTGATCGTGTCGGGCTCGCTCCACGTCTATATCTCGCAGACGGCGCGCGGCGAGTTCGTGATGGGCGGCGCGACCGACCCCTACGCGCTCTACGCCCAGCGCTCGACGCTCGAGTTCAAGGAGACGCTCTTCTCCGACATGCTCGAGCTCTTCCCGCAGCTCGCGCACATGAAGATGCTGCGCCAGTGGGCGGGGCTCGCCGACATGACGCCCGACTTCTCGCCGGTGATGGGGCTGACCCCGGTCGAGAACTATTTCATCGATTCGGGCTGGGGCACCTGGGGGTTCAAGGCGACGCCGGTGTGCGGGCTCACCATGGCCGCGACCGTCGCGACCGGAAAGCCGCACGCGCTGATCGAGGGCTTCGCGCTCGACCGCTTCGCCCGCTTCGACCAGATCGGCGAACGCGGCGCGGCGAGCGTCGGGAGCTGAGGGGCGGCGCATGAAGATCATGACCTGTCCCCTCAACGGTCCGCGCCCGATCACCGAGTTCGCCTGCGGCGGGCCGATCAAGGAGCGCCCGGCCGACGACGCCGGCGGGGCGCGGTGGGCCGAGTATGTCTTCATCGAGGACAATGCCGCCGGCATCGTCCTCGAGTGGTGGTACCACGTGCCGACCGCTTTCTGGTTCGTCGCCGAGCGCGACACGCGGACCGATACCGTCATCCGCAGCATGACGGTCGCGGCATGGAAAGAGCGCGGGGGCCGGCCGTGACGACGGGCCGTTTGCCACCCCCCTATGGCCGCCTCCTCGACCGTGCGCGCACGATCCCGTTCGAGTTCGAGGGCGCCCGGATCGAGGGCCTCGCCGGCGATACGGTGGCGAGCGCGCTCTGGGCCGCCGGCACGCGCGTGCTCGCGCGTTCGTTCAAGTATCGCCGGCCGCGCGGGCTCCTCGGCCATGGCGCATTCGACGCGACGAGCTATGTGCAGCGCGGCGCCGAGCCCAATGTCGCCGCCGACCGCCTCCTCCTGGTCGACGGCCTGCCCGCGATCGAGGGCCAGAACCGCATCGGCTCGCTGACGCGCGATCGCGGCGCGTGGATCGGCCATCTCGGCCGCTTCCTGCCGGTCGGCTTCTACTACCGCACGTTCTTCCGGCCGGCCGGATCGTGGGACCGCATCGAGCCGGCGATCCGCCGCCGTGCCGGGCTCGGCATTCTGGGCAAGGACGGCCACCACGCCGAGTGCGAGAAGGTCCACCTCTTCTGCGATGTCGCGGTCGTCGGCGGCGGGCCGGCCGGCATCGCCGCCGCTAACGCCGCCGCGGCCGCGGGCGCCGAGGTGATCCTGTTCGAGGCGATGGCGCGCGCCGGCGGCTTTGCGCTCGTCGATCCGGCCGCATTCCCCGACGCTCTGCCGGCCGACGGCGTTCGGGTCATGACCGGCGCGATCGCGCAGGGTCTCTTCGAGGACGGCATGCTCGCGGTCGAGCTGGGCGACCGGCATGGGCGCGTCCGCGCGCGGTGCGTCGTCGTCGCGACCGGCGCTGCCGAGCAGCCGATCGTCTTCCGCAACAACGACCTGCCCGGCGTGATGCTCGCCTCGGCGGCGCGCGCGCTGATCCATCTCTACGCGGTGCGCCCCGGCACGCGCGCGGCGGTGGTGACCGTGAACGATCACGGTCTCGCCGCCGCGCTCGATCTTCATGCCGCCGGCGTCGAGATCGCGATCGTCGCCGATGCGCGGACGGCCACCAACATCCTCCACGAGCGCCTCGCCGAGGCCGGTGTGACGGTTCGGCTCGGCACCGTTCCCTATGAGGCCGTGCAGTCGAACGGCCTCGCCGGTCTCTATTACGGCGGCCCCGTCACCGGGATCGAGCTCGCGACGAAGGGCGCGCACGGCACCGCGCGGCCCGAGGGCGCGCTCCACGTCTGCGACCTCGTCGTCATGAGCGGCGGCTGGTCGCCCCTGGCCGCGCTCGCCTGCCACGCCGGGGCGCGGCTCGCCTACGATGCCGACGCCGACACGTTCGCGCTCAGCGACATCCCCGGCCATGTCTTCGCCGTCGGCGCGGCAGCCGGGCTCCACACGCCCACGCTCGTCGTCGAGGACGCGCGCGAGGCGGGCCACGCCGCGGCGGACGCGGCGCTCGGGCGCAGCGTCCTGGCGCGCGCCTCGCCCGAGCCCGAGCCCGGCTTCAACCATCCATGGCCGATCGTTCCGCACCCGAAGGGCAAGGAGTTCCTCGAGTTCGACGAGGACCTGACGATCGCCGACATCGAGAATGCGGTCGCCGACGGCTTCGATCACGGCGAGCTCCTCAAGCGCTACTCGACCGCCGGCATGGGTCCGAGCCAGGGCAAGCAGGCGGCGCTCGCGGTGCTCCGGGTCGCCGCGCGTGCGCGCAGGCTCGCACCCGAGGGCATCGGGCCGACGACCAGCCGCCCGCCCTTCACGGCCGAGCGCATCGACCTCCTCGCCGGACGCGCCTTTCATCCGGCGCGCGCCACCGCGATGCAGCTCCAGCACCGCGCCTATGGCGCGACCACGATGGTGGCCGGCCTCTGGCAGAGGCCCGCCTTCTACGGCGCACCGGCCGATGCCGAGCGCGCGATCGCGGCCGAGGTCATGGCCGTGCACGAGGCGACCGGCATGATCGATGTCTCGACGCTCGGCAAGATCGAGCTGCGCGGACCCGACGCGGCGGCCTTCCTCGACCGCATCTACGCGACGCCGCATGCGAAACAGCCGGTCGGGCGCGGCCGCTACTGCCTCCTTCTCGACGAGGCGGGCAACATCGCCGACGACGGCGTCATCGGCCGCCTCGCCGAGACTCATTTCTACGTCACCGCGACGACGGGCCAGGCGGATGCGACCTATCGCCTTCTCACCTGGCTCAACGCGCAGTGGGGGATGGACGTCGACATCACGAACCTGACCGGCGCCTTCGCCGCGCTCAACATCGCCGGCCCCGCGAGCCGCACCGTGCTCGCCGGCCTCGTCGAGGACGTCGATCTCGCGCCCGGCGCGTTCAAATACATGGATGTCCGCCACGGCCGCGTCGCCGGCGTCGCGGCGCGTCTCCTCCGGGTCGGATTCGTCGGCGAGCTCGGCTACGAGATCCACATGCCGGCGGCTTACGGCCAGGCGGTGTGGACGGCGCTCGCCGATGCCGGCCGCGCGCATGGGCTCCGCCCGTTCGGCGTCGAGGCGCAGCGCCTCCTCCGGCTGCAGAAGGCGCATGTCATCATCGGCCAGGATACCGACGGCCTGACGACGCCGGCCGAGGCCAACATGGGCTGGGCGGTCGGCAAGACCAAGACGAGCTTCGTCGGCCGCGCCGCGCTCGCCGTCCGCGGCACGCGCCCGTTGCAGCGCGTGCTGGTCGGGTTCCGCATGGACGCGAGCGCGACGGTCCCGCCCGAGGCCTCGCTCGTCATCGAGGGCGATGCGATCGGCGGCCGCGTCACCTCCGCGGCGCGCTCGGCCGCCGCGGGCGGCATCATCGGCCTCGCCTTCGTGCCGCCGTCGCGCGCCGCCGAGGGAAGCCCGTTCGCGATCCGACTGCCGAGCGGCGCGATGGTCGGGGCGGAGGTCGCGCCGACGCCATTTTACGACCCCGGCAACACCCGCCAGGAGCGCTAGTTATGCCGGTCGCGCCCGCTCCGCTTCGCTTCGCCGTCGGTCTCGTGCCGACCGGCGCGCACGACACGGGCGCGCCGACGAGCCTCCGCGACCGCTCGCTCGAGCCGCGCGCTGGCGTCAAGGGACCGGGTGCACCCGCCTTCCTCGCCGCGCACGGGATCGTCACCGACGGCATCGCCAACCGCGCAGCCCGGCATCCGGCAGGCGGCCTCGTCGCCATGCTGTCGGGGACCGAAGTGCTGATCCTCGGCGCCGCGGCCGCGCCTTTCGCCGACTACGGCAGCGGCGCGCCGCTCGCGCCCGGGGTCTATCCGGTGCCGCGTTTCGGCGGCACCTACTGGTTCAGCCTCGCAGGCCCGGGCGCACCCGCCCTCCTCGCGACCCTGTGCGGCGTCGATCTGCGTCCGCATCGCTTCGCCGATCTCGCCATCGCCCAGACGATGATCGCGCGCGTCTCGGCCGTCATCGTCCGCGACGACGCCGACGGGCTCGGCTTCCACATCGTCGGCGACATCACGCTCGCACCCTATGTTGCGGACGCGCTCCGCAAAGCCGAAGGTCCCTAGAGTGAAGCTGTTCGGCATCATCGACCGATGAAAGGACGCCCCATGCACGCGCTCTCGAAGCTGTTGCTGCCGGCCGCCGCGTCAGTGCTCCTCGCGATCGGCCAGATCGCACCGGCCGCCGCGCAGACCGTGATGAAGTTTGGCACCGCCTCGATCAACGACACCCAGCATCACTGGATGAAGCTTCTCAAGGAAGGGGTCGAGAAGCGGGCCGGCGACCGCATGAAAGTCGAGATCTTCCCATCGAGCCAGCTCGGCAGCGTCCCGCGCATGATCGAGGGCCTTCAGCTCGGCACGATCGAGGGCTATCTCGGACCGACATCGTTCCTGGTCGGCGTCGATCAGCGCTTTCAGGCGCTCGATGCGCCGTTCCTGTTCGAAAACCTGCCGCATGCGATGCGCACGACGCACGACCCCGAGTTCATCAACGGCTTCTGGCGTCTCGGCGAGGCGAAGGCCATCGCGACCATCGGCATGTTCTGTCCCGAGATCACGACGTTCCTGTCGATCCAGCCGATCCGCAAGCTCGACGACTTCAAGGGCAAGAAGATGCGGGTGTTCGCGAGCCGCATCGAGCGCGAATCGATGCGCCGGCTCGGCGCGACCGCCGCGCCGATGCCGTTCGACGAGGTGCTGACCGCGATCCAGAACGGCACGCTCGATTCGGTGAAGAGCTCGATCAGCCTGTTCGTCGCCTTCCGCTATTTCACCGTCGTCAAGACCCTGACCCGCACGCACGAGAGCGTCATCTGCGCCGCCGCGACGATCAGCAAGGCGTGGTACGACAAGCTCCCGGCCGCGCTCCGCCGGATTCTCGACGAGGAGGCGCGCAAGGCCGACGACGAGACGCAGGCCTGGTCCTACGAGTTCATGAACCGCAACCACAAGGCCTGGGTCGACGGCGGCGGCGAACTGATCGATCTCGGGGCGGCCGACAAGGCGGCGCTCCGGGCGCTCCTCCAGCCGGTCGGCGACGAGATCGTCAAGGAGCAGCCCGAGCTCCGCGACATCCACGAGCTCACCAAGCGCGTCGCGGCCCGCCATCGCTGACGGGCGGAACCGCGCCCGACGCCTAGGGATAGAGCGGCGGCGGCACGAAGCCGCGGTGCGCGGTCTCGAGCAGCCGGGCGAGCGCGAGGCAGCGCCGGTCGCGGTATTCCGGCCCGATGATCTGGATCCCGATCGGGAGCCCGTCGCGCGCGATCCCGGCCGGCACCGTGGTCGCCGGGAGCTGCGGCACCAGCGCCGGGATGCCGATCCAGAAATAGGTATCGGAGGCGAGCCGCCGGGCGCCGTCGACCATCATGGTCTGGTCCTCCTTGGCGATGCCGCGGACATGCGGAAACGCCGTCGTCGCCGACATCGGCGCGAGGACGAGATCGTGCTCGGCGAAGAAGGCGCGCCACAGCCGGCGAAGAAGCTGGCGCGCATCGTTGGCCTTGAGCCAGTCGCGATGGCTGAGCGTGTAGGCGCGCGCGATGACGCTCGCGTAATCCATCGCCTCGGCGCCGGCGGCCGCGGCGAGCCGGGCATGGTGCGCGACATCAGCATCGCTGAGCGCGCTCGACATCGCGCTCCGGAGGAGCGTCAGATAGAGAAGCCACATATCGTGCGACGGCATCGGGAGCTTCGGGTCGCGGACCACGCGCGCACCCTCGCGCTCGAGGAGGTCGGCGATCGCGCCGAGCGCGGCGCGGGTATCGGCATCGACACGAAATGTCGCATCGTCGGTGACGACGGCGATGCGGAAATCGCGGAAGCGCCGCCGCGGCTCGGCCGGGAGATCGAGGCGCCAGCCGCCCTCCTCCTCAGGATCGGCGCCGGCGATGACCTCGAGCGCGACCTCGAGATCGGCCGCGCGACGCGCAAGCGGACCGGCGACGAGAATGTCGATCGCCGCCATGTCGTCGGCGGGCGCGTGGCCGCGCATCGGCACGATGCCGTAGCTCGGCTTGTGGCCGTAGATGCCGCAATAATGCGCGGGCATCCGTATCGAGCCGCCGATGTCGCTGCCGAGCTCGAGCGCGGCGAGCCCGGCCGCGAGCGCCGCCGAGGCGCCGCCCGACGAGCCGCCCGGCGTGCGCGCGTGGTCCCACGGGTTCACGGTCGCGCCGTAGATCACGTTGAACGCCTGCCAGTCGGAGAGATCCTTCGGCACGTTGGTCTTACCCATCACGACGGCGCCCGCCGCCTTGAGCCGCTCGACCGCGAGCGCATCGCGCGCCGCGCGATGGTTGCGCCGCTCGCCCCGACCGAAGGTCGAGGGGAAGCCCGCGAGATCGAAGGATTCCTTGACGGTGATCGGGACGCCGTGGAGCGGGCCCCACGACGTTCCCGCGCGTCGGGCCGCATCGGCCGCCTTGGCGCGCTCACGGGCGGCATCGGTATCGAACACAACGATCGCGTTGAGCGTCGGATTGAACCGGCCGATGCGGTCGAGGAACATCTCGAGAAGCTCTTGCGCCGAATAGCGGCCCGCGGCGATGCCGGCCGCGAGCTCGACCGCTCCCTGGTAGTGACGCTCCATCTTTCCCTCCACGGTGCGGACACACTCTACGGCGAAGCCGCGCCGCGATGAAACATCGCGACGCGTCCGGCTAGGTCCTGTACTCATAATGGGATTCCCCTGAGGCGGGAGATGTGATTCAAGCTTCCAAACGGAGGAGGCTTGGATCATGGCTCGCTTTGATCTGACGGATTTCGAGTGGTCGCTGATTGCGCCGCTG
>VGEU01000096.1 GCA_016869145.1 Alphaproteobacteria bacterium | reverse complement strand
CGCGCTGCTGGAGAAGGGTTCCGACGCGACGTTGCTGCGCGAGATGATCGGCTTCGCCGCGACCCGGCTGATGGAGCTGGAGAGCGAGAGCCTGTGCGGCGCCGGACACGGCGAACGCAGCGACGCCTGGCGCAATCACCGCAACGGCTATCGCGACCGCGACTGGGAGACCCGCGCCGGCACGGTGGAGCTGCGCATCCCGAAGCTGCGCCGGGGCAGCTACTTCCCCAGCTTCCTCGAGCCGCGCCGCACCGCCGAGAAAGCGCTCACGGCGGTGATCCAGGAGGCCTACGTCCAGGGCATCTCGACCCGCTCGGTGGACGAGCTGGTGAAGGCGATGGGGATGGAGGGCGTCAGCAAGAGCCAGGTCTCGCGGCTATGCGGCGAGATCGACGAGCGGGTCAACGCCTTCCTGTCGCGGCCGATCGAAGGCGAGTGGCCATATCTCTGGCTCGATGCGACCTACGTCAAGGCGCGCCGCGACCATCGCATCGTCTCGGTCGCGGTCATCGTCGCGGTGGTGGTGAACGCCGACGGCCGCCGCGAGGTGCTCGGCATGACCGTCGGCGACAGCGAGGCCGAGCCGTTCTGGACCGGGTTTCTGCGCCGCCTGCGCCAGCGCGGCCTGCGCGGCGTCAAGCTCGTCGTCTCGGACGCCCACGTCGGGCTCAAGGCGGCGATCGCCAAGATACTCAATGCGACCTGGCAACGCTGCCGCTTCCACTTCATGCGCAACGCCATGGCGCATGCCGGTAGGACGCAGCGCCGCATCGTCGCGGCGTGGATCGGCACCGCGTTCGCCGAGACCGATCCCGACACGGCGCGCACGCAATGGCGCAAGGTCGCCGACCAGGCGCGGCCGCGGGTGCCCAAGCTGGCGGCCCTGATGGACGATGCCGAGGCCGACGTGCTCGCCTACATGGGCTTTCCGGCCCCGCACCGCGCACAACTCTGCAGCACCAACCCGCTGGAGCGGCTCAACAAGGAGATCAAGCGCCGCAGCGACGTGGTTGGCATCTTCCCCAACGAGGCCGCGGTCATCCGCCTGGTCGGCGCCCTGCTGCTCGAGCAGAACGACGAATGGGCCACAACCCGCCGCTACATGAGCCTGGAGACCCTCGGCGTCGTGAGCCATACTGAGCCCGTCAGCTTGCCAGCCTTGGCAACCTGACACGGCAGTCCAACCCGCCGATGAGAACTGCTCCTACACCACGCACCGGGGCACGATCCAGGCCGGGCACACGCGAGGTGTTCGGACGCGCCGCTCATCACCTTAACGCCGTTGTACGCCCCTACTTCGTCTCTTTTGCGGAACGCGAAGTCGTTCTCGCACTTGCGCCGCCAGAGACGATGGGGCTCATCATCGCCAACACCGACGCGATAGCGGAACTAAGACTCTCGCGTGATACGCCCGCCGTTTTCATGGAAATGGAGCCGGACGAGCAAATTGAATGGACGCAGGAGACGGCGGATCGCATCGTTGCGCCGCCTGACGATGCTCCAGCCGTGTGCCTTCTCGATAGCGGAACAACGCGCAATCACCCGCTTATCCTGCCGGCGCTTGCAGCAGCGGATCAACAGAACTGGGACGGGGCAGCAAACGTCGAAGACACAAGCGCCGCCAGTCACGGCGGTCACGGCACGCAAATGTCCGGCATGGCCCTCTATGGCGATCTCGTGCCAATACTGGCCGGGAACGGGCTGGTGGAACTCGCGCACAGGCTGGAGTCCGTGAAAATACTTCCCGATCACGGTAGCAACGACCCCGATCTCTACGGCCACATCACCGCAACGGCGATCAGCCGCGCGGAAATCACCGCACCGGATCGTCCCCGCGCTGTCTGTCTGGCCATTACCGCTGAGGGGGACCATTGGCGCGGCCGTCCTTCGTCGTGGTCGGCGAAGATCGACGATCTCGCCTACGGAAACGGCACGGACCAGCGCCTGATCGTCGTATCGGCGGGCAACATCCGAACAGCACTACCGGCAGGCGACTACATCAACCGAAACGACGTAACGCCGATCGAAAGCCCGGCGCAGGCGTGGAACGCGCTGACGGTAGGCGCCAGCACGGAAAAAACGAACATCGTCAGCCCCGACTATAACGGATGGCTGCCGATGGGGACGGCGGGCGATTTATCGCCCCGCAGCCGGACTTCGGTAGTATGGCAACAGGAATGGCCGATCAAACCGGATGTGGTTCTCGAAGGCGGCAATCTCGGCATCGATCCCGCCAACGGGCACGGCGACGATATCGACGATCTCGCGCTGCTTACTACCTTCCGCCGTCCGCAGGAGCGTGCCTTCACGACAACGGGAGATACAAGCGCCGCCAGCGCGCAGATTGCGCGGATGGCGGCGCAGATTCTCGCTGACCGCCCTGCGCTGTGGCCCGAAACAGTGCGCGGGCTGATCGTCCATTCCGCAGAGTGGTCACAAGCGATGCGCAGTCATCTCCCCGCTCCACCATCGCAGAACGATAAACGCACGCTGATCCGCCGCTACGGTTATGGCGTTCCCGATCTCACGCGCGCGTTGCGCAGCCTGAGTAATGACGTGGCAATGGTCATTGAGGGAGACGTGCAGCCCTACGACGGGAGCAACGGCGCGATAAAGACCAAGGACATGATGCTTCACGACCTGCCGTGGCCGGGCGATGCGCTGGAAGCGCTCGGCCAAACGCTCGTGCAGATGAAAGTGACACTGAGTTATTTCATCGAACCTAATCCCGGCGAACGCGGCTGGACGAAGCATCACCGCTACTCGTCACACGGTTTGCGCTTCGCTGTGAAACGCAGCGAAGAAACTCTCGCTGCCTTCCGCAGCCGGATCAACCGGGACGCACGGGAAGAAGATGAGTTCTATGCTGCGGCCGGTGGTGGTGACGGCGGTTGGTATTTCGGCCAGCGGCTGCGCAACCGGGGCTCGCTGCACTCCGACATTTGGGAAGGCACGGCAGCCGATCTCGCCTCACGCCACGCCATCGCTGTCTACCCTACGGGCGGCTGGTGGCGCGAAAAGCCAGCGCTCCAACGCGCCGACCGTCTGGTGCGCTATGCGCTGGTTGTCAGCCTTCGCGCCCCGGTTCAGGTAGACCTCTACACGCCGATTGAAACCGAAGTCGGAATCCCGATCGTAGTTGAAGTTTAACTGATGCCGGCAGCGATTAGATTAGAACTCGCCGAGCATAGAAGCGCACAAACGGACTTTGGTGGACGTTTTGTAGGCTACTTGACGTGCTCCCGGTTTGTTGATCCAGGGGTAAGTTGAGTCTGTTCGTGGTTTGAGCCTTCCGGGCTCGGTGGTGCAGCGGGGCGGGGCGCGAAGCCCCCGACCGAGCGCAGCGCCCCGCCCGGCTGCATTGCGAGGGCACTGGCTTTGGCGAACACCGCCGGGGGTACACGGCCGAGCCGACCATGCGGCCTGACGGTGTTGTAGTCGATCCGCCAAGCCTCGATGATTCTCCTGGCCTCGGCCAAGCTCGAGAACCAGGTCTCATTGAGGCATTCGTCGCGCAGACGGGCGTTGAGGCCTCGATGAACGCGTTCTGCCCGGGCTTGCCGGGCTGGATGTAGTGCCAGGCGACCGCCTGATCCGCTGCCCAGGCGAGTACGGCCCGGCCGGTGAGTTCAGCCCCGTTGTCGCTGACCATCGCCGCCGGCCGCCCGCGTCGTGCGATGATGCGGTCGAGTTCGGCGACGACGCGCACGCCAGGGAGCGAGGTGTCCACGACGGTGGCCAGGCAGTCGCGCGTGAAGTCGTCGACCACGGTCAGGATGCGGAACCGGCGACCGTTGGCGAGCTGGTCCGCCATGAAGTCGAGCGACCAGCGCTGGTTCGCAGCCAGGGGCAACGGGAGCGGCGCCCGCGGCCCCGTAGCCCGCTTGCGGCCACGCCGCCGACGCACCGCCAGCCCTTCCTCGCGATACAGCCGGTAGACCTTCTTCAGGTTCACCGCCTCGCCCTCACGCCTTAGCATCCAGCCCAGCCGACGGTAGCCGAAGCGACGACGCTCGGCGGCCACATCGCGCAGCCGGCTCCGCAGCGCGCCGTCATCCGCTCGGCGCGACCGATAGCGCACACTCGTTCGCTCCGCGCCGATCAGCCGACATGCTCGTCGCTCGCTCACACCATGGGCCTGCATCACGCGGCTCACCGCTCGCCGTCGCGCCGCAGGCCTCAGAAGTTTCCCGCGGCGAGATCCTTCAGCGCCGCCACGTCCAGCATCGCTTCCGCAAGAAGCTTCTTGAGGCGACGGTTCTCGTCGTCCAGTTGCTTCAGCCGGCGGGCGTCAGGCACCGTCATCCCGCCGTACTTCGCCTTCCACTTGTAAAGCGTCGTCCCGCTGATCCCGTGCTGCCGGCACACATCCGAGGTCTTCGCCCCGGCCGCGTGCAACCGCACCACCTCAATGATCTGCTCCTCCGTGAACCGGCTCTTGCGCATCGTCTCGTCCTCCTCCGAGACCCAAACTTACAATGGATGAATTCCCCGGAAGCACGTCAATTGCGCGAACTGATTGCGCGAGCTGATTGCGCTGGGCGCCCGAGGACCAGCGTCGGCGCCCTGACGTCGGCCGAGAGCCGCCAGCCTATCGGCACGCGTGGCGTGGATGTCAGACCAACCGCCTTTGACGGACATTCCAGGCTGGTCAGCGATCAAGGCGCTCCCGATCGGGCCGAGTTCCGCATCCGGCTCCGACCCGCTACCCGCGCCGCTCACGATGTCCTAACATCACCCTCAGCCATTGCCGTCCGAGGAGGGACCGATGAACGCCATCACGCCGATGCTGAAGGACCAGGACAAGCTCTCCGCGCTCGCCTCGCGCTATGTCGATGTCGAGGACCTGCCGTGGAAGCCCTCGGGCAATCCGGGGATCGACATGAAGGTCCTGCTCAAGGACGAGAAGACCGGCCTGATGACCTGCCTGTTCCGCTGGGCCCCGGGGAGCGCGCTCCCGATGCACCGCCACGTCCAGATCGAGCAGAGCTGGGTGCTCGAGGGCGAGCTCGAGGACGACGAGGGCGTGTGCACGAAGGGGAACTTCGTGTGGCGTCCGGCCGGCTCCAGCCATGTCGCGCGGTCGCCCAAGGGGGCCCTGATCCTCGCGATGTTCCTCGAGCCCAACATCCTTCTCGACGACGCCAACGCCGGCAAGCGGCTCGAGTAGGGACCAGGATCGCGGCCGGGACGATCCCGATCGTCCCGGCGGCCGCGCGCCCGATGAACTATCGGCACGCCTTCCACGCCGGCAATCCCGGCGACGTCCTGAAGCATGCGTGCCTCGCGCTGATCCTCGACCATCTCAAGGCGAAGCCGGCGCCGTTCTGCGTGATCGACACCCATGCCGGCATCGGCGCTTATGATCTGTCGGGCCCCGAGGCGGCGCGCACCGGCGAGTGGCAGACGGGGATCGGCCGGCTCTATGACGAGCCGGCGCCGATCCGCGAGCTCGCGCCCTATCTCGACGCCGTGCGCGCGTTGAACGAGGACGGGGCGCTCCGGCTCTATCCCGGCTCGCCCGCGCTCGCCGCGGCGCTGATGCGCGACGACGATCGGCTGATCGCGACCGAGCTCCACGATGAGGACGCGGCGCGCCTCGCCGACCGCTTCCGGCGCGATCGACGGGTCGAGGTCGCCCGCCTCGACGGCTATCGCGCGCTCAGATCGTTCCTGCCGCCGAAGGAGCGCCGCGGCGTCGTCCTGGTCGATCCGCCGTTCGAGGCGGCCGATGAGTTCCGCCGCATGGCGAGCGGCCTCGCCGAGGCGCATCGGCGCTGGGCGACCGGCATCTACGTCCTCTGGTATCCGATCAAGGGTCGCGGCGCGGTCGACCAGTTCCACGGCGAGGTGGCCGCGACCGGCATTCGCCGCGTGCTGGTCGCCGAGACGCTCCTTCGGGCGGTCGCCGACGATGCGACGCTCGCCGGCTCAGGCCTCCTCGTCGTCAACCCGCCGTGGACGCTCGATGCCGCGCTCGGCCGGTTGACCGCCTATCTCGTCGCCCGCCTCGCGCCGGGCGGGGCCGGTGACGGGCGCGTCCACTGGCTGGTCCCCGAGTAGCGCCGGCGCGAAAAAACCGGCACCATGGCCCCGCCGATCGAAAGCGCCGGCGCCGGCACGGCGAGGAGGACACGATGGACAAGGTCAAGCTCATCACGCCCGACGTCGCCGACGACGAGGTCGCCGCCATCTTCGACGACATCCGGCGCACCAAGGGCGCCAAGTTCCTGACCCCGACCTGGGGCTTCTTCGCCCTCGACATCGAGCTCCTCAAGGGCTGGTGGACGCTGACCAAGCGATTGCAGATGTCGCCGGGCTCGCTGCCGAAGCCGCTCCTCAACGCGATTTCGCTCGTGTGCGCCGCCGAGGTCGACTGCCCGCGCTGCATCAACAATCACCAGACGCATCTGATCGAGCACTTCAACATGACGCCCGACGACGTCATGGAATGCATCGACTTCGAGAACTCGACCAGGCTCGATCCGATGTGGTGCGACGTGCTCCGCTTCGCACGCAAGGTCGCGTTCAACGAAGGCACGACCGAGGCCGATTTCGCGGCGCTGCGCGGGCACGGCATCGATGATGTCGGCGTGGCCGAGATCGTCTCGATGGCGATGCTGGAATCGGGCATGGCGCGGCACGCGGTCGGCGTTGCCCCGTTCGAGACCGGCGACCAGTGGCCGAAGGACAACCTGCCGTCCGCCTTCTACGGCGAGAACGTCAACCGCTGACCCGACGCCCCCTCAGGCGAGGACCGTCCGCGGGTCGGTCACGACGCCGGTGAGCGCGCTCGCCGCGGCGGTCGCCGGGCTGCACAGGATGATCTCGGCCGCCTGGTTGCCCATGCGGCCCGGCATGTTGCGGTTGCTGGTCGAGAGGCACACTTCGCCGTCGGCGAGCACGCCCTGGTGGACGCCGGCGCACACGGCGCAGCCCGACGGCATCAGCGTCGCGCCCGCCTCGATCAGCGCCGCGAGGTCGCCGTTCGCCGCCGCCTCCGCCATCACCGCGCGCGAGGCCGGCACCACCATCAGCCGGACCGAGGGATGAACCTGGCGGCCGCGGAGGATGGCGGCCGCGATCGCGAGATCGTCGGTCCGCGCGTTGGTGCACGAGCCGATGAAGACCTGGTGGACGCGCGTGCCCGCCGCCTCGGCAACCGGCACGCCGCGGTCCTCGCGTCCGGGGAGCGCGACGAGCGGCGCGAGCGCGCCGAGATCGAGCGCGAGCGTCTCGGTGTAGTCGGCGCCGGCGTCCGGCGCGACCGACGTATACGGGTATTGCGCGCGCGCCTGCATGAAGGCCTCCGTCACCGCGTCGGGGACGAAGACGCCGCCCTTGGCGCCGACCTCGGCGCTCATGTTGCAGAGCGTGAAGCGCTCCGAGACCGAGAGCGTCGGCGCCGCCGGGCCCTGGAACTCGAGCACCTGGTAGACGGCGCCGAGGACGCCGAGCCGGCGGATGATCTCGAGCATCAGGTCCTTGGCGTAGACCCCGCGCGCGAGCCGGCCGTCGAGGACGACGCGGATCGAGCCCGGCACCTTGAGCCAGAGCCGCCCGGTCGCCCACAGGAAGCCGATCTCCGCCTCGCCGGTGCCGATCGCGAGCGCACCGACGGCGCCGCCCGAGGGCGTGTGCGAATCATGCGCGACGACGAGCGCGCCGGGCGTGACGAAACCCTTCTCGACCATGACCTGGTGCGAGATGCCGGTGCCGCCGGCGAAGAAGGCGCGGAAGCGGTGGCGCTCGGCGAAGGCGCGGATGCGGGCCTGGTTGTTGGCGTCGCGCTTGTTGTTGGCCGGCGTCGCATGGTCGAGGCAGACCGCGTTGCGGTCGGGATCGACGACGCGAGTCGCGCCCATCGCCTCGAAGGCATCGATCGCGAAGACGGCGAAGTCGTGCGCGTAGGTGAAATCGGGTCGCGCCTCGACGATCTCCCCGCGGACGAGGTCGTCCTTGCCGCTGGCGCGGGCGAGGATCTTCTCGGCGATGGTGCGCGGGCGCGGCGCCATGGCGGTCTCCCTCAAGCGCGCGCGGCGAGGAGCGCGCGGCCGTAATCGACGATGCTGCCGGCGGCGAGGATGCTCCGGATGATCGGCGGCGTCGGCGCGATCGCGAAGCACCCCGACGCCGTCACGGCCGTGCAGGCGTCGAGATCGATGGTCACCGCATCGCCGTCGGCGATCCCGGCGGCGATGAGGGCCGGACAGTCGATGACGAGGACGCCGTTGTTGATCGCGTTGCGGAAGAACATGCGCGCGAAGGGACCGCCAATCACGGCCTTGACGCCCGCGGCCTTGATGACGCGCGCGGTCGCCTCGCGGCCCGAGCCGTAGCCGAACGCGTTGCCGCCGACGAGGATCGGGTGGGCGCGGAGCCGCGCGTTGGCGTCGGGGGCGAGCTCGGCCATCGCGTGCGGCACGGCCTCTGCCGTCGGCAGGAAGGCGAAGCGGGCGGGCAGGATCACGTCGGCCGCGACAAAGTCGCCGAACACCGCCGCGGTGCCGCGCAGGACCGATCCGCTCATCGCCGTCAGCGCCCGCGCGCCTTGGCGCGCTCGAGCTCGAGCGCGCGCAGCCGGAAGCGCTGCAGCTTGCCGGTCTCGGTCTTGGGCAGCGCCTCGACGAACTCGATCGCGCGCGGATACTTGTAGGGCGCGATCTCGCCCTTGACGAAGTCCTGCAGCTCCTTGACGGTCGCCTCGTTCCGCTCCGCCGCATCGCGCAGCACGATGAAGGCCTTGGCGACATTGGTGCGCTCGGGGTCGGGCGAGGCGACGACGGCGCACTCCTTGACCTTGGGGTGGTCGAGGAGGACCGCCTCGATCTCGGGCCCCGACAGGTTGTAGCCGGACGAGATGATCATGTCGTCGGCGCGCGCGACATATCGGAAATAGCCGTCCTCGTTCATCTCGTACATGTCGCCGGGATAGTTCCAGCCGTCCCGCACATAGGTTCTCTGCCGCTCCGGGTCGGCGAGATAGCGGCAGCCGGTCGGGCCGCGCACGGCGAGGAGGCCGGGCGTGCCCGGCGGCAGCGTGTTGCCCGCGTCGTCGACGATCCGCGCCTCGTAGCCCGGGATCGCGCGGCCGGTCAGGCCGGCCCGCATGTCGGCGGGCGCGGCGGAGACGAAGATGTGGAGCATCTCGGTCGAGCCGAGCCCGTCGGCGATGCGCACCCCGGTCCTCTCGTGGAATGCCTCCCAGGTCGCCTTGGGCAATGTTTCACCGGCGGACACGCATTTCCGCAGGCTCCGGAGGTCGTACTTGGCCGCGAGGTCGCACATCACGCGGTAGGCCGTCGGCGCCGTGTAGAGCCCGGTGATGCGATAGCGCTCGATCGCCTCGAGCATCGCCTCGGGCGACGGCTCCTCGAGATAGCGGGTCGAGGCGCCGAAGCGCATCGGGAAACAGGTGAGCCCGCCGAGACCGAAGGTGAAGGCGAGCGGCGGGGTGCCGGTGAACACGTCGTCGGGCTCGGCCATCCGGAACGAGCGCGGGAAGCAGTCGGTGATCGCCATGACGTCGCGGTGGAAATGCATCGTCGCCTTGGCGGCGCCGGTGGTGCCGGAGGTGAAGGCGATCAGCGCCATGTCGTCGGCGGCCGTGTCGACGGGGGTGAAGCTCTCGGGCTTGCCGGCGATGGCGCGGTCGAGCGTCGCCGACGGATGCCTGGTCGCGAGCGGGGAGAAGGTGAGGACGTGTTTCAGCACCGGCGTCGGCGCCCGCGCCTCCTCGAGCGCATCGAGGACGCTCGCATCGCAGAGCGCGTGGCTCACTTGCGCCTTCTCGATCGTATAGGCGAGCTCGCGGGCGCGGAGGAGCGCCATCGTCGTCACGCAGATGCCGCCCGCGCGCAGCACCGCGAGCCAGCACGCGACCAGCATCGGATGGTTGGGCGCGCGAAGGAGGACGCGATTGCCCGGCACCAACCCGAGATCCTCGACGAGGACGCGGGCGATGCGGTTGGTGAGCGCGAGGAGCTGGCGGTAGGTCCACGTCGTCTCGCCCATATGGAGGACCGGGCGGCTACCGTGCCCGGACGCGACCATGCGGTCGAGGAGCTCGACCGCGCAATTGATCCGGTTCGGGTAGGACGCGAGGATCGGCAGCGCCGAATAGTCGAAGCGCGGCCAGGACTCGCGCGGCGGCAGGTTGTCGCGGGCGAACAGGTCCGTATGCGCGCTCGGCACGCCACCGGGCAGGATCATCGGGCGCCTCCCTTCTTCACGGGGCCTCTGCCGCGAAGGTCTGGCCGGCGATCACCAGCTTCTGGATCTCGCTCGTGCCTTCATAGATGCGGAGCGCGCGCACCTCGCGGTAAAGCCGTTCGGGCACGCTGCCGGCGACGACACCGGCACCGCCGAAGATCTGGACCACCTGGTCGGCGGCGCGCTGGGCGGCCTCGGTGGCGAAGAGCTTGGCGATCGCCGCCTCGCGCGTGACGCGGCGGTCGTGGACGTCCTTGGTCCATGCCGCGCGATAGACGAGGAGGGCGGCGGCGTCGATCTCGACCGCCATGTCGGCGATCTTCTCCTGGATGAGCTGGTAGTCGGCGATCGGCCGACCGAAGGCGTGCCGGGCGCGGGCGCGCCGGATCGCCTCGTCGAGGGCGCGGCGCGCGAAGCCGAGCGCCGCGGCGCCGACGGTCGGGCGGAACGTGTCGAGCGTTCCCATCGCGACCTTGAAGCCCTCGCCGGGCGCGCCGATCAGCGCGGTGCGCGGGATGCGGCAGGCGTCGAAGCGGAGCGTCGCGAGCGGATGCGGCGCCACGACCTCGATCCGCTCGGCGATGTGGAGCCCGGCGCTCGTCGCATCGACGATGAAAGCCGAGAGGCCCTTGGCGCCGGGCGCCTCGCCGGTGCGGGCGAAGACGACGTAGTGATCGGCGATGCCGCCATTGGAGATGAAGGTCTTACGCCCGTCGAGGACATAGGCATCGCCGTCCACACGCGCGGTCGTCTCGATCGCGGCGACGTCGGAGCCCGACGGCGGCTCGGTCAGCGCGAAGGCGGCGATCGCGGCGCCGCGCGCGACCGGCGGCAGATAGCGCGCGCGCTGCGCATCGGTGCCGTAGAGGGTGATCGAGCCGGTACCGAGGCCCTGCATGACAAAGGCGAAGTCGGCGAGGCCGGAGACATAGGCAAGCGATTCGCGCGCGAGGCAGAGGGTCCGCACGTCGAGGCGCTCGTAGAGACCGCCATGGGCCGCGGGCACCGCGGCGCGGAGCCATCCGGCCTCGCCCAGCACCGCGACGAGGCGCCGCGCGAGCGCATCGGTTGCGGCGATCCCGTGCGGCTCGTCGGCGGCGAGAGGGGCGAGCGTCGTCGCCGACCAGGCCCGGAGACGTGTCGCGAAATCGCGGTGGCGCGGCTCGAGAAACGGCCAGTCGAGAAAGCTCGTATCGGCCATCAGTCGCCCTCGAACACCGGCCGCTCCTTCTTGACGAAGGCGTTGTAGGCGCGGTGGAAATCGGCCGTCTGCATGCACATGGCCTGGGCCCGCGCCTCGGCGGCGATCGCGTCGTCGACCGACATCGCCCATTCCTCGTGCAGCATGCGCTTGGTGACGCCGTGGGCGAAGGTCGGGCCGGCGGCGATGCGGCGGGCGAGCTCGTGCGCATCGGCGAGCACGCGCTCGGGCTCGCAGAGACGATTATAGAAGCCGTTGGCGAGCGCTTCCGATCCGTCCATGGCGCGGCCGGTATAGAGGATTTCGGCCGCGCGGCCCTGCCCGATGATCCGCGGCAGGATCGCGCACGCGCCCATGTCGCAGCCGGCGAGCCCGACGCGGACGAACAGGAACGCGACCTGGCTCCGCGCCGTGCCGTAGCGGATGTCGGAGGCCATCGCGATCGCCGCACCGGCGCCCGCGCACACCCCGTCGATCGCGGCGATCACCGGCTGCGGGCACGCCCGCATCGCCTTGACGAGATCGCCGGTCATGGTGGTGAAGGCGAGGAGCTCGCTCATGCTCATCTTGGTCAGGGGACCGATGATCTCGTGCACGTCGCCGCCGGAGCAGAAATTGCCGCCGGCGCCGGTGACGACGACGACCTTGACGTCCGCGACGCGCTGGAGCGCACCGAACGTGTCGCGGAGCTCGGCGTAGGACTCGAACGTCAACGGGTTCTTGCGATCGGGGCGGTTGATCGTGATCGTCGCGATCTTGCCATCGATCGCCCAGCCGAAATGACGCGGCGCGAGAGCCGCGCCCTTGGTCGTCGTCATCCTGCATCCTCCCTGGTCGTCGTCACGGCGAGCACCGAGCCCTTGAGACGGGCGAGGAGCGCGTGGAGGCGCGCGAGCTCGTCGCGGTCGAGATCCGTCATCATCGCGGCGATCCAGCCGCGATGGTCGTTCGCCACCTCCTCGAAGGCGCGCCGGCCCTTGGGCGTGAGGCTGACCATCTGCACCCGGCGATCATTGGGCGTGGCGCGGCGGTCGACAATGCCCTCCTTGACCAGGCGGTCGATCAGCCCGGTGACATTGCCGTTGGTGACCATCAGCCGGCGCGACAAGGCACCCATCGAGAGCGCGCCATCGGCCCGATAGAGCTGGGCCAGCACGTCGAACCGCGGCAACGTCATGCCATGCGTCTGGCCGAGACGCTGGCGCACCTCGGCCTCGATCAGGTTGGCGCAGGTGAGGAGGCGCAGCCAGACCCGCACGTCGAGCCGGTCGGCGCTCGACAGCCCGCTCTCGAAATCGGCATGCGATGTCGCTCCGGCCGTGCGCTCGTCCATCACATCACCTCGCCGCCGGCGACCGCGATCGCCTGGCCGGTGATCGCGGCCGAGGAGGGGAGGCAGAGCCAGGCGACGGCCTCGGCGACCTCGACCGGGTCGACGAACCGCGCTTGCGGATTGGTGGCGGCGAGCTCAGCGCGCGCGGCGTCCTCGCTGCGCCCGGTCTTGGCGACGATGGTGTCGACGGCGGTCTTCAGGATGTCGGTCTCGGTATAGCCGGGGCAGACCGCATTCACCGTGACGCCGGTCTTCGCCGTCTCGAGCGCGAGCGAGCGCGTCAGACCGATCACCGCGTGCTTCGCCGCCGCATAGGCCGCGACATAGGCGTAGCCCTTGAGACCGGCGGTCGAGGCGATGGTGACGATCCGCCCGTCGCCGGCCTTCACCATCGCCGGCAGCACCGCCCGCGTCGCCCGGACGACGCCCATCAGGTTGACCTCGAGCATGTCCCGCCAGAAGGCGTCGTCGGCGCGGTGAAACGGCACGCTTCTCGCGATGCCGGCATTGTTGACCAGGATCGACACCGGGCCGAGCGCGCCCGCGGCCTCGGCGAAGGCGGCCACGACGGCGTCCGCATCGGTCACATCGGCGACCGCGACATGGCTGCGCGGGGCGGCCTTCGCCGCGGTCGCCGCGGTCGCCGTGATCGCCGCGGCCGCCCGCCCGAGCGCGTCGCGGTCGCGCCCCATCAGCGTGACCGATGCGCCGAGGCCG
>VGEU01000095.1 GCA_016869145.1 Alphaproteobacteria bacterium | reverse complement strand
GCGGCTCAATCCGAGCCCATTCAGCATCATTCAGCCAATAAATCGTTCTCATCCGAGGCTCCCCAAAATCAGAGCCTTGAATCACCACCAACCCAAATCAGTAAGCCAAATTGAGTACAGACCCTAGCCGAGCGTGGTCGCGATCATGTAGGCGACGACCTTGGCGCCGTCGGTCACGCGGTCGACGGAGGCCATGTCGAGATCGGTGTGGGCGAACTCCTGCTCGCCGGCGCCGTAATTGGTGCACGGGATTCCGACGTGGTTGAGATAGCCCTGGTCGAAGGCCGAGGGCGAGTAGTAGGTCGGCGGGGTCATGCCGAGCATCGCCTGCGATGCGGTCGCGAGCGCCTTGACGATCGGCGAGTCCTCGGTGATCAGCGACGGGTACATGAACGGCCCGAGCTTGACCTCGACCCGCCACGGCTTGCCGGAGGCGGGGTCCTTCATGCCGTCGACCTCCATCGCGATCTTTCGGATCTCGTCGAATGCGGCATCGGGATCGTCGCCCGGCAACAGGCGGCGGTCGACGGTGATGTCGCAGCGGTCCTGGATAGTGTGGGTCGAATCGGGCTGGCTCCGGATGTGGTTGATCGCGAGCGTGGCGCGGCCGAGCTGCGGGTGGACGCGCGCGGGCTTGACGCGTTCGGTAAGGCGGCGGATGACCTCGATCGCACCGGTGATCGCGTTGCAGCCGGCGTCAGGCTTCGAGCTGTGCGACGGCGCGCCATGCACCTTGATGAAGACGTCGATGCGGCCGCGATTGCCGAGATTGACGGTGAGGCTCGTTCCGCCGAGGAGCGCCATCTCGGCCTTGACGCCTTGGCCCTCGACGACGCTTCGGATCGCGTCATGGCGCCCGGTCTCGCCCGAGGTGCAGCACAGGAAGACGAGCCGACCGTTGATCGGGAGCCCCGCGGCGATCACCGATTCTATGGCGTGGAGGACCGAGGCCATGTGGCCCTTCTGCTCGCTCGCGCCCTTGCCGAGGACCGCCTCGCCCGGAAGCCCGTGCGGGCGCGCGTCGATCACGTCGCCGGCATAGGCGTTCTTCATCGTGTTCTGCGGCTGGTTCATCGCATTGGTGATCAGCATCAGCGATCGGCCGCTTCTGTTGGCGCCGAACGACGCGATGAGGTTTCCCATCTCGTCGTAGCCGATGTCCTTCACCCCCATCGCGCGGAGCCGCGGCTCGACGGCGATCTCGATGAATTTCTTGAGGAGCGGCTCGGCCTCGAACAGATCGGTCTGCGGGCTCGGCACCTTGACGAGCTCGATCAGGATATCCTTCGCCCGTGCGCGCGAGATGTGGCGCTCGAGCGCCGTCTTGATCGCCTGGTCGGCCATGTCTCTCTCCTTCAGTCCTCGCCCTTCTGCGCCACACGCCGCTTGAACCCCGGCCACACGACCAGCGCCACCGCGAGACCGAGGATCACCGCCGACATCGGCCGCGTCAGGAAGATCGTGTAGTCGCGTCCGGAGATCATCAACGCCTGGTGGAACGACTTTTCGATCAGGTCGCCGAGAATGAGCCCGAGTACGAGACAGATCACGGGATAGCTGCGCCGCCGCGCGATATAGCCGATGATCCCGAAGGCGATCGCGACGAAGACATCGGCGAGGCTCTGGCTCGCGGCATAGGCGCCGGCGAGGCTGACCACGATGAGAAGCGGCGCCAGGATCTCGATCCGGATCACGGTGATCATCGCGAATAGCGGGATCATCGCGATGCAGAGGATCGCGGCCATGACGGTCCCGATCAGGAGGCCCGAGAAGAAGCCGTAGACGAGCTCCGGGTTCGACTGGAACAGGAGCGCGCCCGGCCGGAGCCCGTGAATCGTCACCGCGACGAGGAGGATCGCCGCCGACGCGCCGCCCGGAATGCCGAGCGTGAGCGCCGGGATGAAACTCGTCGGGATGCAGGAATTGTTCGAGGCCTCGGGCGCGATGACGCCTTCGGGTGCGCCTTTGCCAAAGCGCTCGGGCGTCTTCGAGATCGTCTGCGCGGCGCTATAGGCGAGGAAGTTCGCCGCCGTCGCGCCGACGCCCGGAATGATGCCGATCAGCGCCCCGATCGAGGTGCTCTGCAGCAGCACGAGCGGATAGCGGAGCGTGCCGATGAAGCCCTCCCACAGGCTGCCCTCGAGACGGCCGGCGCGCGAGATCGTGCCACCCTGGGTGATCAGGAACATCACCTCGGTGATCGCGAAGAGCCCGATCGTCACCGGCACGAAGCCGATGCCGGCCTCGAGATAGATCGAGCCATAGGTGAAGCGCGGGAAGCCGAGGACCGAATCGAGGCCGACGAAGCTCACCGAGAGCCCCAACGCGCCCATGATCAGGCCCTTCACCGTATTGCCGGCCGAGGCCGCGGCGACGATCGCGATCCCGAGCATGCCGAGCGCGAAATACTCGGCCGGCCCGAAGGTGAGCGCGGCCTTGGCGATCGGCTCCGACAAGCCGGCGAGGAGCATCACGCCGACGATCCCGGCGAACAGCGAGGCGCCGGTCGACAGCCCCATCGCAACGCGCGCACGCCCCTGTTGCGCCATCGGATAGCCGTCATAGGCCGTCGCGGCGGAGGACGCATCGCCCGGGATATTGAGGAGGATCGAGGTGATCGAGCCGCCGAATGCGCCCGCAACCGAGATCGAGGCGAGCATCAGGAGCGCGGCGAGCGGCTCCATCGTGAACGTGAACGGGATCAGGATCGCCATCGCCGCGGTCGCGCCGAGGCCGGGCAGGACGCCGATCCAGAGCCCGATCACCGTACCGATCGCGATGAAGAGAAGGTTGGTCGGGGTGCCCGCGGCGGCGAACCCTATGGCGAGGTTCTCGAGCATCGCTCAGCGCGCGTAGACGAACGCGTGGAGGAACCACTCGCCGAGCTCGCCGACCGGAAGCGGCACTTTGAGGAGGAGCGGAAAGGTCACGACATGCGCGGCGATCGTCCCGAGCGCCAGGAGCAAGAGCTTCAGCCGGTGCCGGTAGCCCATCAACCAGGGAATGGCGTAGACCGCGACCGCGGTCGCGATCCAGAACCCGACCAGCCAGAGGAGGAGCCCGAAGACCGGCGCGGCAAGGACGGCGAGCGCGAAGCGGGCCGGCCCGGCTCCTGCTTCCTCCGACGCCATGTCGGGCGTGGTGCCGGCCGCGGCGACATTGCGCCCCATCAGCGCAAGGATGGCGAGCGCGAGCGAAAGGACGAGCCCGCCGGTTCCGATGATGACGGGGAAGAGGCGTGCGTCGCGCGGATAGCCGAGCGCGGTCCCGACGACCACGGCGAAGACCGCGGCCAGCCCGAGCGCGATCGTGACCTCTGCGCGCGCGCCCCGCGCGACCATCCGCCGATCCCGGACCGCGACGTGCCGACCGCGCCGATCAGGACTCCTGCATCGCCTGCTTGTTCTCGGAGATCAGCCGGAAATGCTTGGCGACGTGCTGCTGGAGCTCGGCGCGGTTCATCAGGGTGATGAACTCGCCCGCCTTCTCCATGCGCTCGCGGAGCTCGGGCTTGGTGAACGCGCGGGCGAAGGCGTCTTCGAGGATCTTGAGGCGGTCGGCCGGCACCGCGGGCGTCGTGTGCGCGAACCAGATCTGGTCGGCGGAGGTGATGTTGAAGCCCTGGGACTGGATGGTCGGCACGTCGGGAAGCGCCTTCTCGGGACGAGTGAGGCCGAGGAAGTGGATGTTCTCGCGGTTGCGCGAACCCGAGCCGGGGCCCGAGACGAGGACATCGATGTGCCCGCCCATGACCGCCGGATAGCCCTTGCCCGAGCCGTCGAAATGCGCGACGTCGAAATTGATCCCGAGCTCCTTCTTGGTGAGCATCAGCTGGAAGTGGCTCGACCCGCCGCGGCCGATGGTGCCGACCACGACGCGGCGCTTCTTGGTCTCGTCGATGAAGTCCTTGAAGGTCCGTATCGGCGAGTCCTTCTTAACGCAGAACTGCCAGCCGACGATCGTCCAGCCATAGATCGGCTCGAAGGCGAGCGATTTGTACTCGGCGCCGCCCAGCACCTCGTCCATCACCGCGCCCGGCGAGGACTCGGTCATGATCGTGTAGCCGTCGGGCCGGGCGCGAAAGAGCCGGTTCCGCGCAATGCGCCCGCCGGCACCGACGGCGTAGTCGAGATTGGTCTTGATGCCCTGTTCGGCGACGAAGGGCTGGATCGCACGGCTCGTCACGTCGATCGAGCCGCCCGGCGCCTGGTAGATGAGCCAGGTGAGCTCGCGCTCCGGGAAGGTCTGGGCGAGCGCCTCGCGCACCGAGCTGCCGACGAGGGCGGCGGCGCCGACGCCAAGCGCGGCACGCGCCGAGCCGGTCAGGAAGTCGCGGCGGCCATAGCGGGACTTGGTCATCACGGTTCTCCGTTGGTTCAGGGCATGTGGGCTGCGGGCAACCAGGTGCCCATGCCCTTGGCGCGCGCCTTGGCATAGACGAAGTGGGCGAGCGCGATGTCTTGCGACACGATGCCGGTGGTGTGGACGAGAACGCGCTCGTCGTCGCGCTCGCGCCCCTTCTTCGCGCCGGCGACGACATCGTGGATCTCGCCGTGGAGCTGCTCGCGGGTGAACTGCCCGCTCTCGACCATCTTCTTGAACTCCTTCTGGAGCATATTGAAGACCCAGGAATCGATCACGACCTTGTCGAACTTGGCCCAGCCCGCCGGGTCCATCTCGCGCCGCGCGAGCGAGATGAAGGTGGCGCCCGGCTTCACCCAGGGCTCGCGGCTTATGATCTCCGACGATGTCGTGCCGCCGACGATGATGTCGGCGCCGCGCACGACCTCCTCGATCGTGTCCTTGCACACGACTCTCGTGCCGAGCTTCTTCGACCAGTCGGCAGCGAACGCCTCGCGCGTCTCGCGCCGGCGCGAGGTGATGCGGATCTCGTCGAACTTATACATGGTGTCGAGGCAGCGGAGCGAGTTGGTGCCCATCGTGCCGATGCCGACGAGGCCGAGCACCTTGGGCGCACGCGGCCCCATCCACTTGAGCGCGACGACGGCGGCCGCGGTCGAGCGGATGCCGTAGAGCCAGTGCTCGTCGACGATCGAAAGTGCCTGCCCGGTCTTGGGGTCGCTCAAGACGATGTAGCGGCAGCAGTCGAGATAGCCGACATTGTTGTAGTTGCCGTCATCGTAGTAGTTGTACAGACGGCATCCGGTCGCCGGGATGTCGTGCAGGAACGCGGCCTTGACGTGCCAGTGATTGTTGAACGTCGGCCCCGAATCCATCTTGAAGCTCGGCGGGTCCGACCACTGCACGCTGCCGCGCGCATGCATGCGATAGACTTCCTCGCAGGTGTCGAGCGCGTCCTTGACCGACAGAAGCTCCAAGGTGTCCTTGTAGGACACGAACAGCACCTCCTCGTTCGACACAGCCCTCTCCACCCGTCGTTTCGCCATCCGTGACCGTCCCGGCATGCGCTCGGAATCGACCGCAGAGTGCGTCGCGCCATTCCGCCTTGTCAATGCCGCGGATCGGCGCGAAGCTCCCCCGTCCGATATGAGAAGGCGAGGCATGGCACAGCAGCCGAAGTTCTTCCTGACGTCGATCGACAAGGCACCGACCCGGCCGCTCGCGCTCGGCCGCGGCACCTCGATCCGGATGGTCAACTCGAATACCGGGGCGCGCAACGCCGACGTCCACATCAATCTCATCAACCTCGATTCCGGGCCGGGCGAGGTGCATTTCCACCGCTATTCGGAAAACGTCTACGTCGTTCTCGAGGGCGAGGTCGAGGTGGTCATCGAGGGCGAACGCCACATCCTCAAGCCCAACGACGTCGGCTGGATCGCGCCGGGCGTCATCCATACCGCGGGCAATGCCGGGACCAAGGGCGTGGCGCGGGTGATCGAGATCTATGCACCGGCGCCGACCTTCGACGACTTCTTCGCCCTCGACGACTGGCCGCCGGAGATGAAGAAGAAGCTCGAGAGCCGCTGACCCCCTATTTCATTTCTCGTCGAGCACGAAGTCGAAATGGCGGCCCGACGGCGCATAGATCTCGAAGATCTCGAATACGCCGTCGCTGATATTGCTGAGCGAATGCTTCACGCCGGCCGGGATGTAGACGACGTCGTTCTCGCGGATCGTGTAGGTCGTGCCGTCGGCGATCAGCCGCCCTTCGCCGCGCTTGACGATATAGACGTTGTCCGCGTTGGTATGGTGATGGATCTTCCCGTTCGGGCCGCCGGGCACCAACCGGTTGAGATGGACGTCGACGTTCTCCGTGCCGAGCGCCGGGTTGACCATCTTGATCTGAACGCCCCGGCCGTTCTCCATCGGCGTGGTCGGGGTCTGGTCGAGATGGAAGATCTTGAACATCGCGGTTCCTCATGAACGGGCGGTTCAAACTAGGCGGTCGTGCATGAGCGCACAAGCCACGAGGCGGCGGCGATGAGCCGGGCGGCGGCGATCGAGCGCGCGACGGCCTATTTCGACGACGGCCGCTTCGCCGCCGACCTCGCGCGCCGCGTCGCCATCCCGAGCACGTGCCAGGAGCCCGATCGAGGGGCTGCGATCCGCGCCTATCTCGACGAGATCGCCGCTGCGCTCCGCGCGCTCGGCTGCACCGCCCGCGTCCTCGACAACCCGAGCGCCGGCGGCCCGCCTTTTCTCCTCGCCGAACGGATCGAGGACGACCGCGCGCCGACCGTCCTCACCTATGCCCACGGCGACACCATCCGCGGCCAGGACGGCGCCTGGTCGGCCGGCCGCTCGCCGTGGCGGCTCGAAATGGCGGGTGCGCGGCTCTACGGACGCGGCACCGCCGACAACAAGGGCCAGCACACGATCAACCTCGCGGCCCTCGCCGCCGTCGTCGCCGCGCGCGGCCGCCTCGGGTTCAACCTCCGCATCCTGTTCGAGATGGGCGAGGAGGTCGGCTCGACCGGGCTCGCCGAACTCTGTGCCGCGCATCGCGACGGTCTCCTCCGCGCCGAGATCCTGATCGCCTCGGACGGGCCGCGCATCGCGCCCGGCCGGCCGACCCTCTTTCTCGGCGCGCGCGGCGGCAAGATGATCGACCTCGTCGTCGATCTGCGTCCGGGCGGACATCATTCGGGCAATTGGGGCGGTCTCCTCGCCAATCCGGTGATCATCCTCGCCCAGGCGATCGCCACCATCACCGACGCCCGCGGCGCGATCCGGGTGCCGGAATGGCGGCCGAGCCTGCCCGAGTCCGTCCGCCGCGTGCTCGCCGGGCTCACCATCGATCCAGGCGAGACCGGCCCCGCGATCGATGCAGACTGGGGTGAGCCCGCTCTCGTGCCGGCGGAGCGGGTCTATGCCTGGAACAGCTTCGAGGTGCTCGCCTTCACCGCCGGCGATCCGGCGGCGCCGGTGAACGCCATCCCGGGCTCGGCGCGAGCCCACTGCCAGCTCCGCTACGTCGTCGGCACCGATCCGGCCGATATCATCCCGGCGCTCCGCCGTCATCTCGACCGCCACGGTTTCGCGATGGTCGCGCTCCGACCGTGGACCCACGGCGATTTCCGCGCGAGCCGGCTCGATCCCGACGATCCGTGGGTCGGCTGGGCCGCCGGCTCGATCGAGCGGACGACCGGCATGGCGCCTGCGATCCTGCCCAATATCGGCGGCTCGCTCCCGAACGATCTCTTCGTCGAGACGCTCGGCCTCAAGACTATCTGGGTGCCCCACTCCTACGCCGGATGCAGCCAGCACGCGCCCGACGAGCATCTCCTCGCCCCAGTCGCCCGCGAGGCGCTCGCGATCATGGCCGGGCTGTTCTGGGATCTCGGCGAGGCGGACGGACGCCCGCCGCGCGCGCGAAGGCCGCAATGACGACCGAGAAGCCGGCCGCCGGTCCGGGACCGTTCACCGCGCATGCGTACGGCGCGGCGTTCCTGCCGCGGCTGTTCCGGCTCGCCGGCGCGTACTGGAGTTCGCAGGAGCGCTGGAAGGTGCGCGCGCTCACCCTCGCGCTCGTTCTCTGCGTCCTGACGCAGGTCATGATCGCGATCTGGACCAATCTGTGGTTCGCCGATTTCTTCGATGCGCTCGAGTAGAAGAACGCGGAGCGGTTCGTCACCCAGATCGGCATGTTCGCCCTGATCGTCCTGTCGACGATGCTCGTGACGGCGGGCCACATCCACATCAAGCGCGCGCTTCAACTCGGCTGGCGGCGCTGGCTGGTCCGGCGCCTCACCGGCGAATGGATGGCCGAGACGCGTCACTATTATCTTAGCTATGTGCCCGGCCATCTCGACAACCCCGACGGGCGGATCGCCGACGACATCAGAAAGACCACCGAGGACGCGATCGAGCTCGCCAATTCGTTCCTCTATTGCGTCATGCTGCCGGTGAGCTTCATCGGGATCCTGTGGTCGCTGTCCGGCCCGTTCAATGTCCGGATCGGAGACACGACGATCCCGATCCCGGGCTATCTCGTGTGGATCTCGTTCGCTTATGCCGCGGTCGGGTCGTTGTTCGCGCTCCGCATCGGCAATCCGCTGGTCCGCGCCACCGACCGGTTCCAGTCGACCGAGCAGCGCTTCCGCTTCGGCCTCGTCCGGGCCCGCGAGAACACCGAGGCGATCGCGCTCTTGCGGGGCGAGAGCGACGAGCGGCTCCGCTTCGCCTCGCTGTTCCGCTCGATCGAGACTGCGTGGAAGCGCGTGACGCGGAAGCAAGGCTGGCTCTATTTCTTCTCCTCGGGCTACGGCACGCTCGCGACCGTTTTCCCGATCCTGATCACCGCGCCCCGCTACTTCACCGACATGATCTCGCTGGGCGGCATGATGCAGACCGCCCAGGCGTTCCAGCAGGTGACCTCGGCGCTGTCCTGGCCCGTCGACAACGCGCCCAAGATCGCCGAGTGGCGCGCCTCCGTGCAGCGCGTGCTCGCGCTCCACGATGCGCTGTCGGACATCCGCGAGGACCTCGCCCATGTCGACGACAACACGATCCGCGTCGCGCCGGCCAACGGCCCGTCGCTCGCCTTCCGCGGCGTCTCGGTCGCAAGCCCAGACGGCAAGGTCTTGTTCTCGGACATCGAGGCCGAGATCGAGCCCGGAGAGCGCGTCCTGATCGATGGCGATGCGTCGGCCGCGGCGACGCTGTTCAAGGTTGCCGCCGGGTTGTGGCCGTGGGGCCGCGGGCGGGTCGAGCTTCCCGACAACGCGTCGGTCTTCTTCATGCCGGAGCGCCCCTATTTCCCGATCGGCACGCTCCGCAACGCGCTCCGCTATCCGGCCGACGGCCACGCACAAAAGAGCGAGGAGATCGTCGGCGCGCTGCAACGGGTCGGCCTCGCCCATTTGATCGAACGCCTCGATCACACCGAGGCGTGGTACCATGCGCTGACCGCGGGCGAGCAACAGCGCCTCGGCTTCGCGCGCCTTCTCCTGCACCGGCCGAGCTGGATCTTCCTCGAGGAAGCGACCGATGCGCTCGATCCCGACGGCGAGCGCGAGATGATGGAGCTCCTCAGGCGCGAGTTCTCGACCGCGACGGTCCTCACGGTCGGCCATCACGACGCGCTTACCCCGTGCCACGAGCGTCGCCTCAGCCTCGAGCGCTCGAGTACGGGTGCGCTCATGCTGAAGCAGTCACGCGCACGCCGCGAGGCGGCCCGCCCGCCTGCCCCGCCGCCCTCCCCGTTCAAGCCGTCGAACGACGATGACTGATCCACGTCCCCAACCTGGGAGACCCGCCTGATGCGCCCGATCCGAGGCAGACCCGATCTTCCGCCGCCGCCCTCGCCCGACCCGGGGCGCAATTTCGTTCTCGATGCCAATCTCCGAGGTTTCCTCGAGACCAACAAGGACGTGGTGCGCGTCATCCGCAAGCCGGTCAACGTCAACCACGTCGGCGCCCTCGCCGCGCAGAGCGATCAGCCGCTGTTGTTTGAGAACATCGTCGGAAGGCCCGGTTTCCGCGTCCTCGATATCCTGGTCAAGAACCGAAACCTCCAGGCCCGCGCGCTCGGCGTCGGCGAGGACGAGGTAATGAAGACGCTCGCCTATCGGCTCCGCCAACCGCCGCGCGGCATCAAGCAGGTGCGGACCGGGCCGGTGAAGGAGGTCGTCATCAAGGGCGCCGATCTCGACGTGCGCACGCTCCCGATCCTCTTCCAGTCGGAGACCAACGCCGATCCGATGATGACGTGCATGAACTGGGTCAAGGACCCCGACAGCGGTCGCTACAACACGATGAACGCGCTCACGACCTTCACCGGGCCGACGAGCGGGTTCAGCCTGTTCGTGTCGCGCGACACCACGGTCATCTTCGAGAAGTACAAGGCGCGCGGGATTCGCGAGGTGCCGATCGCCTTCGTGATCGGCGTGCCGCCGGCCTACGAGATCATGGCGAACTACGCCGGGGTCCACATGGACTCCTGGGGCGAGGTCGAGATGTTCGGCACCATCATGAACCAGGACGTCGAGCTGGTGCCGTGCGAGACGATCGACCTGATGGTGCCGGCGGTCGCAGAGATCGTGGTCGAGGGTTATGTGCTCCTCGACCAGATCGAGATGCACGACTGCGGTCCCAGCCCGATGATGTACGGGATCCCGGCCAAGGCGCCGCAGCCGGCGGTGCGCTTCACCGCCGTCACGATGCGGAAGGATCGGCCGATCTACCGCGCCGTGCAGACCGTGCCCGAGACCGATCACCAGCCGTTGCCGCGGCTCTGCCACGAGGCGATCCTCTACAACCGCCTTGTCGAGATGGGCGTCGCGGTGAAGGACGTGATGTTCCCAACCTGGGGCGGCGCGATGTCGTGCATCCTGCAGATCGCGGGCGTACCGCGTGACGGCGTGATCGCGGACGCGCTGATGGCGCTGATGTCGACGCCCTACAACAACGCGAAGCTCGCGGTCGCCGTGTCGGCGGACACCGACATCGCCGATCCGGGCGCGGTCTATCACGCGATCACACTCCGCGCCGATCCGGGGCGCGACGTGTTCATCGTGCCGCGGACGCGCGGCCATCCCGGCGATCCGTCGGCGACCCCGATCCCGGGCGATCCGTTCAACCGCTTGGCCGGCAAGATGGCGATCGACGCGACGATCAAGAGCCGGCTCAACGTCGCCGATTTCGAGCGTGCCTGGCCGCGTGACTGGGGCAAGGTCGACCTCGCCGACTATCTCGACTGAACGCGGGGGAGGCCGCGGTCAAACGCGGCGTCTCGGGCCGCGATGCGGTCGTCACCGGTGGCGGCCCAGGGATCGGCCGCGGATCGCAACCTTGGCCGCCGCTCGGCGTCGCTTGACGCGGGCGACGGCGCTGCACACACTCGGCGCGCCAGGCCTTTCCTGTCATCGATGGCACCGCCGGCGAACGGCAACGCCGGCCTCTCCGGGATGTCCGCATGAGCTTCCAGCCCGCTTCGACCGCCCTCCAGCGCTTCACCGTGCTCGATCTGACGCGCGTGCGCTCGGGCCCGACCTGTGTCCGCCAGCTCGCCGACTGGGGCGCCAACGTCATCAAGATCGAGATGCCGGAGGCCGGCGAGGGCGGTAATCCGGCCGACTTCGCCGCCCGCCACGATCCCGACTTCCAGAATCTCCACCGCAACAAGCGGAGCATCACCCTCAATCTCAAGAGCCCGCGCGGGATCGAGGTCATGAAACGGCTGGTCGAACGCGCCGACGTGCTGGTCGAGAACTATCGCCCCGACGTCAAGACCCGGCTCGGAATCGATTACGACGCGCTCAAGACCGTGAACCCGCGTCTCGTCTACACCAGCATCTCGGGCTTCGGCCAGGACGGGCCCTATGTCGACCGGCCGGGCGTCGATCAGATCGCGCAGGGCCTCGGCGGGTTGATGTCGATCACCGGCGAGCCGGGACGCGGACCGATGCGGGTCGGCATCCCGATCGCCGACCTGACGGCCGGGCTGTTCGCCGCGATCGGCACGCTGACCGCTCTGCTCGAGCGCGAGCGATCGGGTGTCGGTCAGTGGGTCCACACCTCGCTCCTCGAGGCGCAGATCTTCATGCTCGACTTCCAGGCCGCGCGCTGGCTGATGAATCAGGATCTCCCCGCGCAGGTCGGCAACGACCATCCGACCGGCGTTCCGACCGGGCGCTTCAAGACCAAGGACGGCTACATCAACATCGCGCCGACGCCCGCGATGTGGAAGCGCTTCTGCACCGCGATGAAGCTCGACATCTTCGACCATCCCGATTTCGCGACGCCCCTCGCCCGGCGCGAGAACCGGGCCCGCATCAACGAGATCATCGAGGCGATCACGGTCGCGCGGACGAGCGCGGATTGGATCGATGTCCTCAACGAGGCGGGCATCCCGTGCGGGCCGATCTACTCGATCGACCAGACCTTCGCCGACCCGCAGGTCCGCCATCTCGGCATCGCCCGGACCGTGACCTCGGCCGCGCTCGGCCCGATCACCATCAACGGCCAGCCGGTCACGCTGTCGCGCACCGGAAGCAGCCTCGCCGTCGCTGCGCCCGAGATGGGCGAGCACTCCGACCAGATTCTCGCCTGGCTCGGCTATTCGCCGGCCGACATCGCCACGCTTCGTGCCGAGAAGACGCTCTGACCGACCGAGGACCAGGAACGCCATGACCGAAAAGATCCAGACCCGGCTCGACGGTGGCATCCGCTGGCTCGTCTACAATCAGCCGGAGAAGCGCAACGCCATCTCGCTCGACATGTCGGTCAAGGCCTATGAGATCGTCGATGCGTTCGCGCGGAGCGATACCGAGCGCGTCCTCGTGGTCACCGGCGCGGGCGACAAGGCCTTCGTCTCCGGCGCCGACATCTCCGAGTTCGAGGAGAAGCGCAACAGCGCCGCCGCGGCCAAGGAGTACCAGGACGTCTCGATGCGGATGTTCCAGATCATCCGCAACGTCCAGAAGCCGACGGTCGCGATGATCCACGGCTATTGCTTCGGCGGCGGCGTCGCGCTGGCGGCGTGCTGCGATCTCCGCTTCGCGGCCGACGATGCGCTGTTCTCGGTGCCTGCGGCGAAGCTCGGGATCGGTTATCGCGTCGACTTCACGCGCTATCTGGTCGAGCTCGTCGGCCCGGCCTTCGCCAAGGAATTCCTCTATACCGGCCGCCGCTTCGACGCGACGGAGGCCTGCCAGATGGGCTTCCTCAACAAGATGCTGCCCAAGGCCTCGCTCGAGGCGCATGTCAAGGCGACCGCCGAGACGATCGCCGAGAACGCGCCGCTCTCGGTCAAGGCCGCCAAGGTGATCGTGGGCGAGATCCTGAACGACCGTGCGCTGCGCGACGATGCGCTGTGCGAGCGGGTGATCGAGGCCTGCTCGGACAGCGAGGACTACCGGAACGCCCGCCGCGCCTTCATGGAGAAGAAGAAACCTGTCTTCCTCGGTCGCTGATCGGCGACGGCGCGACGATGGTGTCGGCGCGCTCGACCGCCGCCGCGATCATCGGCGTCCGCGACCACGTGGTCGCGATCCTCGCCCGATGCCGGCCTATTTGCGGGTGAGATCCGTGACGCCGTCCCAGCCGGGCGGCGGATCGCGGGCGAGGGCACG
>VGEU01000094.1 GCA_016869145.1 Alphaproteobacteria bacterium | reverse complement strand
GAGCGCGGGCGTCACCGCCGGGTGCGGGCCCGGCGCGGCGGCGGGATCGCGCGGATCGGATCCTTGCGCGACATCGAGGAGGAGCGCGCAGTCGCCGGCCGAGCGCGCGAACCATCCGACATGGTCGAAGCTCCAGGCGAGCGGCGCGACGCCGGCACGCGGCACGCGCCCATAGGTCGGTTTGAGACCGAACGTGCCGCAGAGCGCGGCCGGCACGCGAACCGAGCCGTTGGTGTCCGAGCCGAGCGCGATCGGCACCGCGCCGGCGGCGACCGCCGCGGCCGAGCCGCCGGACGAGCCGCCCGAGACGCGCGCGAGGTCGTGCGGATTGCGCGTTGTGCCGTGATGGGCGTTCTCGGTGGTGAAGCCGAAGGCGAACTCGTCCATGTTGAGGACGCCGACGAGGACCGCACCCGCCGCCACGAGGCGCGCGATCGCGGTCGCGTCCGCGGTCGCGGGCGGCGCATCGAGCCGGATCTTGGAGCCGGCGTGCGTCGGGCGCCCGGCGACGTCGAACAGCGCCTTGACCGCGAACGGCACCCCGGCGAGCGGGCCCGGGTCGCGACCGGCGGCGACCGCACGGTCGACCGCGCGCGCGGCCGCACGCGCCTCCTCCGTCATGACCGCGTTGAACGCCGCGACCTTGGGCTCGACCGCCGCGATCCGCGCGAGCGCATTGGTCAACACCGCCTCGGCGGTTATGCGCCGTCCGCGCACCGCGGCGGCGATCGCGCGCGCGTCGTCGGTCATGGCCGGTAGACCGCGGCCGGGTCGTCGGGAAGCACCTCGCCCGGCCGGTCGACCGCCTCGGCGAGGCGGCGGAAATTGTCGAGATGGCGGACGACGCCCGGCCTCCACAACGGCTCGATCGCCAGGCCAAGGAGGCGCGCGGTCGCCTCGATATAGGGGGTGAGATCGGGCGGCGTGTCGGCCATGCGGTGCTCCAACCAGGGGGTCGGCTTGCCTCTCGGTGCCTTCTGCGCCAGAGTTTGCCGCATGCCGAAAGACGAGGCCATAGCCGCCGTCGAGACGATCCCGCTGCCGCTCGCGCCGGAACGCCGGCTGTGGGTCGAGTGCGCGCGTGCGGCGATCGACGAGGCGTGGATGATCGACCGGCTGCGCCGCATGGTCGAGACGCCGAGCCCCTATGGCGAGGAACGCGCGATGGCGGCGCTCGTGGCGCGGATCATGGCCGAATGCGGCTTCGAGGCCGCGGTGCAGGACATCGATGCGCAGTCGGCGAACGCGATCGGCCGGCTCGGCCGCGGCGATGGGCCGTCGCTCCTTCTCTTCGCGCCGCTCGACAGCCCGTTCTCGGGCCGGCCGGAGGACGAGCTGCCGTGGGTCGGCGACGCGATCCCGTCGCACATGCGCCCGGTCGCCGAGATCGGGCCGGGCACGCTCGTCGGGCTCTCCGCCGACAACCCCAAGGCGCACATCACCGCGCTGATCGCGGCCGTTCATGCGGTCGCGCGATCGGGCGCCAGGCTGACCGGGCCCGTCACGCTCGCCTTCGGCGCCGGCGGCGCGCCGGCCAAGGCGCCGGCCGGTTCGATCCGCCACAATATCGGCCACTGCGTCGGCTGCGAGTTCCTGCTGCGCCACGGCGTGCGGGGCGATTTCGCGGTGATCGCCAAGCCCGGCTACCGCATCGCCTGGGAGGAGGTCGGCCTCGCCTGGTTCCGCATTCGCGTACGCGGCACGCAAGCCTATGTCGGCCGCCGCCACGTGCTCCAGTACCGGAACCCGATCGTCGAGGCGGCGCCGGTCATCACCGCGCTCGAGCGTTGGTTCGGCGCGTATGCGCGCCGGCACACCGACGGGCTCGTCGCGCCGCAGGGCGCGATCGGCGCGATCCAGGGCGGCTGGCCGCACAAGCCCGCGTTCACACCGGCGGCGTGCGATCTTTATGTCGATCTCCGCATCAGCCCGCGCACCAGCCCGATGCAGGCCGAGCGCGAGCTCAACGCCGCGCTCCGCGCGATCGAGGCGGCGAATCCGGGGCTCGCACTCGACTGCGCGATGACGGTCGCGATCCCCGGCCAGACCACCGATCCGCGCAACTGGATCATCCAGTCCTGCATCCGCGGCTACGAGGACGCGGAGGGCGAGCGCCACCACCCGTTCCTCGAGACGAGCGGCCAGACCGAGGCGGTGATCCTGCGCGCCCACGGCATCCCGACCGCGCGCTTCGGCCTGCCGGCGCAAATGTCTCCCGAGGCCCTGCCGCCGGGCGACCGGCCGCGCCACGGCATGGGAACGGTCGAGATCGCCCGGATGCGACGCTATGCCCGTTCACTCGTGTATGCGATCATCGATACGTGTACGCGGGGGCTCGACGAGGTCGGACTGGCGTAGAGGCTACGACGATGGCTGAACCGGGGCGCGGCATCGACCGCTGGGAACGCTACTGCCAGGCGGCCGAGGGCTTCACCGAGTATTGGTATCCGGCGATGGCGTCGCCGAAGCTGGGATCGAAGCCTCAGGCCGTCCGCATCGCCGGCCGCGACATGGTGATGGTGCGGAGCGGCGGCCGCGCCTATGCGCTCGAGGATGTCTGCCCGCATCGGCGCATCCCGCTGTCCGAGGGGCGGTGCGAGTTTGAGCACACGATCTCCTGCGTCTATCACGGCTGGACGTTCGATCTCCGCTCGGGCGCGCTGGTCGCGGCGCTCACCGACGGTCCGGACTCGCCCATCGTCGGCAAGGTCTCGGTGCGGCGTTTCCCGGTCGAGGAGCGCGCCGGGCTGGTCTGGGTGTGGACCGGCGACGGCGAGCCGGTGCCGGTCGAGGACGACATCCCCGAGGAGCTCCTCCGCGCCGACGCGATCATCGTGCCGCTGTTGCGCAAGGTCGAGGGCAATTGGCGCTATGCGACCGAGAACGGCTTCGACGAATCGCACGGCAAGTTCCTGCATCGCACCGCATGGTGGGTGTTCTTCAAGCGCATGTCGGGCTGGAACGTCACCGAGATCGTCCGCTCGCCCGACGGCAAGTGGCTGACGCGGGCGCAAATGGAGGTGCACGCCGACGACGACTATCCCGGGCTCGGGCGCTGGCCGCGGTTCAACCTCTTCCAGCGCCGTGCCAAGTCGGTGGCGCAGGGATCGAACAAGCACCCGGTGTCGGTGCGCCTGCCCGGCACGCTCCGCGTCGTGCAGCCCGACAGCGCCGACTGGACCCATTACGAGTGGTACGTGCCCGCGACGCGCAACACCTACCGCTATCTCGTGCTCGCCGTGACCTGGGGCGGCGCGCTCAAGCGCGCCCTTTTCCATCTGCGCTACTGGACCTACATCCTGTGGGTCCATCACTACGGCTTCAACAACCAGGATCTCCGTGTCGTCAAGCTGATGCCCGACACGCATCCGGAGCGCCTGTTCCGCCCCGACGTCTCGATCACCGCGTGGCGCCGGATGTGCGAGGAGGAGGCGCGCCGGCTGCCGCCGAAGACCACCGGCACGATTCCCGCCGCGGCCGAATAGATCTGAGGCCGAATAGATCTCAGGCCAAATAGACCTCAGGAAGGAACCCGCCATGCTCGGACTCGGTATCGCCTCCTCGCACGCGCCGGCGCTGTTCTGCCCGCCCGAGGTGTGGCCGACCGTCTATGCCGCGATCCCGGACTACATGAAGGGCTCGCAGCCGCATACCGCCAAGAACGAGACGCCCGACGCGATCCGCCATCAGATCGACCGCTCCGAAAAGGCGTTCGCCACGCTCCGGCGCGAGCTCGAGGCGTTCAAGCCCGACGCGCTCGTCATCCTCGGCGACGACCAGGGCGACATGTTCGACGAGAGCAACATTCCTGCCTTCAGCGTCTTCACCGGCGATTCCGTGTGGGGCTCGACGGTGCCGACCTATTGCAACGAGCCGCCGGAGCGCTCGCGCGTCTCGATCCCGGTGCACACCGATCTCGCCAAGCACATCCTGCGCGGGCTGATCAAGCGCAATTTCGATCCGGCCTCGAACGCCAAGATGCGCCCGCTCGGCCGGCCCGACCGCGGCGTCAGCCACGCCGTGATCTATCCCGCGCCCAAGCTGATGCCCAACTACGACATCCCGATCGTGCCGATCTTCATGAACGAGTATTTTCCGCCGATGCCGTCGGCGGCGCGCTGCTACGACCTCGGGATCGCGCTCCGCGAGATCGTCGACGCGTTCCCCGGCCGGGTCGCGATCTATGCCTCGGGCGGGCTGTCGCATGATCCGATCGGGCCGCGCGCCGGCTGGATCGACGAGCCGCTCGACCGCTGGGTGCTCGAGCGGCTGGAGCGGAACGAGGCGGACGCGCTCAAGAACCTGTTCACCTTCGATTCCGACACCATGCGGAGCGGCACCGGCGAGATCCGCGCCTGGATCTCGGTCGCCGCGGCGTGCAACCGCGTGGCCAAGGTCGTCGAGTACTTCCCCTCGCACCACGCCAAGGTCGGGCTCGGCTGGGCCTATTGGCCGTGGCCGGCCGGCGGCGCGATGCGCCAGGCGGCGGAGTAGCCCGCGCCGCGGCTCAGCCGCGGCCGAGCAGGAAGTCCCCGCGCCGCGGCTCAGCCGCGGCCGAGTAGGAAATCAAGGTGGACGCGGTTGAACGTCGCCGCGTCCTCGAACTGCGGCCAGTGGCCGCAATCCTGCATGACGACGAAGCGGGCGCCCGGGATCATGTCGGCGAGCGCGCGGCCGACCTCGACCTTCGCCGTCGGGTCGTGCGAGGTCCACAAGACGAGCGTCGGCGCCGTGATCGAGCCCCACTGCGCCGGCGTCAGCGCGAAGCGCTGGCGCGCCTCGGGCACGTGCATCGAGACGATGCGGCGGATGCCGGTCCGCATCGCGGGGTCGCGGTAGATGCGGAGCCGGCTCGCGACCAGGTCGTCGTGGACGTCCGTGCCGTCGAACATCAGCCATTGCAGCCGCGCCTTGACCTTGTCCCAGTTCGCCTCGTCGACGGCGGCGAGCGTCGACTGGCGCACCTTCTCGAGCGCGACCGGGTCGATGCGGTCGCCGCCGGCCGTGTTGAGGACGAGCTGCTCGGTGCGGTCGCGATGGGTGACGGCGAAGTGCGAGGCGACCCAGCCGCCGAGCGATTCCCCCGACAGCGACGCGCGCGGGAGACCCATCGCGTCCATGAAGCCCGCGACGTGGCGCACATAGAGGGGGACGGTGTAGTCGTAGTCCGGCTTGTCGGTGTAGCCGTGGCCGAGCATGTCGATCGAGAAGGTGTCGAAGTGCAGGGCGTGCGCCGCGAGGTTCCGGCAATAGGCCTCGGCGTGGCCGCCGGTGCCGTGGAGGAAGATCAGCGCCGGGCGGCCGGGCGTGCCGGCGCGGAGATAGCGGGTGCGGATGCCCTCGACCGCGACATAGCCCTGGGTGAACGCGACGCCCTGGAGGTCGGACCAGACGCTGCCATGGGCACTCCGGTCGCGGGCCGTGCGCGGGATCGTCTCCATGGGCTCTGTCCTCTCGGCCATGATCGTCGTCGTCGTGGTCGTCGTCGTCGTGGTCGTCGTCGAAGCCGTTCGGGTCTCGAACGCGGGTTGAGGGTTCACGCGAGGACGGGTCAGGGCAGCCGGCGATAGACGATGCGCGAGCCATCGCGCCCGGCGAAGGCGAGCTGCGCCCAGGTCCCGTCCGCCGCGTCGTACCACACCTCGCGCTCGGTGCCGCCGGTGACGTGGAAGCGGCGGGCGCGGATGGTTCGGCCGCCGGCCTCGATCGCGTCCTCGCCGCGGTCCTCGATGCGGACGTCGAGGATCGCGCCGTCGCCGGCATCGATCAGCCGGCCCTGGCGCACGGTCGCCTCGGGCCACCAGCTGGCGAGAAGCGTGTCGGCCGCGACCATGGCGCGACCGGCCGGCCCTTCGACCGCGAGCCCGGCCTCGGTGCGCCGGACCGTCACCGTGGTGATCGTGCCGTTGTCGTCGGTGCGCCCGTCATAGGCGAGGAGGCGATCGGCCTTCCAGGTCTCGGTCCGCCGCTGGCTGTGCCGGTGGGCGGTGATGAAGAGCACCTTCACCTCGATGTCGATGCTGGTCTCGACGATCGTGGTGTCGCCATCGAGGCGGAACGCGAGGCGGTGGATGCCGATGCGGCTGTCGCCGCGCCAGATCGCGAAGGCGATCTCGTCGGGCTCCGACGCCCGCGCCGGCGCCAGCGCGGCAACAGTGGCGGCAACAGCGGCGGCGAGAGCGGCGGCGAGGAGGAGCGCGGCCGGGGCGGCGGCGCGTCTCATGTCATGCGGCCCCGCGCCGGAACTGCTTGCCGAGCGCGAGGCCCTGGCCCTGGTAGGACGAGCCGATGCCGCGGCCATAGAGCCGGTCGGGCACATCGGTCAGCCGCTCGTAGCGCAGCCGGCCGATGAGCTGGCCGTGCTCGAGCAGGAACGGCACCTCGTGCGAGCGCACCTCGAGGACGGCGCGGCTGCCCGCGCCGCCGCTCTCGGCGTGGCCGAAGCCGGGATCGAAGAAGCCCGCATAGTGGACGCGGAACTCGCCGACCAGAGTGTCGTAGGCGACCATCTCGGCGGCGTGGTCGGGCGGCACGGTGACGGCTTCGCGCGTCGCGAGGATGGTGAAATCGCCCGGGTTGAGGATGATGCCGCGCGGTGCCGGCGCCGCGATCGGTTCCCAGAACGCGGCCGGGTCGTAGTGGCCGACGCGGTCGATGTCGACGACGGCGGCGTGTCTCTTCGCCCGGAAACCGACGATGCCGGCGCCCGGCACGCCCTCGAGATCGAGGTGGAGCGCGAGGCTCGCGTGGTCGCGCACCTCCTGGCGATCGAGCGCGACGTCGACCAGCGGCGCGCGATCGTGGAGGCGTAGGAGTTGGTCGCCGGCCGCGCCCGCCGTGCCGCGCCGCAGCCGGAGCTGGTTGAGCCGCGAGCCCGCGCGCACCGCGACCGAGAAGGTCGAGGGCGAGATCTCGGCATAGAGCGGCCCCTCATAGCCGCGGCGCACGACGTCGAACTGTGTCGCCTGATCGGTTATCACGCGGGTGAAGACGTCGAGCCGGCCGGTCGAGCTCTTCGGGTTGGCCGTCGCGCCGATCGCGGGGCCGAGGCGGACCGATTCGAGGAGCGGCACGATGTAGACGCAGCCGCGCTCGAGCACGGCGCCGGCGGTGAGGTCGATCTGGTGCATCTCGAAGGCGTGGATCTTCGCCGCCACGGTCGCGTTGCGGCCGGGGAGGAAGCTCGCCTGCACCCGATAGGCCGTCGTGCCGAGGCGGAGGTCGAGGCTCGCGGGCTGGACCTGGTCGTCGGCGATCGGAACGGCCGCCGCGATCTCACCGGCGCGGATCAGTTCGCGTATCGTCTGCGACGGCAAAAGCCCGGTATAATGCCGGGCGTCGTCCCGGGCGGCACCCGCCGGGGATGCATCCGGCCGGCTCGCGGCAGCCATGAGCGATGACCTGCTCGTTCAGGGATCGGTAACCATGACGAGGGTAGCAGCGAATCGTGCCGGGCACCATCGGGCCGCTCCCCCCGGCCACCACGTCGCGATCCTCTACGGAGCCTCCGCCTGATGCGTTCGTTCCTTGCGCTCTTCGCCTTTGTCTCAACGCTCGGCGGGATCGCTCTGCCGCGTGCCGAGCCGCTCCAGGGCGCCGCCCCTCAGCTCATGAACGAGCGCTTCGTGCCGGAGCCGCGCAACCACACGGTGAAGACCTGGGTCGACGGGCTCGAGGCGCCGTGGTCGCTCGTGTTCCTGCCCGACGGACGCGCGCTGGTGAGCGAGCGGCCGGGCCGCATCCGGCTCATCGTCAACGGCCGGCTGATGCCGGAGACGGTGCTCCGGCTCGAGGTCGCGCGCGGCGGCGAGGGCGGGCTCCTCGGTCTCGCCGTCCACCCGCGCTTTCCCGCCGAGCCGTTCGTCTATGCGATGTACACAGTCGCCGAGCGCGGCGCGCGTCTCAACCGGGTCGCCCGCTTCCGTCTCGAGGGCAACCAGGCGAAGCTCGACCCCGTCCTCGTCAACGCGATCCCCGGCGCCGCCAACCACAATGGCGGGCGGATCGCCTTCGGCCCAGACGGTCTCCTCTATATCGGGACCGGCGCACCTGCGATGCCGGCATCGCGCAGGATGCGAAGAATCTCGGCGGCAAGATCCTCCGCATCAACGCCGAGGGCGGCATACCGCCGACCAACCTGTTCCCGGGCACGCCCGTCTACACGCTCGGCCATCGCAACGTGCAGAGCCTCGCCTGGCATCCCGAGACGCGCGAGCTGTTCGCCGCCGAGCACGGCCCGTCGGGCGAGTTCCTGCTGTTCGGTCACGACGAGGTCAACGTCATCCAGCCCGGGCGCAATTACGGCTGGCCGCTCGCGGTCGGCGCGCCCAAGGTGCAGCAATTCGTCGATCCGATCATCTCGTGGAACGACATCACGACGCCGCCGAGCGGGATGACGTTCTGGCGCGGCGCGCTCTATATCGCGACGCTCTCGAGCGAGGCATTGGTGCGGATCGAGTTCGAGCGCAACGGGCCCGAGTGGCGCGCCCGGGAGATCGAGCGCTGGTTCGCCGACGGCGGCACCGAGGGCCGCTATGGCCGCATCCGCGATGCGATCGTCGGACCCGATAGCGCGCTCTACGTGCTCACCTCGAACCGCGACGGCCGCGGCACCGTGCGCGAGGGCGACGACCGCATCCTCCGCATCGCGCCGGAGTGATCGCTTCCCTCACGACCGGTTGGGCGAGCCCTTGAAGCCGGCGCCGAAGCCTGCCTCGTGCGCGGCCCAGCCGCCGGCGACGCGGCCGGAGAAGATCGCGGGCCCCAGCATCGTGCCCTCGAGACCGGCGCGGCCGTTGATGTGCCCGCCCGCCATGCCCGCGACCTCGCCCGCGGCGTAGAGCCCGGGGATCGGCTCGAAGTGCTTGTCGAGCACGCGGCAGCGGAGGTCGGTCTTGACCCCGCCGAAATTCTTCCGCGCCAGCGGAAAGATCTGGATCGCGTAATAGGGCGCGGTGTCGAACGGCTTCGACGCGGCGAGCGGCTTGCCGAACGCGGGCTCGTTGCGGAGACCTGTCGCGAACGTGGCGTTGTAGCGCTCGATCTCGGCGAGGAAAACGGAGCGATCGACGCCGATCGCCTCGGCGAGCGCGGCGAGCGTCGCCGCCTTCCTGATGAAGGGCGAGTTGTCGAGAAGCTCCTCGACCTTGGCGCGGACCACCTTGTCGCCGTCGCGGTAATAGGGATCGGCGATCTCGAGGGTCGCGGTCATCGGCCGGTCGAGGATCGCCCAGGCGTGGCGCGGCGTCTGCGCGAGGAGCGCCGGGCTCGCCGAGTTGCCGCCCGACAGCGCCTCGTTGTGGAAGCGCCTTCCCTGCTGGTTGACCCAGATATAGCCCGGCGCCTGGCGGAACACGAGGCCGCGCCGCTGGCCCGGGTCGCGGTAGTCGGGCGTCGCGTAGACGTAGAACCAGACATGATCCATATGGGTGAGATAGCCGCCCGCCTCGCGCACCAGCCGATGGCCGATCCCGGTCGAGCCGCGGCCCGAGCCCTCCATGATGCGGTCGTTGCGGAGATCGGGCCGCACCTCGAGCACCATGTCGAGGTTCGAGTTGAAGCCGCCCGAGGCGACGAGGACGGTGCGCGCCGCGACCTCGAAGCGCTCGCCCGACTTGCGGTCGATGCCCTCGAGCCCGACCACGCGGTCATTGTCGCGGCGAAGCGCGGTGATCTCGGCCTCGAGCGCGAGCGCGCCGCCCTTGGCGCGGTAGGCCTCGATCAGCTTCGTCATCAGCCCGAGCCCGTTCCGCTCCGGGCGCGTCCAGCGCAGGACCGAGTTGCCCTCCTGCGGCTTCATGTCGACCCAGCGCACGCCGAGCCGCTCGGCCCAGAAATAGAGATCGTCGCGCGTGTGCTCGATGTAATAGCGCGCCCACACCGCATCCGCGGACGGGCCGCCCCAGTCCATCCAGTCCTTGAACGCGAGATCGGGCGTGTCGTGGATTCCCTGGCTCTTCTGCAACGGCGAGCCGACGATCAGGCAGCCGCCACCCGAGATGATCGCGGCGCCGCCCGGCGCGGCCGCCTGCTCGAAGGCGATCGTGCGGGCGCCCGCCTCGCGCGCCTCGATGCCGGCCGCCATGCCGGCGCCGCCCGCGCCGATGATCGCGATGTCGGTCTCCATCCTCTTGATGCCGGCCAAGTGCGGTCTCCCTCGTTCGGTCGGACGGAACACGGTCGCTACTATAGCCGCTCCGGCGCGCGGGTCGCGCCGTTTGACCGCATCCAGGAATTGGTTTAGACTTAAAATAATTTCGGACGAGACGATGATCGGGGTGGGCGACGATGAAGATCGACATCATCGGCGGTGGGCCGGCCGGGCTCTATTTCGCGCTCCTGATGAAGAAGGCCGATCCGCGCCGGTGCATCACCGTGTTCGAGCGCAACCGCCCCGACGACACGTTCGGCTTCGGCGTGGTGTTCTCGGCCGAGACGCTGGGTCATTGCCGCAACTACGACGCGCCGTCCTATGACGCGATCCGCGCCAATTTCGCCTACTGGGACGACATCGACATCCATTATCGCGGGACGGTGGTGCGCTCGAGCGGGCACGGGTTCTGCGGGCTGGCGCGGAAGACGCTTCTTCTCCTCCTCCAGGCGCGCTGCCGCGAGCTCGGCGTCGATCTCCGTTTCGAGACCGAAATCGCCGACATCGACCGCCACCGCGATGCCGATCTCGTGCTCGCCGCCGATGGCATCAACTCGGCGATCCGCGAGCGGTTCCGGTCTTCGTTCAAGCCGATGGTCGATGTCCGCCCCAACAAGTTCGTCTGGCTCGGCTCGACCAAGCCGTTGCCCGCGTTCACGTTCGTCTTCCGCGAGAACGCGCACGGCATCTGGAACGTGCATGCCTACCAGTACAACAAGGAGCACTCGAGCTGGATCTTCGAGACGACCGCCGAGGCGTGGGAGAAGGCGGGGCTCGCCGGCGCAAGCGAGGCCGAGACCGTCGCCTATCTCGAGACCCTGATCGCGCCCGAGCTCGAGCGTCATCGCCTGATCACCAACCGCTTGCTGTGGCGGAATTTCCCGACCATCCGCTGCAAGTCCTGGGTGCATGAGAACATCGTGCTGGTGGGCGATGCCGCGCACACGGCGCATTTCTCGATCGGGTCCGGCACCAAGCTCGCGATGGAGGATGCGATCGCGCTCTACGAGGCGTTCGAGGCCAAGGGCTCGGTCGCCGCCGCGCTCCATCACTATGACGCGACGCGCCACGACGAGGTCGAACGGATCCAGCACGCGGCCGAGGTCTCGCTCGCCTGGTTCGAGCATGTCGAGCGGTTCTGGAAGATGGAGCCGACGCAGTTCGCGTTCAGCCTCCTGTCGCGCTCGCGTCAGATCACCTACGAGAATCTCCGGCTCCGTGACGGCGCCTTCGTCGCCGGCGTCGACCGCTGGTTCGCCGGCCACGTCAAGGCGACCCAGGGCTTCGACCTCCCGACCGCATCGCCGCCGCCGCCGATGTTCACCCCCTTCCGGCTCCGCGACATGGTGGTTGCCAACCGCGTGGTCGTGTCGCCGATGTGCCAGTATTCGGCGACCGACGGCGTTCCCGACGACTGGCATCTCGTCCATTACGGAAGCCGCGCCATGGGCGGCGCCGGCCTCTTGTTCACCGAGATGACCGACGTCTCGGCCGAGGCCCGCATCACGCCCGGCTGCGCCGGCATGTATTCGGATGCGCACGAGGCGGCGTGGAAGCGGATCGTCGATTTCGTCCACGCCAATGCCGCGGCCAAGATGTGCCTCCAGCTCGGCCATGCCGGGCGCAAAGGCTCGACGCGGCTGATGTGGCAGGGGATCGACCAGCCGCTCGACGCCGGCAACTGGCCGATCCTATCGGCGTCGCCGCTGCCCTATTTCAAGCACTCGCAGTTGCCGCGGGAGATGACCGAGGCGGACATGGCGTGCGTGGTCGCGGACTATGTCCAGGCGACGGAGCGCGCGCACCGCGCCGGCTTCGACATGGTCGAGGTGCACGCCGCGCACGGCTATCTGCTCGCGAGCTTCCTGTCGCCGCTCACCAACAAGCGCACGGATTCCTATGGCGGCCCGCTCGCGAACCGGCTCCGCTTCCCGCTCCGCGTCATCGAGGCGGTGCGGCGAGCCTGGCCGGCGGCGAAGCCGCTCTCGGTCCGCATCTCGGCGACCGACTGGCTCGACGGCGGCACGACGGAGACCGACGCGGTCGAGATCGCGCGCGCGTTCGCGCGCTCGGGCGTCGATCTCATCGATGTCTCGACCGGCCAGACCGTGCCGGAGGGCAAACCCGCCTATGGCCGCATGTTCCAGACCCCGTTCGCGGAGGCCGTCCGCAACGAGGGCGGAATCGCGACCGTCGCGGTCGGCAACATCACGACCTGGGACCAGGTCAACACCATCGTCGCCTCGGGCCGCGCCGATCTCGTCGCGCTCGCCCGCCCGCATCTCTGGAACCCGTATTTCACCCAGCACGCGGCGGCGGCCTATGGCTACGAGGCGCAGGCCTGGCCCGACCAGTATCTGCCCGGCAAGGACCAGGCGTTCCGCACCTTCGAGCGCCAGCGTGCCGACGAGGAGGCGCTGCGTCGCGCGGCGAAGCCCGATGCCACCTACAAGGTCGCGGCGGAGTAGCGCGATGGGCCGCCACCAGCGTCTCGCCGCGATCGCCAGGCTTACGCTCACGCTCACGCTCGGGCTCACGCTCGCGCCGGCGACGGTCGCCGCCGCCGACCAGTGCGTGTTGCCGCAATCCATCCCGGCGGCGCGGTCGCAGTCGTTCGACTGGCGCAACACCGAGGCGAAGACCGACTACTACATGCTCGCGCTGTCGTGGTCGCCCGAGCACTGTGCCGAGAGCGGCACCGAGGCGCGGAGCCGCATCCAGTGCGGGCTCAACAAGTTCCGCTTCGTGGTGCATGGGCTGTGGCCGCAATCGGAAGGGGCGCGGACCAAGGAGGATCATCCGCGCAATTGCCGCCGCGCTGATCCGCTGCCGCCGGCGCTGGTGCGGAACCACCTCTGCACCGTGCCGGGCGTCGAGTTGATGCAGGGCCAGTGGCAGCGCCACGGAAGCTGCGCCTTCTCCTCGCCCGAGGCCTATTTCGCCAAGATCGAGGAGCTGTGGAAGGACTTCCGCCAGCCCGATCTCGCGGCCCTCGTCCGCCGCTCGCCGCGCCCGACCGCGGGCGAGGTGCGCGAGGCGGTTGTCGCCGCGAACGGACGCCTCGGGCTCCGGCGCGAGCATGTGATGGTCGACCGCACGCGCGAGGGCTGGCTCGAGGAGATCCGGCTCTGCTACGACCGCGGCTTCCGGCCCAAGCCCTGCGCGGTCCGGGGCGCTCCCGATCGGGCCGAGCTCCGCATCCGGCTCTGACCCGCCACCCGCGCTGCTGGAGAAGGGTTCCGACGCGACGTTGCTGCGCGAGATGATCGGCTTCGCCGCGACCCGGCTGATGGAGCTGGAGAGCGAGAGCCTGTGCGGCGCCGGACACGGCGAACGCAGCGACGCC
>VGEU01000093.1 GCA_016869145.1 Alphaproteobacteria bacterium | reverse complement strand
GAGCGCGCCCTCGAACCGGACGCTCTCGAGCGTGCCGCGGAGGATCGTGTCGGACGCCGGGGCCGACGCGCCGGCATCGAGGAGCGCGAGCGATTCGGGGCGGACCACGACGGTCACGGCCGCACCGGGCGGCGGCGCATCGGCGGCGGCGACCGTGACGAGCGCGCCGAGCGCAGGCAGCGCGATCCGGACGCCGCCGTCGGCGGCCGCCTCGACGCGGCCCTCGAACAGATTGGCATCGCCGAGAAAGGTCGCGACGAAGCGGGACGCCGGCCGCCGGTAGATCGCCTGCGGCGGGCCCGACTGCGCGATGCGGCCATCCGCCATCACCGCGATCGTCGAGGCCATCGCGAGCGCCTCCTCCTGGTCGTGGGTGACCATGACGAAGGTGATGCCGACCCGCCGCTGCAGCTGGACGAGCTCGTCCCGCGTGCGTTCGCGGAGCCGCCGGTCGAGCGCCGACATCGGCTCGTCGAGGAGAAGGACGCGCGGCTCCTTGACGAGCGCGCGCGCGAGCGCGACGCGCTGGCGCTCCCCGCCCGAGAGCGTGTCGGGACGGCGGTCGGCGAGGCCGGCGAGATCGACGAGCCGGATCGCCTCGCGCGTCCGCGCCGCGATCTCGTCGGCCGGCCGGCGGTCGCGGCGGAGCCCGTAGGCGATATTGTCGGCGACCGAGAGATGCGGGAACAGGGCGTAGGACTGGAACACCATGTTCACCGGCCGGGCGTGGGCGGGGACGGCGGTCATGTCGATGCCGCCGATCTCGATCCGCCCGGCGTCGGCGCGCTCGAGCCCGGCGATCAGGCGGAGGAGCGTCGTCTTGCCGGAGCCGGAGCCGCCGAGGATGGCGAAGAACTCGCCCGCGCCCACCGCGAGATCGACGCCGTCGACCGCGACGACCCGGCCGAAGGACTTGGCGAGGCCGGCGAGCCGGAGGACGGGATCGGCGGGCAAGGTCTAGCGCGCGGTCTTGAGCCGCGACCAGACGCGGGTGCGGGCGCGCTCGAACGCAACCGGCGCGAGCGGGATCGTGTAGAGCTTCGCCCCCGGCGGCGGGTAGATCACGGGATCGTCGCGGATGTCGGCAGGCACCAGCGCGCGCGCCGCCGGCACGGCGTTGGCGTAGCCGATCTTGCGCGTCACGGCGGCGATCGTCGCGGGCTCGAGCAGGTGGTCGATGAAGCGGTGGGCGTTCTCCGGGTGCGGCGCATCGCGCGGGATCGCCATCACGTCGATGTTGAACGCGGCGCCCTCGCGCGGCAGCGCGATGCCGATCCGCCGGCTCGCCGCCGCCTCGCGCGCCCGCGTCCGCGCCTGGACGAGATCGCCGGCATAGCCGAAGGCGAGGCAGATCGCCCCGCTCGCGAGGTCGTTGATGTAGCGCGAGGAGTGGAAATAGCGGAGATGCGGCCTGATCGTCCGGACGACCTCGGCGGCGAGGTCGAGATCGACCACCGACGTCGAGGTCGGATCGCGCCCGAGATAAGCGAGCGCGGCGGGCAGCACCTCCTCCGCGGTGTCGAGGACCGCGATGCCGCAGCCGGCGAGGCGCGCGGCGATCTTGGGATCGAACAGGAGCGCGAGACTGTCGAGCGGCGCATCGGGAACGAGCGCCCTGACGCGCTCGATGTCGTAGCCGAGGCCGGTGCCGGCCATCATGTAGGGGATGCCGTGCGCGTTGCCGGGATCGACGGCGCCGAGCCGCGCCATCACCGCCGGATCGATCCCGGCGAGATTGGGGATGCGGGCGCGGTCGAGCGGGCGGTAGAGCCCGGCCGCGACGTGGCGGGCGAAGAAGGGCGTCGCCGACGGGAAGACGAGGTCGTAGCCGGAGCGGCCGGCGAGGAGCTTCGCCTCGAGCACGTCGTTCGAATCATAGACGTCGTAGTTGACCCGGATCCCGGTCGCGGCCGTGAACGCGGCGAGCGCGTCCTCGGTGACATAGTCGGTCCAGTTGTAGACGTTGAGCACCTTGGGCTCGGCCGCCGGCGCCGGGGCGACGAAGGCGAGCGCGGTCGCAAATGCCGCGGCCAGCACGGTGGCGAATGCCGCGACATGAGCGCGGACGGCGCGAAGAAGGGCGACCCGCACGGCTGATCCCCGCTAGAATTCGTTTCTCGGGGTCGAGTGTCCGGACACGCGATTCGCCTGTCAATGGGCGCAGCCGGAACGGTCGTGGGACGAGGGCGGCAGTGGAACCCCTGAGGCCGGTGAGCACGCCGGGTCGCGGACGCGACCTGAGGCTCGATTTCTTCCGCGGCCTCGCGCTCGTGTTCATCTTTCTCAACCACATCCCGCACAACGTCGCGAGCTGGCTGACCAACCGCAACTACGGCTTCTCGGACGCGACCGAGATATTCGTATTCCTCTCCGGCTACTCGGCGATGCTCGCCTATGCCGCGGTGCTGGACCGGCGCGGCCTGGTCGTGGCCACGATCCGCGTGCTGCGTCGCGTGTGGCAGATCTATGCCACGCACATCCTCCTCTTCGTCGTCTATACCGCCGAGATCGCGTGGATCGCCGAGCGCTACATGAACCCGCTGTTCGCCGACGAGATGCGGATCGCCGAGTTCCTCGACCGGCCGCACGTGGTCCTGATCGAGGTCCTGCTCCTGAAGTCTCGGCCGGCCAACATGGACGTTCTGCCGCTCTATGTCGTCCTCCTCCTCGCCTTCCCCCTCGTCCTGGTCGCGATCCGGCGCGCGTCCATCGCCACGCTCGCGGCCGCGCTCGTCCTCTATGTCGCGGCCGACGTGTTCCGGCTGAATCTTTCCGCCTTCCCGTCCGGCGAGTGGTTCTTCAATCCGTTCGCGTGGCAGCTCCTGTTCGTGCTCGGCGCCTGGTGCGCGTCCTGGCATGGCCGTCCCGGGCCGTGGCGGCGGATCGAGCCGGACCTGCCGGTCGCGCGCGCCACGGGCATGATCCTGTTCGCGGCGTGGATCACCGCGACCTGGACGTTCCCGCATCTCGCCTGGACGGTGCCGGACTGGCTGGCACGGGTGATCTATCCGATCAACAAGACCAATCTCGACGTCCTCCGGCTCCTCCACTTCCTCGCCATCGCCTATCTCGTCGTGATCCTGGTGCGCCCCGAGGCGCGGTTCCTGCGCTGGCGGATCACCGCGCCCTTCATCCGCTGCGGCCAGGAATCGCTCGCCGTCTTCTGCGCCAGCATCTTCCTGTCCTTCACGGCGCATTTCCTCCTGGTTGAGATCGACGGCTCGCCGCTCGCCCAGATTGGGGCGAGCCTCGCCGGGATCGCCATCCTGTTCGCGCTGGCCTATGCTCTCGCCTAGCACAAGGCGGTCGCTCGGCAGTCAGACCGGGCGCCGCGTGCGGCACCGGGAGCCGCCGACTGACCATGCGTCGCACCCTCGCCGTACTCGTCATCGCGACGCTCGCCGCGCTCCGGCCGGCGGCCGGCGGCGATCCGCTGCCCCTGCCGTGCGAGGCACCGGCGGCGCTTTCCGAGACCGAGTTTCCGCTCCGCCACCTCGCGGCGGCCGTGGCGTCGGGTGGCGCGGTCAGGGTGCACTTCGTCGGCACCGCCTCGACCGCGGGCGCCGGTGTCGGCGGACCGGAGGGCGCGTTTCCCGCCCGCACGGTGGCGGCGCTGCGGGAGCGCTTTCCAACCCTCGCGCCTTCGGTCGCGGCGGAACGGCGGCGGACCGCGGAGGACATGGTGGCCGTCATCAAGGCGCTCGCCGCCGCCGAGCGGCCGGTCCTCGTCGTGTGGCAGACGGGCACGACCGACGCGACGCGGAACGTCGACCTCGAGAGCTTCGGCGAGGCGCTCGAGCACGCGATCACGCTCCTCAAGGCCCGCGGCGCGGACGTGATCCTGGTCGATCCGCAGTTCAGCCCGCGGTCCGAGGCGATGGTCGGGCTCGAACGCTACCAGGAGTACATGGAACAGGTCGCCAAGCGGAACGGCGTGCCGCTATTCCGCCGCTACGACCTGATGCGCCACTGGGTCGAGAGCGGGCGGCTCCACTTCAACGAGACGGACCGCGAGGGCCAGCTCCGCGTGGCGCGACAGGTCCACGACTGCATCGGCCGCCAGCTCGCGCGGCTGATCGAGAACGGCGTCGACGCCGCGCTCTCCCGGCCGCGATGATCAGCGTCGGGGCCGGTTGTCCGGCCGCCGCGTGAGCTGGGCGGCGAGCGCCTCGGCGAAGCAGGCATAGCCGAGATCGTTGTGATGGAGACCGTCGGGCGTCAGCATCGCGGCGAAACTCATCTGCCCGCTGTCGACCCAGTGCCGCATTATCGCGTGGCGGTCGAACACACCGACGCGGTGCTGGCGCGTCGCGCGCTCGATCGCGTCGAGAAACGCCTTGCGATTGGGGACCTCGTTGAAGCGGGGCGCGAATTGCGGCGTGATGACCACGACGTCGACGCCGAAATCGCCGAGCCGTTCGAGGCCGTCGCGGACCGTGCGGCGGAACGCGTCCGGCGTCGCGCCGCTCAGCGCCGCGTTGGTGCCGAACTGCCAGAGGACGAGGTCCGGCCGCTCGTCGCGGACGTCGCGGTCGAAGCGGCGGATCATCTCGCCCGCCTCATGGCCGTTGACGCCGCGGTTTAGCACCGTGGTCGCGACGCCCGGATAGTGCGTCCGCAGCGCGGCCTCGAGGCGCGCGGGGTAGGCTTGCGCCGGGCTGCTCGCGCCGGCCCCGTAGGTGCTCGACGAGCCGATGGCGACGATGCGGACCGGCCCGCCGCGGGCGAGCGCGGCGGCGAACCGGGGGAGCGGCACCGGATCGGCGATCAGCGCATCGGGCACGTGGCAGCGCGGATCGAGGCCGGCGGCGACCGGTGCGGCGGCGAGAAAGACGAGCGCGACCAGCGCGACGCGCACGACCTTGGGCCGGATCATGTCGCGCCGCCGCGTTCGGCCGCGCGATGATGCGCCGCCTCGTGGCGCGCGGCGTACCAGGTGCCCGCGAAGATGATCGCCGCGCCGATCCAGGTCCAGGGATCGGGATGCTCGGCGAAGAAGACGTAGCCGATGACCGTCACGAAGGGCAGGCGCACGAACAGGACCGGCGAGACGAGCGTCGCATCGGCGGTCGCGAAGGCCTTGGTCAGAAACCACTGCGCGAGGAAGGCGGCGAGCGCGAAGGCGATGATCAGACCGATGTCGTTCGTCGCCGGCGTCTTGAGGTCGGGCAGCGCGGCGATGGCGGCGAGCGGCAATTGCGGCAGATAGCCCCAGAGGACGACCGAATTGGTCCCCTCGTCGCGCGCGAGATAACGGGTCGAGACATCGCTCGCGCCGAACAGCGCCGCGGCGGCGATCGCGACCAGCATGCCGGCGTTGATCTCGGCGAAGCCGGGCCGGAGGATCACCAGCGCACCGGCGAAGCCGACCAGCGTCGCGACCCAGCGGTGGCGCCCGACCCACTCGTGGAGGAAGAGCGTCGCGAACAGGATCGTGAACAGCGGCAGGATGAACTGGAGCGCGGTCGAATCGGCGAGCGGGATCAGGACGGCGGAGAGATAGGACGCGTAGATCGCGGCATAGGTGACAAAGGAGCGCGCGATATGCCAGCGAAAGCGCGTCGTCCGGAGCCCGTCGAAACCCATCCGCAGGAGCCACGGCATCATGAATAGCGTGCCGAGCAGCTGGCGGTGGAGCATCATCTCGAACACCGTGTAGGTGCCCGCCAGCGCCTTCACGAGCCCGATCGTCACGGCGAAACAGAGCGCGGCCAGGACCATCCAGAGGACGCCGCGCACGGGAGGGGGAAGTCGGTCCACCGGATCATCCTGGTCGTCGAGCGGGCGGAGGATAGTCCCATTCCGGCGCCGAAACGAGCCGGCCCAGGGGATGCCCAGGGGATGACGGGCGGCGGGGGCCGTGGCATGCTGTCGCCGGTCGGCCGAGAGAGGGACGTGCGTGGTCGGGCGGCGTTTGTCAGTGGCGGTGGTGATCGGTGTGCTCGGCGCGGGACCCGCGACGGCGGGCGAGGTCGCCACCGCGGCCGCGACGGCCCGTCACCACGACCGCCAGGTGAGCGAACGGATCGCGGTCGACACCGTGGTCCGGATCGCGGCCGATCCCGCGCTCATCGTCTCCGGCGCCGCGCTCGCCCAGGCGAGCGCGACCGCGGCCGAGGAAGCCGCGGTCTATCGCGGCGTCGGCCACGGCGTCGGCGGCGTCGCCCTCGCGCGGGACGCGATCCGCGGCGGCGGCGGGATCGCGACCGTGAACCAGGCCGCCGGCGCCCTCGCCAACCAGGGCAACGTCGTCGCCCTCGGCGACAACGCCGCGCCGAGCGTCCGCACCCGGACCGAGACCACAGCGGCGCAGACGGCGAACGCCCCCGATCTCCGCGAGACGGCAGGCGGATCGGCGCGCACGGCGATCGCGGAAGCCTCCTTCGCCGGCCGCCGGGGCATCACGCTCGGCAACCAGGCCGCGGGCGTCGCGGCGGCGCAGCACCATCTGGTGGCGACCGGCTTCGGCGTCGACCGCGTCGCGCTCCGCGCCGACAACTTGACACTGCAGGCGATCAACGCCGCGATCGTCGAGACGCGCCACAGCCGGCGGCGCAGCAACGCGTTCGGGATCCTCAACGGCAACGAGGGGATCGCCGGCTTCAACCAGTCCACCGGCTTCGCCACCCACCAGGCGGCGAACTTCGCCTGGCCGATGGCGGTGCCCGTCGGGCTGACGACGGCGATCAACAACAGCGGCCTTCTCGGCGCGGTCGGATGCTAGAACGCCACCCGATCGAGCGCGGTCGGAGAGCGCTCTAGGACTCCGGTCGGCGCATAAGCCGGCGGTAGAGCGGCACGGTCACCAGCGGCAGCATGTAGATCGGCAGCTGCCCGAGCGCGAAGAAGACCAGCACGTCGAAATCGGCCCGCGTCGCGAGCGCGGCGAGCACGAGGCCGAGATTGGTATTGCCGCTCATCAGTGCCACCGCGAGCGCGATCGCCCGGCCGGCCGGCAGGAACACGAGCGCGCCGACGAGCTGGAGGAGCGCGTTCGCGACAACCGAGACCGCCGTGAGGAGGAGCGCGTAGCCGGGCCGCTCGAGGACGAGCCCGGTGACGCCGTCCATCACGGCGATCACGAAGACGACGAGCGCGACGACCAGGACGCCGTCGATGCGCCGCGACCGGAGCGCGCGGACGCGCGCCGGCAGGATCGTCGCCCGCAGGACGACCGCGAGCGCGAACGCCGCGCCGATCACGAGGCCGAGGCGGGCCATCAGCGCCCACGCGCTGATGCCGATGTCGAGCCCGAGGAGCCAGAGCGCGACCGTCGGCAGCGTGAACGGCGTGAGCGCATAGGAGAGGACCATCACCAGGGCCGCGAAGGCCGCGTCGAGCCCGAGCATCAGGCAGAGCGCCGGCGCCGACATGATCGGCGGCGCGGCGGCGAGGAGGACGATGCCGATCTCGACGGCCGGGATCGCTGCGAGCGGCGCGAGCGCGAGCGCGGCGAGCGCGGGTGCGACGACCAGCAGGAAGACGAGCGTCGCCGCGACGAGGCCGGGCCGGCGGACATGGACCATCACCGCACCGACATCGAGGCGGACGAGGCTGAGCGCGACGATCAGGATGATGCAGGGGACGAGGAGAGGGCGCAGCAGCCCGGCGAGCGGCGGCACCGCGAGCCCGATCAGGACGCCGACGGCGAGCATGATCGTATAGCGGCGGGCGAGCCAGTCGAGGACGGCGCCGATCACCGCCGGGCTCCGCCGTCCCGGGACGCGACGGAATGCGGGTATACTGGCGGGCGACGCGGCCGCCGGCCGCGGTGGAGAGCGTGCGGATGCGGGCGCGTCGCGTGTAACAGACCCTCGGGGCGATCGGCGTCGCGGTCGCGGCGGCCGTGGCGCCTTTCGTCTGGCGAACCGCGGCCGCGCAAACCCCGGTCGCGCAAACCGTGGTCGCGCAATCCGGTCCCGCGCTCGTCCACTGCCACGACGAGGCGCGCGATCTCGTGGCGCTCACCCGGCCCGGCGACTGCGCCGGTCGCATCGTCGATGCCGACGAGGCAGCGGCGATCCGGGTCCGCCGCGCCGAGCGCACCCAGCGCGCATTGCAGGCGCCGCAGGACGTGGCGCCGGGCCGGCGCATGCTGCGGACCGGCACCGGCTTCTATGTCGATGCCGACGGGCGGATGGTCACGAGCCAGCACGTCGTCGAGGGGTGCGCCGTCGTCTCCACCTTCGATCCGCGCGGCGACCGCAAGGCCGCGAGCCTCGTCGTCGCCGACCGCGAGCGCGACCTCGCCCTCGTCGCCACCGGACGCCGGCCGCAGGCGGTCGCGGTTTTCCGCGCACCGCCTTCGCTCGTCGCCGGCCAGCCGGTCGCGCTCGTCGGCTACCCGATCCAGGGCTATGCGCCGCTCCAGCCGGTGCTGGCGCGCGGGGTCCTGTTCCGCGACAGCCCCGGCGAGAACCGCGCCGTGCCGCGGTTCTAGGTCCAGGCCGAGGTGCGCGGCGGCAACAGCGGCGGGCCGGTGCTCGATCTCGCCGGGCTCATCCTCGGCATCATCCATGCCAAGGTGAACACGCCCGAGGTCTATCGCCAGTTCCGGATCGTCGTCGACGACATCGGGCTCGCGATCAAGAACGATGCGATCTTCGCGTTCCTCGACCGTGCCTGCGTCGTCTATCGCCGCGCGCCGGTCGACATGGCGCTCAACGACGCGCAGCTCCTCGAGCGGGCGCGGAGTTTCATCGCCCGGATCGAGTGCTGGAACTAGCGATTCTCTCAGCGCGCGGCCCCGGCGAACCGGTCGAGAAGCGCGTCGTACTCCGCGACATGGGGAAGCGCGGGGAACTCGCGGCGGACATTCTCGGGCGCGCGGAAGAGGATGCCGAGATCGGCCTCGCCCAGCATCGCCGTATCGTTGTAGGAATCGCCGGCGGCGAAGACCTGGAAGTTGAGGTCGAGGAGGGCGCGCACCGTTCGCCGCTTGTGATCGGCGAGCCGGAGCCGGTAGCCGGTGATGCGTCCGTCGCTCGCCACCTCGAGCGCATGGCAGAACATGGTCGGCCAGCCGAGCCGGCGCGCCAAGGGCGCCGCGAACTCGTAGAACGTGTCGGACAGGATCGCGACCTGGTAGCGGGCGCGGAGCGTGTCGAGGAAGGCGCGCGCGCCCTCCATCGGCTCGAGACCGGCGATCACCATCTGGATGTCGGAGAGCCTGATCCGGTGCGCGTTCAAGATCGCGAGCCGGCGTTGCATCAGGAGATCGTAGTCCGGCTCGTCGCGCGTCGTGAGGCGGAGCTCGGCGATGCCGGTCCGCTCGGCCACCGCGATCCAGATCTCGGGGACGAGCACACCTTCGAAATCGAGGCAGACGAACTGCACGCGGGCCCTCGGCCTCCGGTGACGGGGCGCCGATCTTGCATCGCCGGGCGCTCGGCATCAATCCCCGGCCGCGGCCCCGGCCGACGCGTCGCGCCATGGCCGGCCCGCCGCGATCCTGATACGGTCGCGGCCGACCCGTTAACCTTCCGACGCCCGCGATGACGGCCGCCCTGTTCCGGACCGGCCCGGTCCTGATCCTCGCGCTGAGCACGCTCACCTACGTGTTCAGCCAGCTCCTCCGCAATGCGACCGGCGTGATCGGGCCGGAGCTGATGCGCGATCTCGCGCTGTCGCCGGAGGCGCTCGGCCTCTTGATCAGCGTCTATTCCCTGGGCAACGCGGTGATGCAGATCCCGGTCGGGCTGATGCTCGACCGGATCGGACCGCGCAAGACGACCTACGCCCTTCTCGCGATCGCGATCCTCGGCACGATCGGCTTCGCCCTCGCCGAGGATGCGACCACGCTCACAATCGCGCGCCTCGTCACCGGGATCGGCGTCTCGGGCGCCTATGTCGGGGCGATCGTCCTGGTCGCGCGCTGGTTCCCGCCCGCCCGCTTCGCCGGCATGAGCAGCTTCTTCCTGTCCGGCGGCAATGTCGGGGCGCTCCTCGCGACGGCGCCGATCGCTCTGCTCGCGGCCTGGCTCGGCTGGCGCGGCGCCTTCGGCACGATCGCCGTCCTGTTCCTGCCGGTCGTCGTCCTCGGCGCGCTCCTGATCCGCGACGCCCCGCCCGGCCACGCCTTCCACGCCCGCCCGCCCGAGACGATCCGTGAGACGGTGCGGGGCCTCGGCGTCGTGCTCCGCGACCGCAACCAGCAGCGCATCTTCCTCGTCGGGTTCATCAACTACGCCGCCTTCGCGACCATCCTCGCGCTCTGGGGCGGCCCGTTCCTCAACGACCGCTACGGGCTCGACCCGGTCGCGCGCGGCAATGTCCTCCTCGCGTTCAGCCTCGCGGCGATCCTCGGCATCGTCGCCTATGGCCACGTCGATGTGCTGCTCGACCGACGCCGGCCGCTGATCATCGCGAGCCTCGCGTGCTCGACGACGTTCCTTCTCGTCCTCGCGCTCGCGCCCGGGCTCGCCTTGTGGCAGATCGTCGTCCTGTTCGCGCTCTACGGTTTCTTCTGCGCCTCGAACAGCCTCTGCCTCGCGCATGCGCGGGCGCTGTTCCCGGGCCGCCTGGTCGGCCGCGTGGCGACGACCTACAACCTCGCGGTCCAGCTCGGCGCGGCGACGTTCCAGCTCGCATCGGGCTTCGTCGTCGGCCTCTACCCGCATGACGGGCCGGGCCTGCCGGCTGAAGCCTATCGCGCGCTGTTCCTGTTCCTCGCCGCCGCGGTGTTCGTCGCGCTGGTGGTCTACTTCCCGGTGCGCGACGTGCGCCCGAGCGAGGACGCGCGGCGGGGCGAGCGCGAGAGCTGAGACCCGGCGCGCAACGAAAAGGCCCCGCCGATGAGCGGGGCCTTGATCGTCCGCCGGTTTCGCCGGGTCGCGGCGGGCGGCCTATTCGGCGGCCACCGCGCGGCGCGTCGTGCGGTTCTCGTCGGCGACCAGCCTCTCGAGGAGCTGGCGGCAGGCGATCGGGCCGGCGTCGGCGTTGATGTCGACCGTCGGCGAGGCGGGATCGCGGTCGATCGTCGTCTGCTGCAGCTCGAACACCTCCCAGTCCTGCATGAACGCCTTATAGATCTCCTGGAAGATCGCCTCGGTGCGCTCGGCCGTGACCGGCTTCACGTCGTGGGCCTGGCCCCAGAAGTAATGGGTCGTCGTCTCGGACTCGGGCGTGATCAGGTTGAGGTTGCGGAGCCCGATCCCGCCCGTCGGCGTATCGGTCTCGAGCTCGGTGAAGCCGAACGGCTGGCCGGCGGCCGCGCCCGGCGCCGCGCCGGTGAACAGCCGGACATAGCCCGGCGGCTTCCAGTCGATGATCTGCCAGCGGTCGACATTGCCGGTGAAGCCGCCGGCGCGGGCATAGGTCGGCGGCGGCGCCTGGTCGACGATCCAGCGCACCACCGTCACGCCGTCGGCATGGCGGAACACGCGGGTGTTGGCATTCTCGGCCACCGCATAATTGCCGATCGTCGACTGGTGGACATAGGCGAGATGCGACAGATCCATCAGGTTGTCGATGATCAGCCGGTAGTCGCCGCGGACATGGAAGCGGGTCGACTTGGCGCCCCAGCCGGGCGCGTCGAACCAGCGATAGTCCGGGATCGTCGCGGGGTCGGCGAGCGCGGGATCGCCGAGCCAGATCCAGATGAAGGTATGGCGCTCGACGACGGGGTAGCCCTTGACCCGGGCGCCGGGCGGAACGGTCGTCTGGCCGGGGACGTAGACGCAGTCGCCCGACGGGTTGAACGTCAGGCCGTGATAGTGGCAGCGGAGATTGTCCCCCATCACCGTGCCGCGCGACAGCGGCATGCGGCGATGGCAGCAGCGATCCTCGATCGCCACCGGCGTGCCGTTCTCGCGCCGGTAGAAGACGATCGGCTCGTTGCAGATCGTGCGCGCGAGCGGCTGGCGGTCGACCTCGCTCGCCATCGCGGCCGTGTACCAGCGGTTCTTCAGGAACGGTGATTCGGTCATGCGACGATCTCCTCGCCTCGGGCGGCCGCCGGGTCGCGGCACGGTGGCAGGAGCTTAGAAACCCGGTCGCGCGGTTGTCAATCGAGGCCGCCTGCCGCGGACGGCGAAAAGACGGGACAAATCGTGCCGGCGGACCTACATCCTGCGGTGACGGTCCGGGCCGTAAACCTTCCCGTGGGCTCACCGATGATGCAGACCGACGCCGCAACGTTCCCCGCGCCGACACCCCCCGACCTCAGGGTCAAGGACCTCGTCTGCGGGATGAAGGTCGATCCCGAGAAGACCCCGCACCGCCACGTCCACCGCGGCACGACCTATTTCTTCTGCGGCCCGCGCTGCCTCGAGAAGTTCTCCGCGACGCCCGAGCGCTATCTCGGCGACGCGCCGCGCCCGACGCTGGTCGCGGTGCCGGGCACGTCCTACACCTGCCCGATGCACCCCGAGATCGTGCGCGACGGGCCGGCCGACTGCCCGCTCTGCGGCATGGCGCTCGAGCCGATGGATGCGGCCGCGGCCGGCGCCGACAACCTGGAGCGCCGCGACATGACGCGGCGGTTCTGGATCGGGCTCGTCCTCGCGCTCCCGATCGTGATCCTCGCGATGGCTGATCACATCCCGGGCGTCGCGCTCCATGGTGTGATCGCGCCGGCGTGGTCGAACTGGCTCCAGCTCGTCCTCGCGACGCCGGTGGTGTTCTGGTGCGGGCTGCCGTTCTTCCGCCGCGGCTGGTCGTCGATCGCGGCGCGCCGGCTCAACATGTTCACGCTGATCGCGATCGGCACGGGCGCCGCCTATCTCTACAGCCTGGTCGCCACGATCGCACCCGACGCGTTCCCGCCGGCGCTCCGCACCGCGCACGGGGTCGCGGTCTATTTCGAGGCCGCCGCCGTGATCATCGTGCTCGTCCTCCTCGGCCAGGTGCTCGAGCTCCGCGCCCGCGCCCGGACCGGCGATGCCGTGCGCGCCCTCCTCGACCGCGCGCCCAAGACCGCGCGGCTGATCCGGGCCGGCGCCGACGTCGAGGTGCCGATCGCCGAGATCGGCGTCGGCGACCGGCTTCGCGTGCGCCCGGGCGAGGCGGTGCCGGTCGACGGCACGCTCCTCGGCGGGCGCGGCACCATCGACCAGTCGATGATCACCGGCGAGCCGATCCCGGTCGAGAAGGGGCCTGGCGAGGCGGTCGTCGGCGGCACGCTCAACGGCGCCGGGACGTTCGTGATGCGGGCCGATCGGATCGGCGCCGACACCATGCTCGCGCGCATCGTCGCGCTCGTCGCCGAGGCGCAGCGGAGCCGGGCGCCGATCCAGGCGCTCGCCGACCGCGTCTCGGCCTGGTTCGTGCCCGTCGTCGTCGTCGTCGCGGTCGCTTCCTTCGCGGCCTGGCTCGCCTTCGGGCCGGCGCCCGCGCTCGGTCTCGCCCTCGCCGCCGCCGTCTCGGTCCTGATCATCGCCTGCCCGTGCGCGCTCGGCCTCGCGACGCCGATGTCGATCATGGTCGGCGTCGGGCGCGGCGCCCGCGCCGGGATCCTGATCAAGAACGCCGAGGCGCTCGAGCGGCTGGCGACCGTCGATCTGATCCTCGTCGACAAGACCGGGACGCTGACGCTCGGGAAGCCCCGCGTCGCCGCGTTCGAGACCGCACCCGGCATCGATCCCGACCGCGCGCTCGCCCGCGCGGCCGCGCTCGAGCGGGCGAGCGAGCATCCGCTCGCCGCCGCGATCGTCGGCGAGGCGGGCCGGCGCAACCTCGCGCTCGC
>VGEU01000092.1 GCA_016869145.1 Alphaproteobacteria bacterium | reverse complement strand
CCGGCTGACGCGCGATTCGCGCCTCGGTCACACTCGGCGCGCGAGGGCGACCGGGACGCGCCCGCGGGCGGCGGGAAACAGGACGCGATCACCGATCCATGACGATTGTGCTCCTCGCCGTCCTGGTCCTTCTGATCGCCGTCGTCATCGGTGTCGCGGGCGGCCGGACGCGGGCGGGCGCGGTCGTCGTCTACATGCTGTCCGCGCTGGCGGCCGCGGCGATCCTGGTCGTCGCCTTCGCGCGTGTCGCGGCCGCGCCCGAGACCATCGTTCTCCCGCTCGGGATCCCGTGGCTCGGGCTCAGGCTCCGCATCGATGCGCTCGCCGCGTTCTTTCTCGTGGTCGTCAATCTCGGTGCCGCAGCGGCGAGCGTCTATGCGATCGGCTATGGCCAGCATGAGCGCGCGCCGCACCGGGTCGTTCCGTTCTATCCGGCCTTTCTCGCCGGGATGAACCTCGTTCTTCTCGCCGACGACGCCTTCGCGTTCCTGTTCGGCTGGGAATTCATGTCGCTCGCGTCGTGGGCGCTGGTGATGGCCTATCACCGCGACGGCGCCAACCGCCATGCCGGCTATGTGTACCTGGTGATGGCGAGCTTCGGGACGCTGTCGCTCCTCCTCGCCTTCGGGCTTCTCGCCGGGGCCGGTGGCGGCTACGGGTTCGACGCGATGCGGACGGCGCGCGAGCCGGCGGGAATTGCATTTCTCGTCCTCGTTCTCGCGCTCCTCGGGGCCGGGTCGAAGGCGGGTCTGGTGCCGCTTCATGTGTGGCTGCCGCTCGCCCATCCGGCCGCGCCGAGCCACGTCTCGGCGCTGATGAGCGGCGTGATGACCAAGGTCGCCGTCTACGGCTTCATCCGCATCATGTTCGATCTCGTCGGTCACGCGCCGTGGTGGTGGGGCATTATCGTCCTCGTCATCGCCGCGGCGACCGCGGTCCTCGGCGTCCTCTACGCGCTCATGCAGCACGATCTGAAGCGGCTTCTCGCCTACCACACGGTCGAGAATATCGGGATCATCTTCATCGGCCTCGGCCTCGCGCTCGCCTTCGGCGCGAACGGCATGGGCGAGGCGGCGGCGCTTGCGCTCACCGCCGGTCTCTTCCACGTGTTCAACCACGCCGTCTTCAAGAGTCTCCTCTTCTTCGGCGCGGGCGCCGTCCTCGCCGCGACGGGCGCGCGCGACATGGAGCATCTCGGCGGCCTGATCCATCGCATGCCGACGACCGCGCTCGCCTTCCTGGTGGGCTGCATCGCGATCTCGGCGCTGCCGCCGCTCAACGGCTTCGCGTCCGAGTGGCTTCTGTTCCAGGCGATCGTGCTCGGCACGGGCCTCCCGCAATGGGGGCTGAAATTCGTCGTCCCCGCGGTCGGCGCGACGCTCGCGCTCTCGGCGGCACTCGCCGCGGCGTGCTTCGTCAAGGCGTTCGGCATCACCTTTCTCGGCCGGCCGCGCACGCCCGGAGCCGCATCGGCGCGCGAGGTCGACCCGTTCTCGCGCGGATCGATTATCGCCTTCGCGCTCCTCTGCGTCGCCGCGGGCACGCTGCCCGGTCTCGCCGTCGATTGGATCCAGCCCGTGGTCGGGAGCCTCCTCGACGGCGCCGTGCTCCGCGATCAGGCCGACATGGCCTGGCTCACGCTCGTTCCCGTCGACTGGGATCGGAGCTCCTATAACGGGCTCATCGTGCTCGTCTTCGTCCTGGTCTCCGCCCTCGTCGTGGCGGCGGCGATCCACCGTTTCGCCTCGCGCCGGCTCCGCCGGTCGCCGCCCTGGGATTGCGGCTTTCCCGATGCCGATCCGGCGACGCAATATACTGCGGGCTCGTTCGCTCAGCCGATTCGCCGCGTCTACGGCACGCTCGCCTTCGCGGCGCGCGAGACCGTCGACATGCCGCGTCCCGGCGATACGCGCGCCGCGCGTTTCACAGTCCGTATCCGCGACCTCGTCTGGGAATGGCTATACGCGCCCATCGCCGCGGCGGTCGAGCGCGCGGCGGATGCGCTCAACCAGCTCCAGTTCCTCACCATCCGCCGCTATCTCACCTTCGTGTTCGCCTCGCTCGTCGTTCTACTCCTGGTGCTCGCGCTGTGGCGACCCTAGGCGGTCTCGTCGTCCAGGGCGGGCAGATGCTGCTCGTCCTCCTGATCGCGCCGCTTCTGACGGGGCTCGTGCGACGGGTGAAGGCGATGCTCCTCCGCCGGCGCGGGCCGTCGGTGTTTCAGCCCTATCGCGACATCGCGCGGCTCCTCCGCAAGGAGGCGATCGTCGCCGAGGGTGCGTCCTGGCTGTTCCGGGTCGCGCCTTATCTCGTCTTCGCCTCGATCTGGGTCGCGGCCGCAATGGTGCCGACCTTCGCGACGGGTCTCGTCTTCAGCTGGGCCGCCGACCTCATCGCGATCGTCGGCCTTCTCGCGACCGCGCGCTTCTTCCTGGCGCTCGCCGGTCTCGACGTCGGCACGTCCTTTGGCGGCATCGGGTCGAGCCGCGACATGATGATCGCGACGCTCGCCGAGTCGGCGATGATCATGATCGTGTTCACGCTGTCGCTGCTCGCGGGCTCCACCCAGCTCTCCTCGATCGCGACCTACATGCTCGCGGCCGATGTCGGGCTCCGCGTCTCGCTCGCGCTCGCGCTGTTCGGCCTCGTCATGGTGACCATCGCCGAGAACGCGCGCATTCCGGTCGACAACCCGGCGACCCATCTCGAGCTCACCATGGTGCACGAGGCGATGGTCCTCGAGTACTCGGGCCGCCACCTCGCGATGATCGAGCTTGCGGCCTCGTTGAAGCTCACGCTCTATGTCGCGCTGATCGGCTGCCTGTTCGCGCCCTGGGGCATGGCGACGGCGGGCGAAGGGATCGCTGCCTATGCGCTCGGCGTCGCGATATTCCTCGTCAAGCTCTGCGTGGGCGGCGTGCTGCTCGCGGTGTTCGAGACCTCGATCGCCAAGATGCGGGTGTTCCGCGTGCCGGAGTTCCTGGGTGCGGCGCTGATGCTCGCGCTTCTTGCGGTGACGCTCCTGTTCGTGTCGCGGAGCTTCTGATGGGTGGTCTCTCGTTCGACATCGCCCATCTCCTCGCCGGCGCGCTGGTGCTGGTGAGCTTTCTCCTCCTCTACCAGTCGCGAATCTCGGCGTTGATCAGCGCCTTCGCGCTCCATGCCTTCGTCCTCGCGCTCGCCGTCGCCTGGCAGGCGGCGATCCAGGATGCACCACATCTCTTCGTGACCGCGGCGATCGCGTTTCTGTTCAAGGGGCTCGTCATTCCGATCGTGCTCAACCGCATGGTGGTCCGGCTCCGGATCCACCGCGCGATCGAGACCGTCGGCGGCATCGGACCGACGATGCTCGTCGGCATGGGGCTCGTCGCGCTCGCGATCAGCGTCATGCTGCCGGCGACCGATCTTGCCGATCCCCTGACGCAGGAGGACCTCGCCTTTGCGCTCGCGGTCGTCCTCCTCGGGCTCCTGATGATGGTGACGCGACGCAATGCCGTGAGCCAGGTGATCGGTTTCATGAGCCTCGAGAACGGGCTGATCCTCGCCGCGACCGGCGCCAAGGGCATGCCGCTCGTGGTCGAGATCAGCGTCGCGTTCTCGATCCTGATCGCTTTCATCGTGGTCGGCATATTCCTGTTCCGCATCCGCGAGCGGTTCGACACGGTCGATGTCCAGGCGCTCGACCGCTTCCGCGGCGAACGCCGATGATCGCAGCCGCGGACGCGCTCTATCTCGTGCTCGCGATCCCGTTCGCGGCCGCGGGCGTGCTTGCGCTTCTCCCCGGCTACCGGATCACGGCACGGCTCAACGTGGTCGCGACGGCGGCGACATTCGCGATGGCCTGCATCCTCGTCGTCGACCGGCCGCCGGTCGGCCGCTTCCTGTTCGTCGACGACTTCAACGTCTACCTGATCGTCCTCAACACCTTCGTCGGCTTCACGACGAGCGTGTTCAGCGCGAGCTATATCGGCCACGAGCTCGAGACGGGTCGCCTCACGCCGGCCTATCTCCGCTTCTACCACGCGATGTATCAGGTCCTGATGTTCGCGATGAACCTCGCGCTTCTGTCCGACAATATCGGGCTGATGTGGGTCGCGATCGAGCTCGCGACGCTGACGACCGTGCTGATGGTCGGTATCTACCGTACCCACGAGGCGATCGAGGCGGCGTGGAAGTATTTCATCCTTGGCTCGGTCGGGATCGCGCTCGCCTTGTTCGGGACGATCCTCGTCTATCTCGCGGCGCAGCCGGTGGTGGGCGAGGGGCTCGACGCGCTCTCCTGGACGCGGCTGGTCGAGAGTGCGGCGCGGTTCAACGCGCCCCTCCTCAACATAGCCTTCGTCTTCATCCTACTCGGCTATGGTACCAAGGTCGGGCTCGCGCCGCTCCACGCCTGGCTCCCCGATGCACACGCGGAAGGCCCGACGCCGATCTCGGCCGTCCTCTCCGGTCTCCTCCTCAACGTCGCGCTCTATGCGGTGTTGCGCTTCAAGATGATCCTCGGCGCCAACCCGGAGGCGATCGCGCCGGGGCCGCTGATGATCGTGATGGGCCTCACCTCGCTCATCTTTGCGGCGTTCATGCTGTATCGGCGCCGCGACATCAAGCGGATGTTCGCCTACTCGTCGATCGAGCACATGGGGATCATCACCTTCGCCTTCGGCATGGGCGGCGCACTCGCGAACTTCGCTGGGCTCCTGCACATGACGATGCACAGCCTGACCAAGTCGGCGATATTCTTCGCGGTCGGTCACATCGCGCAGGTCAAGGGCACCCAGCGCATCGCCGAGATCCGTGGTCTCACCGAGACCCATCCCGTGCTCGGCTGGGGTCTTGTCGTCGGCGTCGTCGCGATCGCAGGTCTGCCGCCGCTCGGCATCTTCATGAGCGAGTTCCTGGTGATCAGCTCGACGTTCGCGCGCGAGCCGTTGCTCGCCGTGCCGCTCGTCTTCGGCATCCTGGTCGGCGTTGGCGCGCTCGTGCTCCGGCTCCACGGCGTGGCGTTCGGCGAGCCGCTCGGGAGCACGGCGCCGGTGCGCGCGACCCATGTGCCGATGTTGGCCCATCTCGCGATCGTCCTCGTCGCGGGGCTGTGGCTGCCGCCACCGCTCGTCGCGTGGTTCCAGAACGTCGCGGAACTCCTCCGATGACCACCATGAGCGCGCTCGCCGATCTCCTCGCCGCCGGGCGGCGCGTCGCCGGCCATCGGCCGTGGCCGCGCATCGAGATCGATCGCGCCGACTGGGAACGCGCGACCGCGCTCCTCGGCGACGGCACGCTCGCACTGAGCGGCCTCTGGGGCGATGCGGGCGCCGTCCACATGGCCGTCGCGACGCCTGCGTTCGACGCGCTCGCCGTCGTCACCTTGGCCTGCCCGGATGGCACATTCCCGTCGGTCGGGCGGGTGCACGCACCGGCGATCCGGCTCGAACGCGCGGCCGCCGATCTGTTCGGCCTGGTCTCGATCGATGCCCCCGATCCGCGGCCCTGGCTCGATCACGGCCGCTTCCCGACGCCGCCGCTCGGCCGGTCGGACTTCCGTGCCGATGCGCGCCGACCCTATGTCTTCCTCCCGGTCGAGGGCGAGGGTCTGCACCAGATCCCGGTCGGGCCGGTCCATGCCGGCATCATCGAGCCCGGGCATTTCCGCTTCACCGCCAACGGCGAGACCGTCGTCCGGCTCGAGCAACGGCTCGGCTATGTCCACAAGGGCATCGATGCACTCATGTCGGGCGCGACGCTCGAGCGCGCGGCACGCCTCGCCGGCCGCGTGTCGGGCGATTCGACCGTCGCCTACGCGATCGCCTTCGCCCACGCCGTCGAGGCCGCGCTCGGCGACGAGGCGCCGCCCCGCGCGCAGGCGCTCCGCGCCGTGATGGCCGAGCTCGAGCGCATCGCCAATCATCTCGGCGATATCGGCGCCGTCTGCAACGACGCCTCGTTCAGCCTGATGCACGCCCATTGCGGTGTCCTTCGCGAGCGCGTTCTGCGCGCGGCGGCGAGCTGTTTCGGTCACCGGCTGATGATGGACCGCGTCGTGCCGGGCGGCGTCGCGACGGATCTCGCCGCGGCCGGTGCCGCAACGCTCCGCGCGCTCCTCGCCGAGATCGGTGCCCGCTTCCCCGAGCTCGTCGCGATATATGACGGCACGGCCTCGCTCCAGGACCGCACCGTCGGCACCGGCATCGTCGGCAGGGATCTCGTGATGCACTTCGCGGCCGGCGGTCATGTCGGGCGCGCCTCCGGCCGAGCGATCGATGTGCGGCGGACCCCGGGCTATCCGCCCTATGACCGTCTCGCCTTCGACGTGCCGGTGCTCGAGTCCGGCGATGTCGATGCGCGCGTTCTCATCCGCATGCGCGAGATCGAGGCGAGCCGCGGCCTCATCGCCCGTCTCCTCGACGACCTGCCGGCGGGCCCGGTGGCGCGGACGCTCGATAGCGCGGGCGGCGGCGAGGGGCTCGCGCTCGCCGAGGCGTTCCGCGGCGATGTCCTCGTCTGGGTGCGGATCGAGCCTGGCGGACGGGTCGCGCGCGCCTTCTTGCGCGATGCCTCGTGGTTCCAGTGGCCGCTGCTCGAGGCCGCGATCGAGGGGAACATCGTCGCCGACTTCCCCCTCTGCAACAAATCGTTCAATTGCTCCTATTCCGGCCACGATCTGTGAGCGAGGCACGATGCGGAAGATCCTGCTCGAGAACCTGATCCGGGGCCGGCTGACCGAGCCGGCGCCCGCGGCGAGCGAGGCCGCGCTCGCCGAGCTCGCCGGTCGGTTGGAGCGATCCGCGCAGCGTCGCCTCGGCCGCAGCCTCTCGATCCGCGAGGTCGATGCCGGCTCCTGCAACGGCTGCGAGCTCGAGATCCACGCCCTCAACAACGTGTTCTACGATCTCGAGCGGTTCGGCATCCGCTTCGTCGCCTCGCCGCGCCACGCCGATGTGCTGATGGTCACCGGCCCGGTCACCCACAACATGCGCGAGGCGCTGGAACGCACCTGGCGCGCGACGCCCGATCCGAAATGGGTGGTCGCGGTCGGCGACTGCGCGGTCGACGGCGGCGTGTTCGGGGCTAGCTATGCCTGTGTCGGGCCGGTCGCCGCGGTGGTGCCGGTCGATCTCCACATTCCGGGCTGCCCGCCGACGCCGCAGGCGATGCTCGAGGGCCTGCTCGCGCTCCTCGAGACGAGCGCCAAGGGCTAGCGACGGAGCCGTCGCACGATCGCCGGCGCGAACAGCGCGACGAGCGCGAGCGCCAGCAGCGTCGCCGACAACGGCCGGGTCAGGAACACCATGAGATCACCCTGCGCGATCGTCATCGCGCGGCGGAATTCCTGCTCGGCGAGCGGGCCGAGGATCATGCCGATGATGACCGGCGCGGTCGGAAAGTCGTAGCGCCGCATCAGATAGCCCACCGCCCCCATCGCGTAGAGGAACACGAGATCGACCGGCGAGCGGCTGATGCCGTAGGTGCCGATCGTCGCGAACACCAGGATGCCGCCGTAGAGAAGCGGCGGCGGGATCGAGAGCACCCTCACCCAGAGGCCGATCAGCGGCAGGTTGAGGACGAGCAGCATCACATTGCCGACATAGAGGCTCGCGATCAGCGCCCACACGAGATCGGGCTGGTTCTGGAGGAGGAGTGGGCCCGGGCTGATGCCGTAGCTCTGGAACGCCGACAGTATGATCGCCGCCGTCGCCGACGTCGGCAGCCCGAGCGCGAGCATCGGCACGAGGACGCCCGCGGCAGACGCGTTGTTCGCCGCCTCCGGTCCCGCGACGCCCTCGATCGCACCCTTGCCGAATTCCTCCGGATGACGGGTCAGCCGCCGCTCTACATAGTAGGAGAGAAACGTCGGAATCTCGGCGCCGCCCGCCGGCAACGCCCCGATCGGGAACCCGATGCCGGTACCACGGAGCCACGGCCTCCACGACCGTTTCCAATCCGCGCGCGTCAGCCACATCGAGCCCTGGACCCGCAGCACCTGCCCGGCCAGGCCGCGCGGGTGGATCGCGAGATAGAGCGTCTCGCCGACCGCGAACAGCCCGACCGCGACGACGATGACGTTGATGCCGTCGAGAAGCTCGGGCACGCCGAAGGTGAGCCGCGCCTGCCCGGTCTGAAGGTCGACGCCGATCAGCCCGAGAAAGAGGCCGAGGAAGAGCGCCGTGAGCCCGCGCACGACCGAATTGCCGAGGACGGCCGAGACGGTGACGAAGGCGAGCACCATCAGCGCGAAATACTCGGCCGGGCCGAAGCGGAGCGCGAGATCGACCACGGCGGGCGCGAGGAACGTGATTCCGAGCGTGCCTATGGTCCCGGCGACGAACGAGCCGATTGCGGCCGTGGCAAGGGCCGCCGCGGCGCGGCCGCGCTTGGCCATCTGGTTGCCCTCGAGCGCGGTCACGATGGTGGCGCTCTCGCCGGGCGTGTTGAGGAGGATCGAGGTGGTCGAGCCGCCGTACATCGCGCCGTAGTAGATGCCGGCGAACATGATGAACACGCTCGTCGCATCGACCGAGAACGTGAGCGGCAATAGGAGCGCGATGGTGAGCGCGGGCCCGATACCGGGCAGGACTCCGACCGCGGTGCCGAGGAACACGCCGACGAACGCCCACAAGAGATTGGCCGGTGCAAGCGCGAGCGCGAAGCCCTGGCCGAGCTGGGTGAGGGTTTCCACCTACAACAGACCCTCGATCACGCCGCCCCCGAGATCGATGCCGAGGAGACGGGCGAAACCTGTGTGGGCGGCGAAGGCGAACGCGAAACCGATCGCGATGTCGCGCGCCGGCCGCATCGAACCGAAGGCGCGCGCGGTCGCGCCGAACAGGAGGGTCGAGGTGAGGATGAAGCCGAGCCATGGCATCAGGAGGGCGTTGGCGACGAGGCCTCCGACGAGCCAGAGGACACGCGCCGACGCTGCGGTCGGTCCGCTCTCCTCGCCCGCCGCGGAACGCCAGCCGCCTCGGAACCCTTGCACGAGGAGAAGCGACCCCAGGAGAGCGAGGCCCGCCGCGACCGCATAGGGCATCACCGCCGGGCCGACTTGGGCATAGGCCGGCGGTCGCGCCAGCTGCGCGGTCGAGACGACGACGACGGCAGCGAGCGCGACGACGCCGAGCCCGATCGCGATCTCGGGCAATCCGCGGCTGTTCATGCGCGCGCGGTCAGCTCGCGAGCCCGAGATCCTTGAGAATGGCCGTCACGCGCTGCATCTCGGTCTCGACGAAGCCCGCGAATGGCGCGCCGGCGAGGAAAATGTCGATCCAATCGCGTTGCTTGACGACCTCGGCCCAGCCCGGCGACCGCGCCATGCGCGTGATGAGATCGGTGAGGCTCGCCTGCTGCGCCGCGCTGATGCCGTGTGGTGCGAACACGCCGCGCCAGTTCGCAAGCTCGACGTCGATGCCCTGTTCCTTGAGCGTCGGCACGTCGATGCCGGCGAGCCGCTTCTCCGAGGAAAGCCCGAGCGCGCGCATCTTGCCGGCCTTGATGTGCTCGGCGAACTCGGCCCAGCCGCTGATGCCGCACGTCACCTGGCCACCAATGATCGCGGCGACCGCGGGGCCGCCACCTGCATAGCCGACATAGGCGACCCGGCGCGGATCGACGCCGACGGTGCGCGCGATCATGCCGGCCACGATATGATCGACGCTCGCCGCCGATCCGCCCGCCCACGACACCGCGCCGGGATTGGCCTTGAACGCCGCGACGAGATCGGTGAGCGATTTGTGCGGCGAGTTCGCCGGCACAACCACCACCTGGTACTCGCCGGTGAGCCGCGCGATGGGCACGACCTGCGACAGATTCACCGGCGACTTGTTGGCGATGATCGCGCCGACCATCACCATGCCGGAAACCATCAGCGCGTTGTCCTGGCCCTTCCACTGGTTGATGAACTGCGGCAGGCCCACGGTGCCGCCGGCGCCGCCGACATGGCTGAACTGGACCGCGCGGACGATTCCGGCCGCCTTGAGCGCGTGCTCCATCGACCGCGCGGTCTGATCCCAGCCCCCGCCGGGATTGGCCGGCACGAACACCTTGAGCGTCGCAATCGGGTCGGCACCAAGCGAGGACCGCGGCAGCGCGAGCAGCGCGCCGCCTGCGAGTGCCGTTCCGACGAATCGCCTGCGCGAACGATCCATGTAGTCCTCCCTGGTTTCGTGCCGGCGGACTTGTCCGCCGCGCCGGTCGTATCGTTCTGAGCCGACGGGAGTCTATCCGCGTCGCCGTCATTGTCCAACGTTCGTCCGCGAGATGGACTACCCTGCGTCAACGCGACCGGCTACGATTGAACGCCCGCGGAGGACAAGACGGGCGGCAATAGGAGAGGAACCATGGCAGACGCGGTCGACAAGATCGAGGGCATCGGCGAGGTCTATGCCGAGAAGCTGATCCTGCGCTAGACCAACATGGCGGATCTCATGCGCATCTCGGGCGTCGGCGGCGAGTATGCCGAGCTTCTCGAGGCCGCCGGCGTCGATACGGTGAAGGAGCTCCGCACGCGCAATACCGCCAATCTCGCGAAGGCGATGGCGAGCGCCAACGAGCAGAAGAAGCTGACGCGTCGCGTTCCGAGTGAGACCGAAGTCACGAAGTGGATCAACCAGGCCAAGACGCTCGATCCCAAGGTCAGCTACTGATCGATCCGGACCCGCGGCCGGCCGCGACCGGACTCGTCGGTTATCTGGCGCCCGACGGCTTCGCGGCCGAGCTCGCGCACGAGCTCGGTGAGGCGGCGGCATTCCATGATCGTCTGGCCCTGTTGCCCGGCCCGCCGCGCGCGGCCGCGTGGTCCGAGAATGTCTGGCTTGAGCCGGTCCGCATCGCGATCCGATCGATCGCCGACGGCGCCGCGCAGCTCAGGGCCATCCAGCGCAACTGGGCGCTCCTCCCGACCACGCTCCACCGCCGTGCGGCGCTGATCGAGGCCCGATTGCCGCATGTCGCGGCGCGCCCGATCGCGTTCGGCGATCCCGTTCCGACCGCGCCGCTCGGATCGTGGACGCTCCTCGACGCCGATACGATCCTCGCCGCGGCGCGCTGCACGAGTCCTTTCCCGAACGGCGTCGTCCGCTTCGTCGAGGACAAGGACGGTCCGCCCAACCGCGCCTATCTCAAGCTGTGGGAGGCTCTGACGCTGATCGGCAGACGCCCCGGCCGTGGCATGCGCTGCCTCGATCTCGGGGCCAGTCCGGGCGGCTGGACCTGGGTCCTCGCCTCGCTCGGCGCCGACGTCGTCGCGGTCGACAAGACGGCGCTCGATCCGCGTGTCGCGGCGATGGCGGGCGTCACCGTACTGCGCGACAGCGCCTTCGCGCTCCGCCCGCGCGACATCGGCCGCGTCGACTGGCTCTTCTCCGACGTCGTGTGCTATCCCGATCGCCTCTATCGCCTGGTGGTCGACTGGATCGAATCGGGCGTCTGCCGGAACTTCCTCTGTACGATCAAGTTCCAGGGTCCGACCGATTTCGACGCCCAGGCGCGATTCGCCGCGATTCCCGGGAGCCGTCTCCTGCATCTCCACCACAACAAGCACGAGCTGACCTGGATCCGGCTCGCCGCGCCGGACGCGTGAGGGTCGGGTGCGCGGGTATTTCCCGGTGATGGCCGTCGTCGCTTTGGCGATGCTGGGGCTCGGCGCGCTGTTGCGCCATATGGCGATCGAGCCCGAGTGGATCGGTGTTCTCTGCGATTCGCGGGCGCCGGCCTGGTGGTGCACGCCGCGCCACTGGCTGATCCTTTTCTTCCACCACGGCGGCTTCGGCGGCGTCGCGCTCGGCTCTGCGCTTCTCGCGCTGGTCGTCCGGCGTCGCGGCCTCGTCGCGACCGCGGTCGTGATGGGCGGGATCGGGAGCTTCCTCTACAACCCGAGCCTCGCCGCGCCGGCGCTCGTGCTCGCGCTCATGCTGTCGTTCACGCTCACGCGCGCGCCGCGCTGAGGACCGCGCCACAACGCGAGCGCGGCGAGCGCACAGCCGAGCACGACCCAGCCGAGCGACTGGTGGTTCTCCCATCCCTCCTTGATCGCGACGGCGACCGCGCCGGCGGCGAGGAGGATCGCGAGGAAGCCGTCGATCCGCCGCGCGCCGCCCGTGTCGCGCGGCGCGCCGGCGACGGCGAATACAGCGAGCGCGATCGCCGGCAGCGCATAGTAGGCGACGGGAAAGCCACGATAGCGCGCATCGATCACGAGGCACGCCATCGTCGCCGCGGCGCCGAACAGAGAGGCGAGCCGCAACAGGCCGAGGCGCGGGCCCGCCTGCGTCAGCACCGAGAACGGCCGCGCCGCGAGCGCTTCGAGCACCGCGAGCGAGCCCGCCGGCACCGCGCCACCGCCCGTCACGTGGAGCCGGAGCGCGGCGAGCGCGAGCCAGAGCCCGCCGCCGAGGACCGCGACCGCGACGAACCAGTCGCCGATCGACCAGCTGGTCAGAAGAACCCGATCGCCGGCGAGGACGAATGCCGCGGCGCCCGCCTGGACGACCGCGGCGAGGCCGAGCCAGGACCCAAACCCGCGCCGTCGCCTGCGCCACGCGGCGAAGGCGAGCGCGGCGGTCGCGATCGCCATCCCGGCTCCGGCGAGGAGCGGCCAAGCCGGGTCCTCGACGACGGGACCGTGGATCGGGAATTTGACCGCGCGGGCGGTGGTGTAGACCCCCCAGTGGCCGCCGACGGTACCTTCCTGCACGCGCTTCCAGGGCTGGTCGAAGGCCTCGATCAGGTTGATGTCGATCCGCTCGGCCGCGGCGGCGGCGAGGATGCCGCGGACGAACCAGGCCTGGTTCACCCGGCTCTGGAGCGCCCCTTCTCGCATCCGCCCCTCGGACGGCCAGCCGACCTCGCCCACGAGGATTGGCTTGCCGGGAAAATGGGCGGCCATGCGGCGCCAGATCGTCCGCACGTGGTCGATCGCCCCCTCGTGGAGCCCGATCGGCTCGTCCTCCCAGTAGGGGAGGAGGTGGATGGTTACGATGTCGACATCCTCGGCGATTGCGGCATTGCGCTCCCAGAACTCCCATACGTCGGCATAGGTGACCGGCACCGGGACCGATCGCTTGACCCGGCGGATGATCTCGCGGAGCGCTTCCGCCGGCTGGTCGCGGCGCAAGAGCACCTCATTGCCGACCACGACCGCCCGCACGACATCGCGGTGCTCGTTGGCGAGCGCGATCGCGCACTCGACCTGGCGGGCGTTCTTGTCGCGCTCGCGCCCGATCCAGATGCCGAGGAGCACCTGGAGCCCGTGCTTCCGGGCGAGTTCAGGAACAGCATCGAGCCCCTGGTCGACGGCATAGGTCCGCACGCAAGAGACGCGGCCGGCGAGGAGGCGGAAGTCCTCGTCGATAAAAGACGGCGGCACGACCAGGCTCTCCTGGTGCGGCGACTGACCGTCACGGAACGGGGTGTATGAGACGCAGGGCAGCCGGTCGCCCGGCGGCTCGGGTACCGCGACCGGGCGGTTCGCCTGCCACCATCCGAGACCGGACGCGACGGCCGTGATCAACCAGGCGAGTACGGCGAGGCCGCGCGACATGATGGCTCGGATCGGCGTCGGAAGCGGCCCTGCGGCCGGTCGGCACTGCATGCCCCGGCGGATCCGGCAGGTCAAGCGCACTCGGCAATGCGATGCGACAAAGCCGCGATTGCCAACCCAAAGACGTTGCACTAGAAAGAGCCGCTTTCTGAGCCTCCAGCCAAGTGATCGGCCTTGGACACCGCCTTTCGGGCGCCTGAACCACGCAACCCGGTCCTTTCGCTCGCCGTTCTCACCTTGGTGGGATCGCTGATCGTCGGCCCGTCCGCCGCCCAGGCACCGACG
>VGEU01000091.1 GCA_016869145.1 Alphaproteobacteria bacterium | reverse complement strand
CCGCTCGCTCGCCGCGAGCGCGGCATGGCGCGCCGGCGACAGCCCCGCCTCGAGCGCGAGCGGGTGGTGGACGAGGGCGACGAGCGGCGCCCGGACCCTGGTGACGAGGGCCTCGGGAAGGGCGCCATAGGCGAGCCCGTCGACGAGAACGACCATGTCGCGGCCGACCGCGCCGAGTGCCGCCGCCGTCGCGTCGAGATCGTCGGCATCGGGATGGGGAAACGATCCCGGTAGCGCGATGAGGCGGACCGCGACGCCGTGTGCCGGCAGATGGGCGATGAGCCGGCGCGCATATTCGTAGCCGCCGGTCGGCGCCGCGATCTCGCCCGGGACCGCGAAGGCGATCTCAGCCACCGCCGACGGGACCTTCGTACCAGGCGCGCGCGACGTGCGATTCGTGGAGCGTCACGCGAAGACGCTCGACGCCGTCGGAACCCGTCCCGAGCGCGCCGGCGCGCGCCGCCGCCGCCATGCCGTCGAAGACGTGCTTGCACAGGAACTCGGTCGTGGTGATCCGCCCCGCGAGCGCGGCGACGTCGTCGAGGTTCCGGTAGCGGAGCGGCGCCAGCACGGCCGCGAGCGCCTCGGTCGCTCGGCCGATGTCGACCACCACCTCGTCGGCGGTGAGGCGCGTCCGGAAGAACGCGACGTCGACGACGAAGGTCGCGCCGTGCAGCCGCTGTGCCGGGCCGAACAGATCGCCCTTGAGGCTGTGGGCGATCATGATGTGGTCGCGGACTTCGACGGCGAACATCGCGGGTTCCTCGGCTGTCGGGTTCAATCGTAGCGGACGACGGTGACGAGACCGGGCGCGGCGGGGGCGAGGAGCGCCGGCAGCGCCGCCGGAAGATCGGCGAACGCGACCTCGCCGGTGATCAGGGCGTCCAGTCGCGGATCTTCGAGGAGCGCGAGGGCGGCCGCGAGCCGGCGCGCATGCGTCCAGCGCGGGCGCTTCGCCGGCGGCAGCTGGCCGACCTGCGTGGCGCGGAGCGTGAGACGCCGGCTGTGGAATGCGCCGCCGAGCGGGGCGGCGACGGTTCCGTCGCCATACCACGAGAGCTCGACGACCATCGCCTCCTCGCCGGCCGCCGCGATCGCAGTTGCGAGGCCGGCCGCGGAGGCGGAGGCGTGGAACACGAGATCGGCCTCGCCCGCGACCGCGTCGGGCAGGGCGAACGCGGCGCCGAGCGCCTCGGCGATCGCAGCGCGCGCGGGCTCGATGTCGACCACCGTCACGCGAGCGCCGGGAAGGCGCGCGGCGAGATAGGCGACGAGGAGCCCGACGACACCGGCGCCGACCACGACGATGCGGTCGCCCGGGCCGGCGCCCGCGTCCCACAGCGCGTTGAGCGCGGTCTCCATGTTGGCGCCGAGCGTCGCGCGCCGCGCCGGCACGGCATCGGGCACCGGCACGGCCATCGCGGCCGGGCAGGCGAAGCGGTCCTGGTGCGGGTGGAGGACGAACACCCTTCGGCCGACGAGCGGCCCCGGCCCGGCCGCGACGACGCCGACCGCGCAGTAGCCGTATTTGACCGGGAACGGGAAGGCGCCCTCCTGGAGCGGCGCCCGCATCCGCGCGTACTCGCTCGCGCCGACGCGGCCCTCGAATACGAGTCGCTCGGTGCCCCGGCTCACTGCCGACCACGACGTCCGCACCTCCGCGACCGCCGCATCGGCCCAGTTGGTGCCGCCGGCGGCGCCCGGGTCGGCGCCCGGGTCGACAACCGCGGCGGGGCGAAGCTCCGCCCGCCGCGCCGCGACGTACCAGAGCGCCCGCGCGCCTCTCGTTCCGGGGTCGGATCCGGCCATGATGTCCTTTTGTGGAGGACCGGCTTTAAGAGGCGCCGGCCCGTGCTATCTCGGTTATAAACAGCCTTCCGGTTCGACCCAAGACCTCCCGACGATGATCGCGGCCGAGACGACGCCCACCGGCACCCAGGAGACGGCGACGCTGGTTCGCCGCCGCGCGCTCGTCGTCGGTGTCAACCTCGCGACCTATGCCGCGCTGCTCGCCGTCCTGGCCGCGATCCTCGCCGACCAGGGCTGGTCGTGGGTCGACGTCTTCCTGTTCGCCGCCTTCGCGATCGGTGCGCCGTGGACGGTGCTCGGCTTCTGGAACGCGGTGATCGGCTTTTGGCTCCTGCACGGGGCGCGCGACGGGCTCGCCGCGGTCGCGCCATTCGCCGCGGCGGGCGATACGGCGCGGCCCGTCGGCATCAGCACCGCGGTCCTCATGACGATCCGGAACGAGGACCCGGCGCGCGCGATCGCCCGCCTCCGGGTGGTCAAGGCGAGCCTCGATGCGACAAGAGAGGGCGCGCGCTTCGACTATTTCCTCCTGAGCGACACCGGCGACGGCGCCATTGCGGCGGCGGAGGCGAAGGCCTTCGTCGACTGGCAGGCGGGCGATCCCGACGGTGCGCGGCTCCACTACCGGCGGCGCGAGACGAACAGCGGCTACAAGGCGGGGAACTTGCGCGATTTCTGCGCCCGCTGGGGTGGCGACTACGCGCTGATGCTGCCGCTCGACGCCGACAGCCTGATGACCGGCGAGACCATCGTCCGCATGGTTCGGATCATGGAGGCGTATCCGCGGCTCGGCATCCTGCAGAGCCTCGTCGTCGGCATGCCGTCGGAGAGCGCCTTCGCGCGCATCTTCCAGTTCGGCATGCGCCACGGCATGCGCGCCTACACGATGGGCAGCGCCTGGTGGGCGGGAGACTGCGGCCCGTTCTGGGGCCACAACGCGCTCGTCCGCATCGCGCCGTTCGCGACCGAGTGCGATCTGCCGCTGTTGCCGGGCGGCCCGCCGCTCGGCGGTCATGTCCTGTCGCACGACCAGGTCGAGGCGACGCTGATGCGGCGCGCCGGCTTCGAGGTGCGCGTGTTGCCGGTCGAGGCCGGGAGCTGGGAGGAGAACCCGCCCACGATCCTCGAGTTCACCCGCCGCGACACGCGCTGGTGCCAGGGCAACCTGCAATATCTGAAGCTCCTCGACCTCCCCGGGCTCAGGCCGATGAGCCGGTTCCAGCTCCTATGGGCGATCCTGATGTTCATCGGCGTGCCGGCGTGGACGCTCCTGATCGCGCTCGTCGCCCTCAAGACCTTCGACGGCGAGGGCGTCGAGACCTTCCCGACCGGGCTCGCGATCGGGCTCTATGGCGTCTTCTTCGTCATGTGCCTCGCGCCCAAGCTCGCGGGGTTTCTCGACGTCCTGGTGACGCAGGGCGGCACGGCGCGCTATGGCGGCACGCCGCGCTTCCTCGCGAGCGCCGCGATCGAGATTGCGTTCTCGTTCCTCCTCGGTGCGGTCTCGACGCTCCGCACCACGCTGTTCATGGCCGGTCTCGTGTTCGGCCGCTCGAGCGTCTGGGCGGGCCAGGCGCGCGATGCGCACGCCTTGTCGTGGGCGACCGCCTGGCGCGGGCTCCGGCCGCATCTCGTCTTCGGCCTCGTGGTCGTGATCGTCCTCGCCGCGATGCGCCCGCTCGTTCTCTGGTGGGCGCTGCCGCTCGTTATCGGCTTCGTCGTCGCGATCCCGTTCGCGGTCGCAACCGCCCATCCCGCGATCGGCGCGTTCTTCGTCCGCCACGGCCTCAACGGCATCCCCGAGGACTTCACGCCGCCGGCCGAGGTGAAGTCGCTCGCCGCGCCCGTGCCCGCGTGAGCCGCGTGGCGTTCGCCGACCGCGTCCGAACGCTCCGGGGTCTCCTCCGGAGCGTCCGCATCTACCACGCCGATCGCGCCCATCACCGTGCGATGGACGCCCTCTATGCCCGCTTCGTGCGGCCGGGCGATCTCGCCTTCGACATCGGCGCCCATGTCGGCGACCGCGTGTCCTCGCTCCGCCGCCTCGGCGCGCGCGTCGTCGCGCTCGAGCCGCAACCGGGCCCGGCGCGGGTGATCGCCTTGATGCACGGCCACGACCGCGACGTCACGCTCGTGCGCGCGGCGGCGAGCGACCGGTCCGGCACGCTCACGCTTCGCGTCAATACGCGCAATCCGACCGTCTCGACCGCCTCGTCCGAGTTCATCGCCGCTGCCGACGGCGCCGGCGGCTGGGAGGGTCAGCGCTGGGACCGCGCGATCGAGGTGCCGGCGGTGACGCTCGACGATCTCGTCGCCGCGCATGGCCGGCCCGCCTTCGTCAAGATTGACGTCGAGGGCTTCGAGGACCGCGTCCTCGCCGGGCTCTCGACTGCGCTGCCGGCGCTCTCCTTCGAGTTCAGGACCATCCAGCGCGATGTCGCGATGCGCTGCCTCGACCGGCTCGCCGCGCTCGGGCCCTACCGCTTCGACTACGCCGAGGGCGAGAGCCAGCGCCTCGTCCTCGGCCGCTAGGTCGAGCCATCGGTGATGGCGACGACGATCGCAGGCTTGCCGCATGCGCCAATTCGGGCGATGTCTATGCCGTCCTCGAATCCCCCGCCTGATGCCCTCCTGATGTCATGACACTCGCCCGCCTCGTTCTCGTCCTCCTCCTCGCAACGCTGCCGGCGCGCGCCGAGGACCTCGCCGTCGCGGTCGTCAACCAGAGCGAGCCGACGCTCTGCGCCGAGAAGGACAATGTCTATCTCCGGCTAGAGTCCGACGGCGTCCGCCGCTTCGAGATCGAGGCGGTGCACCCGGCCTATATCGGGACGCTCCTCGTCGACCGCTGGGCGCCCGATTTCACCCACTGCGCCGACATGGCGAATGATCCCGCCTATCGCTTCACGCCGCGGCGCGTGACGCTGCACGAGACGATCGACTGGCAGCTCATCGGCTACACGTTCGAGCGGTTCTGGCGCCCGCGTTCGGCGCCGGTCAGGGTCGGCGACCGGGTGGAGACCGATCTCCATCTCCTCCAGCTCTGGACCCGCCACCAGGAACGCGCCGAGGAGGTGCTCGTCCTCTATCCCGGCGACGGCTATTGGCGCGCACGGCCCTTGCCGCCGCCGCATCTGCGCTGGAGCGCCTATGGCAGCTCGTTCCTGGTCGGCCCGGTCGAGGTCGACGGCCGTCCGATCGTCGATCTCACGGAGGTGGTCTACGATCCCGCCCAGCGCGCGTTCGCGTTCCGCTTCGCGCGCGGCGGCGGCGGCATGCTCCGGCTCGCGAGCCTCGATGCCGAACGCATCGTGCTCGCCGTCGCGCTCGACGGCGCGATCGCGGGCCGGCCGTTCGCCGCGCTCCGCTCGATGTTCGTCACCGAGATCAATGCCGATGTCGCCCATGTCGGCTGGCGCGCGAAGGGCGCGGCGCTCTGGTCCGAGGCGCCGGTGCTCCCCTTCGTCCGCGGCGAGGCGGTCGAGTTGTGGGCCGGGCGCAAGATTCCCTCGCGCCACAACACGAGCGCGCCCGACATGGTGTTCCGCGGTTTTTCGCGCGATCCGGCCGTGCGATGATCGCGGCCGTTCGGACCGAGCGGGAGCGGAATTATGGGTGCGTACGCGATCAGCCAGGCGGTGCCGCGGCTCGAGGACCAGCGGCTTTTGACCGGCCGCGGCCGCTTCGTCGACGACGAGAACTGGACCGGCCAGGCGCACGCTTATGTGCTCCGCTCGCCGCATGCCCACGCCGCGATCCGGACGATCGACACAGACCGCGCGGCCGCCGCGCCCGGTGTCCTCGGCGTCTACACGATCGCCGACTACAAGGCCGATCGCTGCGGACCGCTGCCGCATATCGGCCCGGTCGTGAAACGCCGTGACGGCGGGCCCGCCTTCATCCCGCCGTTCTGGCCGCTCGCCGATGGCCGCGTGCGCTATGTCGGCGATCCGCTCACCTTCGTCGTCGCCGAGACGGTCGCTGCCGCGAAGGACGCGGCCGAGCTGATCGAGGTCGACTACGATCCCTTGCCGGCGATCACCGACACCGCGGCCGCGACCGAGCCGGGTGCGCCGCCGGTCTGGGACGCATGCGCCGACAACGCCGCCTTCGTGTTCGAGATCGGCGACCGCGCCAAGACCGACCGCGAATTCGTGGCCGCGGCGCGCATCGTCGAAGAGCGCCTCGTCATCACGCGCGTCCTCGCGAACTTCATGGAGATGCGCGGCTGCATCGGCCACTACGACATGCGCGCCGCGCGCTTTCATCTGTGGGCGCCGATCCAGCATCCCTGGCTCGCCCGCCGCGTTCTCGCAGGCAACGTCTTTGCGCTGCCCGAGGCCGACATCCGCGTCGCCACCGAGGACGTCGGCGGCTCGTTCGGGATCAAGGCCAATCTCTATCCCGAATACGTGCTCGCGCTGTTCGCCGCACGCCGTCTCGGCCGTCCGGTGAAGTGGATCGCCGAGCGCTCGGAGAGCCATCTCTCCGACCATCACGGGCGCGACAATGTGACGACCGGCGCGCTCGCGCTCGACGCGGCGGGGAAGATCACCGCGCTCCGCGTGCGCACCAACGTCAATATCGGCGCCTATTTCGCGCTCCTTGGCGCCGGCCCCGCGACCAACAATCTCGGCACGCTGTCCGGCGTCTATACGATGCCGGCCTCGCATGTCGAGGTGACCGGCGTCCTCACCAACACCCAGCCGACCGCGCCTTATCGCGGTGCCGGGCGGCCCGAGGCGGCCTATGTCATCGAGCGCCTGGTCGACCGCGCCGCGCGCGAGCTCGGCCTCGATCCGGCCGAGTTCCGCCGCCGCAACCTGATCCCGGCCTCGGCGCTGCCGTACAAGACCGCGCTCACCTTCACCTATGACAGCGGCAACTTCTCGGCGATTCTCGACAAGACCCTGACGGCGGCCGACTACGCCGGGTTCGCGGCGCGGCGGGCGGAGGCGGCGCGGCGCGGGCGGCTCCGCGGCCTCGGCATCGCCTACGCGATCGAGCGCGCCGCGCCCCCCGGGACCGAGCACGCCGAGCTCCGCTTCGATGCCGCCGGCACGGCGACGCTCCTCTCGGGCACCACTGCGCAGGGACAGGGCCATCACACCATGTACGCCCAGGTGCTCGGCGACCGGCTGGGCCTCGCGCCCGAGCAGATCCGCCTCGTCCAGGGTGACACCGACCGTATCGCGTTCGGCTTCGGCGCCGGCGGCTCGCGCTGCTCGGCGCTCGGCACCGCCGCCGCGCTGATCGCCGCCGACAAGGTGGTCGAGAAGGGCCGCCGCATCGCCGCCCACGCGCTCGAGGCGGCGGAGGCCGACATCGCGTTCGCCGCCGGCATGTTCTCGGTCGCCGGCACCGACCGGCGCATCACGCTCGCCGAGATCGCCAAACGGAGCTTCGATCCGGCCGCGATCCCAGCCGGCATGGAGCCGGGGCTGATCGAGACCGGGAGCTACGCCGCGACCATCGCGAGCTATCCGAACGGCTGCCACGCCTGCGAGATCGAGATCGACCCCGAGACCGGCACGCTCGCGATGCTCCGCTATATCGTCGTCGACGACTTCGGCACGCTGATCAACCCGCTCATCGTGAAGGGCCAGGTGCATGGCGGCGTCGCGCAGGGCGCCGGCCAGGCGCTGATGGAGGCCTTCGTCTACGACCGCGACAGCGGCCAGGCCATCACCGGCTCGTTCATGGACTACTGCATGCCGCGAGCCGATGATCTCTCCGCAATCGAGGTCGAGAGCCACCCGGTGCCGACCACGACCAACCCGCTCGGGGTCAAGGGCGCGGGCGAGGCCGGCAATGTCGGCGCGCTGCCGGTGGTGGTCAACGCGGTGATCGACGCGCTGGCGCCGCTCGGCATCACCCGCTTCGACATGCCGGCGACGCCCGAGAGGCTGTGGCGGGCGATCCGCGACGCCCGCGCCGCCAGCGCCGGCTGAGCCACGGTCCCGCCGACCCTGCCGCGACACGCTTTCACTGCGGCCGCCCCCGCGGCCGCGATACAAGCCCCCGCTTTCCCGGCCGCCGCGATCCAAGCCGCCGCGATCCCGGCCCGCGATCCCGTCCCCCCGGCCCCCGCATGCCAGGCCCCGGCATGCCAGGCCCCCGCGGTCATAGTGCGAATGCGTCTTAGTTGCTTCACAAGTGGAATTCGGTTAATTATAAGTGACATCGTTGTGCAAATGCGACGCACTCGCTAGACAGTCGATACAGGATGACAGGCATTCGGTTGACGCGACGGGCGATGCTGGCGGGGAGCGCGGCCACGGTCGGGCTCGCGGGTCTCGCGCGGGTAAATGTCGTGCGCGCGCAGTCGGGCGAGGTGAATCTCTATTTGTCACGCCATTATGACACCGATCTCGCGCTCTACGGCAACTTCACCAAGGCGACCGGGCTCCGCGTCAACCGGATCGAGGCGGACGCCGATCCGCTCATCGAGCGGATTCGGAACGAGGGCGTCAACAGCCCGTGCGACCTGTTCATCACGGTCGATGCCGGGCGTCTCGAGCGGGCGCGTGGCATGGGGCTCCTGCGCCCGCTGTCCTCGCCGGTGCTGGACAAGGCGATCCCCGCCCATCTCCGCGATCCCGACGGGTTCTGGTACGGCTTCTCCAAGCGGGCGCGGGTGATCATGTATTCGCGCGCGGCCGTCAATCCCGCGGATCTCTCGAGCTACGAGACGCTCGCCGATCCGCGATGGAAGGGGAAGGTCCTCACGCGCTCCTCGACGAACATCTACAGCCAGTCGCTGACGGGATCGATCCTCGCCGCGCATGGCGAGGCGAAGACCGAGGCGTGGGCCAAGGGGCTCGCCGCCAATTTCGCGCGCGCGCCGCGCGGCGGTGACACCGACCAGATCAGGGCCGTCGCGGCGGGCGAGGGCGATGTCGGCCTGTCCAACACCTATTATCTCGGCAACCTGATCAAGTCGGCCCGCGCCGAGGATCGCGCGGTCGCCGAGAAGGTCGCCGTGTTCTTCCCGAACCAGGCTGATCGCGGCGTTCACGTCAACATCTCGGGCGGCGGCATCGCCACGCACGCCAAGAACCCCGAGGGCGCGCGCCGCTTCCTCGAATATCTCGCCTCGGCCGACGCGCAGCGCCACTTCGCCGACGGCAACTCGGAATTCCCGGTCGTCGCCGGCGTCGTCCCGCCGGCCTGGATCGCGAGCATGGGGAGTTTCAAGGAGGACCAGCTCAACGCCCGCGTCTATGCGCGCAACAACGCCGAGGCGCTCAAGATCATGGATCGCGCGGGCTGGAAATAGCCCGACCGATGCGGCCGGTCAGAGCGCGCTCGCGCGCTCGCCCGGTCGCTGGCGGCGGATGATCGAGGACAAGACGAGCACCGGGAGAAGGCCCGTGAGCACGATCACGAGCGCGCCCGTCGAGGCCTCGGCAAGGCGCTCGTCCTTGGCGAGGCTGTAGACGCGGACCGCGAGCGTGTCGAAGCCGAACGGGCGGATCAGCACGGTCGCCGGCAGCTCCTTCATCGTGTCGACGAAGACGATCAACGCGCCGGTCAGCGTCGAGCCGGCGAGAAGCGGCACGTGCAGCCGGCGGAGTGCGCCGCCGGGCGTCGCGCCGAGCGTGCGGGCGGCGGCATCCATGTTGGGCGCGATCTTGGCGAGGCCGGATTCGACCGCGCCATGGGCGACCGCGACGAAGCGGACCACATAGCCGAAGAGGAGCGCCACGATCGAGCTCGACAGGAGGAGCCCGGTCGAAACGCCGATCGTGTCGCGCGCGAGGCGGTCGAGCGCGTTGTCGAGGGCGCCGAGCGGCACCAGGATGCCGACCGCGATCACCGTGCCCGGGATCGCATAGCCCATGGTGCCGAACCGCATCGAGAGCGCGACCACCGGGTGTGTCGAGAGCCGCTGGCCATAGGCCATCAGGAGCGCGATCGCGACAGTGATGACGGCGGCGAGGGCGGCGAGGGTCACGCTGTTGAGCGCGAACTCGAGAAACAACGGGCCCCACAGCGGGTCGCCGGCGCTGATGCTGAGATAAAAGAGCCGCGCCGTCGGCACCAGGAAGCCGAGGAGGATCGGGCTCGCGCAGACGAGGACGGCCGCAATCGCCTCCGCGCCGCCGAGGCGCTGGCGCGGGATCGGGCGGTAGCGGTTGGTCGTGTGGTGATAACGCTGCCCGCCGCGCAGGCTGCGCTCGAGGATTACGAGGACGAGGACGAAGACGACGAGAAGGGAGGCGAGCTGCGCCGCCGCCGGCCGGTTGCCGAGCCCGAACCACGTATTGTAGATCGCCGTGGTGAAGGTCTGGACGCCGAAATACTGGACGAGGCCGAACTCGGCGAGCGTCTCCATCAGCGCGAGACCGGTTCCGGCCGCGATCGCCGGGCGCGCCAGCGGCAGCGCGACGCGCCGGAGCGCGATCAAGTTGTTGCACCCGAGCGTGCGGCTCGCCTCGAGGACGCAGACCGACTGCTCGAGGAACGCCGCGCGCGCGAGGAGATAGACATAGGGATAGAGGACGAGCGTGAGGAGCCCGATCACGCCGCCGATGCCGTGGATGTCGGGAAACCAGTAGTCGCCGCGCCGCCATTCGAACACGGTGCGGAGGCTCGACTGCACCGGCCCGGCGAAGGTGAGGAAATCGCTATAGGCGTAGCCGATGATATAGGCCGGCATGGCGAGCGGCAGGACGAGCGCCCACTCGAACAGCCGTCGCCCGGGGAACTCGTACATGGTGACGATCCAGGCGGTCGCGACGCCGATCACGATGCAGCCGAGCGCGACGCCGAGGAGAAGTCCCGCCGTGTTGGCGATGATCTCGGGCAGCGTCGTCGCCATCAGATGCGACCACACGGCCGCGTCGGGCGCGAGAAACTGGCCGACCACCGCGACGATCGGGAGCGCGACGAGCCCGGCCGCGGCGATCCCGGTCGCGATCCAAATCCCTTCCTTCGGCCCGCGCCGCATCACGCCGTCCTCGAAGTGCCGCCCGCGACCGCGCTCGCCGGGCGCCAGAGGCGCACGCCGGGGGCCGTGAAATCGGGGTTTTCTCGCATCCGTCGCCGGCGCTGTCCAGCCCGCGGCGCCGTCGTGATCGCGCTCGGTGCCGGGTGATTCGCGAACAACCGCGATTTTTGGCCGATTTCTGCACTGTGACCGTCAGGAAACACTTGGAAACCGCGCCGATTCGGCCATACATGAATCTCGTTCTCTACTGCGCGACGGGAGTGACAACCATGGCGAAAGCAGCGCAACCGACGGTAACGATGAAGCAGATCTCGGCGAAGATCGCTGACTCGCACGAGATGACCAAGAAGCACGCGAACGAGGTGTTCGACGCGTTCGTCAACGAGCTCGGCAAGAACCTCAAGAAGGGCAACCGGATCCGCATCCCGGGTCTCGGCATCCTGCAGGTCAGGCGGCGCGCCGCGCGCATGGGCCGCAACCCGGCGACCGGCGAGCCGATCAAGATCAAGGCCAGCAAGAAGATCGCCTTCCGCCCGGCCAAGGACCTGAAGGAGATGATCTGACCGGACGCGCCGCGCGCGCGGCGCATCCGGCGACAAGACGGGGGCTGCGTGGACACGGCGCAGCCCCCGTGTCGTTTCGGGCCAAGTCGTTTCGGGCCGATCGGGAGCCGCCGACGATGCTCGCCCTCTATCACACCAACATCTCGGTCTGCGCCCAGAAGGTGCGGCTGGTCCTGGCCGAGAAGGCGCTCGCCTGGGAGAGCCGCGTCGTCGATCTGATCGCCGGCGCGCAGACGTGGCCCGACTACGTCGCGCTCAACCCGAAGGGTGTGGTGCCGACGCTCGTCCATGACGGCCGTCCGATCGTCGAATCGACCGTGATCTGCGAATATCTCGACGATGCGTTTCCCGCCCCGCCGCCCCGCCGCTCCGACCCGCCGATCCGGTGGAGCGCGCGCGGATGCGGGTGTGGGCGAAGATCCCGGACGAGGGGCTCCACATCGCCTGCGGCACGCTGAGCTTCGCCGCCGCCTTCGCACGCCAGCTCGAGCGCCAGAGCGGCGGCCGCGACGCGCTCGCCAAGCGCCTCGCCGCGATGCCCGATCGCGCCCGCGCCGCGCGCCAGGCGGCGATCATCGCCGACGGCTTCACGGTGCCGTTCGTGCGCGATGCGGTCATCCTGCACGACCGCTTCCTCGCCGACATGGAGACGCGTCTCGCCGGCCACGACTTGTTGGCGGGCACCGACTATTCGCTCGCCGAGGCCTGTCTTCTTCCCTATGTCGAGCGGCTAAAGCGGCTCGGCCTCGCGCCGATGTGGGATCGCCGCCCCGGGCTCGCGCGCTGGTACGCGCGCGCGTCCGCGCGTCCGTCCTACGCCGCCGAGATCGCCGGCCGCCCGCCGACCGACTACGGCGATCGGCTGGAGGGCACCGAAGAGAGCGCGTGGCCCGCGGTGCGTGCCATCCTCGCATCCCGCTGAGCCGGCATCGGCGCGACACCCGCCGCGCGCGGTGGACGGTCGGGCCGGGCGACGGGCGTTGCCGCCCTCGACGGGTGCTCACCGCCGCGTCATGATCGGGAGGCGCCGGCCGCCGGCCGGGGCGTTCCGGAAGGAGGATGCGTGACGACCGTCTATGTCGCCGCGAGCGCGACGATCGCCGCCTGGGCCGCCGATGTCGGCCTCTCGAAACACGTCTACAAGCTTGGCCTCGCGGACGGCAAGGCGAAGGAGATCGCCGACGCCCTCAACGAGGACGCGTTCGGCGGCGTCACCGACTGGAAGGTGATCGCGAGCCGCGAGGGCGATTCCGCCGAGGAGGCCGCGATGTACGACCGGCTCGCCAAGCGCGAGAAGGCGATCGATCCGACCTATTATCCGAAGATCAAGGGTGCGCGCGGCCTGTTCCGCGTCAAGATCGGCAATGTCGAGAACTCGATCCTGGTGGCCCGCGCGCTCGCCGGCGAGGAGCGGCTCGAGGTCAAGATGAAGCCCGCCGACATCGGCACCTATCTCATCAACAACGCGCTCGGTTGATCGGCGCGCTCGGCGTCCGGCTCGCGGTGACCGAGGGTGGCGAAACTCGCCGCGAGATGCGCCGGCACCGGGGCCGTCGCCGCGACCGCCGTGCGGCGCGGATAAAGCGGCACCGAGATCGCGCGGGCGTGGAGATGAAGCGCCGCCGTGGTCGCGCCGGGCGAGGCGCCATAGACGACATCGCCCAGTATCGGACAACCGAGCGCCGCGCAGTGGACCCGGATCTGGTGCGTCCGTCCGGTCAGCGGCGACAAAGCGAGCCAGGTGAGGTCTCCCGCCGCGGCGACGACGTGCCATTCGGTCGCCGCCGGCTGGCCGGCCGGATCGATCACCATGCGCCACCCGGTCCGCCGTTCGAGCTTGCGGAGCGGCTCGTCGATGCGCCCCGTCGGTGTCGGCGGGCCGCCGACCACGACCGCCCAGTAGGTCTTCTTCACCGCGCCCTCGGCGAACAGCGCGCCGAGCCTGCGGAGCGCCTTGCGGTGGCGGCCGAGGACGAGGCAGCCCGAGGTGTCGCGATCGAGGCGGTGGGCGAGGGCGGGCGGCGCGCCGAGCCCGAAGCGGAGCGCGTCGAGATACATCTCGAGATGGGCGCCGCCACGCGGGCCGGCGTGCACGGGAAGCCCGGCCGGCTTGTCGATGATCAGCATCATCGCATCGCGATAGAGAAGGCGCCGTTCGAGCTCGTCGGGTTTCATCGCATCCGTCGCGGTCGCGCGCCCCGCCGCGGGGCACGGGCCCGAGCGTAGAGCATTCCGGCGGGCGGCGGCAGCGGTCGCGCCGCGGTCGGGCGACAGGTTCTTTTCCGCCGCGACCAAAGCGGGTGCGCACCCCCCCGCGCCGGGCTTTGACCGGCTGGACGCGGCGTCCGTCCGCGCCCATAGTACGGCCCGACGGTGGGCCAACCGCCGCGTCATCGGGGACGCAATCGGGATGTCGATCCGCCGTTTCGGCCGGACCATTCTCGCCGCCGCGACCGCCGGCTCGCTCCTTCTCGGGGCCGAGGCCGCCGGCCTCGCGCGGCTCTCCGCGATCAGCGGCGCCATCGCCGTCCTCGGCGCGAGCGAGGCCGAGGCGCGGCGGTCCTCGGGCGGCTATTCGCGCCA
>VGEU01000090.1 GCA_016869145.1 Alphaproteobacteria bacterium | reverse complement strand
CTCCGCCAGGGCGAGATCGTGATGGAAGGGCCGTCCGCCAAGCTTCTTGCCGACGCCGAGATGCTCAAGCACTATCTCGGTTAATCAATACACCAAGGGGCGATTCACCGGATGCACAGCACCCTGAAGCGCCTAGCCGTCCTCGGTCTCGCGGCGACAGTCGCGGTCGCCGGGGTCTCCGGCGCCGCGGCACAGACCAAGCCTGCGATCAAGGTCGGCGCGATCCTGCCCATGACCGGCCCGATCGGCACCGTCGGCAAGATGATCGTCGCCGCGATCGAGCTCGCGGTCGAGGACATCAACACCGGCGGCGGCATCAACGGCAGCAAGATCGAGCTGATGGTCGAGGACGATCAGGCCAACCCGACCCAGTCCGTCCTGATGGCCCGGCGCAACGCGCAGAACAACGCCGTCATCGTGCTCGGCCCGGTCACCGGCACGTCGTGGGAGAATGTCGCGCCGACCTCGACCGCGCTCAAGCTTCCCACCATCAATTTCAACTCGCTGAAGCCCCAGGTCGCCAACTCCGAGTGGGCGATGCGCATCCATCCCAACGACTCGATGATGATCCCGGAGTCGATGAAGCAGTTCATCAAGCTCCATCCGAACGTCAAGCGCATCGTCGTGATGGCCGACATGAAGGAGGCCTCCGCCGAGGCCGGCGCGCAGGAGATCATCAAGTTCGCGCGGGCGAACGGCCTCACGGTCGTCGACACGATCGACTTCCAGACCGCGACGACCGACTTCTCGCCGCTCGTGATCAAGGCGCGCGGCCAGCAGCCCGACGCGGTGTTCTCGACCGGCCTCCTGCCGACGGTCCTCAAGCTCTCGAAGGAGATGCAGACCCAGGGCCTCGACGTGCCGCACTTCAACAATTCGATGGTATGGCCGGGCGCGACGCCCAACGTGATCGGCCCGGCCGGCAAGAACTTCTTCTCCGCCGGCTTCACCACCAACGAGCAGATCGCGGGCAATGAGCGGTTCAACCGCTTTCTCGCCCGCTACGAGGAGCGGGTGAAGAACGACACCGCGATCCCGAAACCCGCCAATGTCGGGAACGGCACGCTCCAGTACGATACGGTCCACATGGTCGCCAAGATGATGCGCGACAAGGGCATCGACGGGAACACGCCGATCACGCGGGCGCGCGAGCTGATGCGCGACGCGATGAAGGAGCTGCAGGGCTTCGACGGCCTCGTGCAGCTCAAGATCGGCGCCGACCGCAACGGCTATGTCCGCTCGCATCTCGTGCGCGTCGATCCGGACGCCAAGATCTGGCGCTACGCGCTGCCGGCCGACCAGCGCATGTAGGACGCTCGACCGTCTTACGCGATACGGGCCGGGAGCTATCCCGGCCCGTTCTCCTTTCGGAGTACGCGATGAGCGAACAGCCGCGAGCCAATGCGCTCGGCCAGCCGATCGGCCCTCCCGTACCCGGCTGGTCGCCGCGCCCGCGCCCGCCGCGGACGCCCATGGTGGGCCGCCACGTGCGGCTCGAGCCGCTCGAGGCCGCACGCCACGCGGCCGATCTCTTCGCCGCGTTCGCCGCCGAGCCGAGCGGACGGCATTTCACCTATCTTTCCGTCGAGCCCTTCGACGACGCGGGCGCCCTCGCCGCCTGGATCGAGACGTCGTGCCGCGGCGACGATCCCCTCTTCCACGCGATCGTCGAGCGCACGACCGGCCGCGCGCTGGGTGTCGCCGCCTTTCTTCGGATCGACCCGGCGGCGGGCTCGATCGAGGTCGGCCACATCAATCTCGCGCCGGCGCTGCAACGGACGGCCGGTGCGACCGAGGCGATGTACTTGATGATGGGCCGCGCCTTCGACGAGCTCGGCTACCGACGCTACGAATGGAAGTGCGACGCGCTCAACGCGCCGTCGCGCCGCGCGGCGCTCCGCCTCGGCTTCACCTACGAGGGAATCTTTCGCCAAGCGACGGTCTACAAGGGCCGCAACCGCGACACCGCCTGGTACGCGATCATCGACCGCGAATGGCCGGCGCTCGCCGCCGCCCATGCACGCTGGCTCGATCCGGCGAATTTCGATCCCGCCGGGCGTCAGCGCGAGAGCCTCTCCGCGCTGACCCGCGACGCGCTCGCGGCGCGCGCCTCGACCACCCCCTAGGCCGTCGCTTGCAACTCCTTGGGCACGAGCCTGCCATGGTCGACGATCGGCTTGTTGTCGAGGCTGAGCGAGCAGGCTTTGAGCGGGATGTCGAGGTGGCAGCCGGTGTCGTTCTTGCCGCCGAGCTCGAGATTGGGCCCGGTCGAGAACAGGACATTGCCCATGAACGCGCGGCCGTCGACGCCGGTCGTCTGGGCGGCGATGCGGCTCGTTCCGAGGAAGTCCCACTGCGCGTTCTCGTCCATGCCCCAGCCGATGTGCGACACGGCATAGGCGCGCGGATCGTTGTAGCGGGCGATGAAGTCGCGCATCAGGTCGCCCTCGAACCCGCCGCCCTCGATCGACTTGACCCAGCCCTTCTCGATCCGGAGCCGGATCGGCGCGGCGACGTAGCGCATGAACGGATAGAGGATGTCGCCGGTGTTGATGACGACGGTGCCGTCGACGCCGTCGTCGTGCGCGCCGGTATAGAGGAAGCCGCCGGCGAAGTGATCCCAGCGGCCGGGCGTGTCGGTGTAGCCGTACTGGGTCATGACCGGATAGGCGCCGAGGCGGTAGGTGACGTCGGTGCCGGCGGCCGAGGTGATGCGGAGCGTCTTCGCCGCCTCGAGCATCCGCTGGGCCGCCTCGACGCGGCGACGGAGCGATTCGCGCGGGAACATGCGCGCCAGCACTTCGTAGGGCTCGCGCACCATCAGCATGCGCGTGCCCGCGTCGGTGATCTGCTTCTGCTCGGCCGACCACAGGAGACCCAGGAGGTCGACCACGATATCGGCGTTCTTGAGGGCCTCGATCGCCGGCTGGTTGCCGGTGATCGCGGTGCGCTTGAGCTTTTCGCCCGGCCGTTGCGGCTTCCGTGCGAGATTGAGGTGGAACGTCGTCGCGCCGATCTCCTCGCCCGCGGCGAGGAAGGCTTCGGCGAAATCACGCTTCTCCTCGCCTTCGGTGAGGACGGCGAGCGTCTCGTCGGGGCGGAGCTTGCACAGCTCGAGCTCGGCCTTGAACAGGCGGATCATTTCGGGATTGGCCGGCATGGCGCGGTCCCCTCTGCGGCTGGTCGGTCGGGGCGATTGTTCTGCCCGCGCGCCGCCGGGTCAAGCCGCGTCGATGAAACCGCCTTGTCTCCCGGACGCGGACATGGCCCAACTGGTCGCGACGACCCGTCCGGAGATGCGCCATGGCCGAGCCGACCGCCGATTTCGCCGCCCTTTATCACGACCGCTTCGGCGCGGACGCCCCGGCCGCTTTGGCGGGTGGCCGCATCGAGGGGCTCGCGCCCGAGGCGGCAGCCGCCCTCGCCGCGATCCTGGCGCGGCGGAGCTATCGGCGCTTCGCCGACCGGCCGGTGTCGGACGGTCTCGCCGCCCTCCTCCTCGCCGCGGCGCAGTCGGCGCCGGCGAAATCCGATCTGCAGCAGCTCTCGATCATCGATGTCCGCGATCCGGCGCGGAAGAAGCGGCTGGCCGAGCTCTGCGATACCGACTGGATGGCGACGGCGCCGGTGCTCCTCGTCTTCTGCGGCGATCTCCGCCGCGTCCGCCGTCTCGCGGCGCTCCGCGGTCATCCCTACGCGCAGAACACGCTCGACAGCTTCATGAACGCGGCCGTCGACGCCGCGCTCGCGATGCAGACCTATGTCGTCGCAGCCGAGATCGCAGGCCTCGGCACCTGTTTCGTGAGCCAGGTCCGCAAGCGCCTGCCGGCGGTCGCCGAGACGCTCGCGATCCGCGACGGCGTCTTCCCGGTCGCCGGCCTCGCCGCCGGCTGGCCGGACGAGCGTCGCGATGTCACGCTACGGCTGCCACCGGCGGCCGTCGTCCATCGCGACCGCTATGACGACGACGCGCTCGCCGCGGCGATCGAGGCCTATGACCGGACCCGGAACGCCCGCCGCGCGATGCCGGCGCAGTACAAGCCCGACAAGTTCGGCACCGCGCCATTCTATGGCTGGTCGGAGAACGCGACGCGCCGGCTCGCCGAGCCGAGCGATCTCGCAGGGCTCCGCGCCTTTCTCGCCGGCGCCGGCATCGCGCTCGACTGAGGCCGCTCAGTAGGGCGTCCAGGCCCTGACAACCGCCGGACGAGCCGCGATCGCATCGTGCCAGCGCTTCACGTTGGGGAACAAGGCGAGCCCGATGTCCTTGGTGCCGTGCACGTGGACGTCGGCGTAGATCGCGATGTCGGCTACCGAATAGCCGCCGGCCATGTAATCGTTGGTCGCGAGATGGCCGTCGAGCGTCGCCAGCATGTCGTGGAGCACCGCCTCGTAATGCTTCTTGGCCGGCGGCACGTCCTCGGTGGTGCGGATCACCCAGTGGCCGAACTGCTGGGCGAGCGTCGTGAACGTCGCCGAGCCGTAGAACAGCCACTGGTCGACCGCGACCCGGCGCACCGGATCGGACGGATAGAGACCCGTGGCCGATTTCTCGCCGAGATATTTGAGGATCGCGCCCGATTCACAGAGCGTGATGCGCTGGCCGCCCGGCCCTTCGGTATCGACGATCGCCGGGATCTTGTGGCCGGGCGAGATCTTCAGGAACGCGGGCGCGAACTGCTCCTTGTTGCGGAGATTGACGGGCTTGAGCACGTAAGGCAGGCCCGATTCCTCGGCCATGTGCCGTGCCTTGTAGCCATTGTCGGTCATCCACGTATAGAGCTCGATCATCGCCGTCTCCTTCTCGCTTATTTGCGCCGTTATGCGGGCATTTCGTCGCGTTCATCCCGCCGCCAGGATCGCGTCGGCGGCGCGCTCGCCGATCATGATCGAGGTGAGATTCGTGTTGGCGCGCGTCACGTTGGGCATGACGGAGGCATCCGCGATGCGGAGCCCCGCCACTGCGCGCACCCTGAGCAAAGGATCGACGACCGCTTCCGGATCGTCGCCCGCACCGATCCGGCAGGTGCCTGCGCAGTGCAGAAACGCGATCGCGTTGGTCCGGATCCAGTCCTCGAGCAGCGCCTCGTCGGCGAGGAGCGTGTCGAACGAGGCGCCGGGCGCGGCAATACGCGCGACGAAGGGACGCCGGAGCGGCGGCACGAGATCGAGGACCGCGGCGGCGGCGGCCGTCCGGATCGCGTTCGCGCGCGTCCGCCGGTTCATCGCCAGCATGCGTTCGGAGAAGCTCGACGGGAAGATCGCATCGACCGTCGCCGCGACCGCCGGCGCGCGGACGAGCTCGACCATGTAGCGCACGCCCGCCTTGAGCCGGTCGAGGTCGCGGCGGTCGTCGAGCAGGTTGAACACGATCCGCGGCACCAGCACGTCGCCGTCCCGCGCGAGCGACACCGATCCCCGCGAGCACGGCTGATAGACCGCGAGGATCATCGCGGCGAGCCGGCGGCCCATCCTGTGCCAGGCGGTCTTGTTGCTGACACCGATATACATGTCGTTGGGGCCGAGGTCGGCGAGCCCGGAGGTGTAGCGGATCGCGAGATTGCCGGCGGCGCGGAGCCGCTCCGGCTGCCGAGCGGCACGCCTTAGGAAGGCGCCGAGCGCGACCGAGGGATGGTCCTGGAGGTTGCGACCGACGCCCGCGAGATCGGCGACGACGGGGATGCCGAGCGCGCCGAGCGCCGCGGCCGGCCCGAGGCCGGACCGGAGGAGGAGCTGCGGGGTGTGGAGCGCACCGGTCGAGACCACGACCTCGCGCGCGAGAAAAGTCTCGGCGCGCCCCGCGATCCGCGCCGCGACCCCGCTCACGCGCCGGCCGTCGAAGATCAGGTGGTCGACCGTCGTCTCGGCACGGATCGTGAGATTGGGCCGCGCCCGCACCGCGCGGTCGAGATAGGCGATCGCGGTCGAGACGCGGGTCTCGGCGGTGTTGTTCATCGCGACCCGGCAGAACCCGTCATCGACCTGCGCGTTCATGTCGTCGTGGAACGCCATGCCGTGCGCCTCGAGCGTGCGGCCGAGCGCGTGGCAGAAGCCGGGCCAGTCCTCGCGGCGGTGGCGGCGGATCGGGATCGGACCATCGCGGCCATGCAAGGGCCCGTCGAAATCGGTGTCGCGTTCGAGCTTGCGGTAATAGGGCAGCACGTCGTCCCACCCCCAGCCCGTCGCGCCCGCTGCGACCCATCGGGCGAAGTCCTCGGGATGGCCGCGGATCGCGACCATCGCATTCACGCTCGACCCGCCGCCCATCAGCCGCGGCTGGGTGTAGCTATAGGTGCGCGCGGTCTTCGGCGCGTTGTGCGGCGGCGGGCGCCAGTGGACGCGGAGATCGGGCCACATGAACTCGGGGCAGAAGGTCGCGGTGAAGAAGGGATCGCGCACCTCGGGCGGGATCGCGTCCGGTGGCGTGTCGCGACCGGCCTCGAGGAGGAGGACGCGTCGGCTCGACTGCGCCGACACCTGGCTCGCGACGACCGCACCGGCCGAGCCGCCGCCGATCACGATGAGGTCGTAGACCGCCGCGCTCATGTCGACGGCGCGGCGAACCGGGCGAGCCAGGCGCGAACCGGCCTGTCGATGTCCGCGAGCTCGCGATAGGGGGCGAGTGTCATCAGGGCCGGGAACTCCAAAGCGAGCTGGAGCACGTTGTGGCGATTGGCTGGGCCCGTGTTCGGCGTCGCGCCGAGAAGCCCGAGGACAGGCTTGCCGGCGACAAGGAAGCGGAGCGAATTGACGCCCGAGCCGAAGCCCGCCTCGTCATAGGCATAGATCGCGCCCACCGCCTCGTCGCGGAAGCGGCGATCGAGGGCGGCGAAGAACCGCGTCGTCACCTGGTCGGGATCGGCATCGCCGGCCTGGTCGCGAAACGCCGGCCAGTCGCGGTCATAGCGCTCGATCGGCGCGCACACCATGCGGTCGAACGCGGTCTCCGCCATGTCGGGATACTGGGCGCGATAATAGCGGTGGCGCGTGTCGACCGCCGCGCCTCCGGCGCGCAACGCGGTGAAGATCGCGCACTTCACCGTGTGCGTCCTCTCGGTCGCGTTCATGCCCTTGCCGCCGACATAGACCGGGATCATCGCCGCCCCATTGCGGGCGAAGCATTCCCGACCCGGGCGACGGGCGCAAGCGGCGATCAGTCGGTCGGATCGCCCTCGCCCGGCGCGACCGCGAGCCCGAGGGCGGCGAGCCGCTTCATCCGGCGCGGCAAGTCGGCGGTGACGGTGCGCTGTCGGAACGGGCCGATCTTCGCCCAGCGATCGTGCTCATCGCGGGTGCGGCCACAGCCGACGCACCAGCCGGTCCGCGAGTCCCAGCGGCAGATGTCGAGGCAGGGTGAGCCGGTCTTGGCCATGGCCTTCAATTGGTACGCCAGTCCGCGGCGCTCAAGACCGCGGCGAAACCGTCCTCGGTCCCGATCGCGAGATGGTGGCCGTCGGGCGACCAGGCGAGGGCGCTGACCGGCCCGTCGCCCGGCCGCTTGACCAGAAGCGTCTCGTTCCGCCCCATCTGGCATAGGATCACGGCGCCGTCCTCGTAGCCGGCGGCGACGATGTCGTGGACCGGGTGGGCGGCGACGCGGGTGACGAACCCCTCGAGGCCGTGGCCCATCTCGAGCGGGGGCTTGCCCGTCGGCCCGTCCTTGCCCGCGAACGGCCAGACGACGATCCGGTCCGAGCCGCTGGTCGCGAGATAGCGGCCCTTGGCGAACCACGACATCGACTGGACCTTCACCGGATAGCCGCTCATCCGCATGTCCTTGCCGTCGGCGACGCGCCAGCTGTGGAGCGCATTCTCCTGCATCGCGGTCACGATGAAGCGGCCGTCCGGACTCCACGACGTCGCGAGATGGGAGCCGCGCCAACCGAGCGACCGCGGCGCCTGCTCCCCGCCCGCCGTCCAGCGCAGCGTCACCCCGCCATAATGGCTCGCCGCGACGCGCTTGCCCTTGGGATCGAGCGCGATGCCGCCGGCACTGCTCGGCAGCGGAAACAGAAGCGGATCGCGCTGGCCCGCCGGATCGAGGACGGCGATCTCGCGCCCGATCCCGGCGGCATAGACACCGGGCCCGGCCATCAGATGATCGACCCAGCGCGCCGCGAACATCGCGACCGTCGCGATCGTTCCGTCGGCCGCGATGCGCCGGATCGTCCCGTCGTCACCGCCGGAGATGAAGGCGCCCGCGCGACAGTCCGGCACGAGCGAAAGGACGGCACCCGCATGCGCCGCGTGGACCGGCAGCACCGCGGGCACATCCTGCACGGGCTTCACGGGCGCGAGGCGGATCGCGCCGTCGCCACCCGCGAGCGCGAGATGGTTGGACGCGCGATCGAATGCAGCGGCGACGACGAAGGTGCCGAGCGCCCAGACGATCCCGATCTTGTCGAGGAGCGCGTTGCGCCGGTCGTCCGTCGCCATCACGCCTTGATGCAGGCCTCGAAGCCCGCCCGCAGCGCGGCCTCGTCGAGATTGCGGCCGATGAACACCAAGCGCGAATAGCGATCGTCCGCCGACCGCCACGGCCCGGTGAAATCGCCCTCCATCAGCATGTGCACGGCCTGGACGACGAAACGCCGGTCGTGACCGGCGAACTCGAGAATGCCTTTGGACCGGAGGAGATCGACACCCCGCTGGGCCACGAGCCTCTGGAACCAATCGACGAACTGGTCGCCGTCGAGCAGCTGGCGCGTCGTCAGGCAGATGCTCTTGATGTCGTCGTCGTGCTCGTGGTCGTCCTCGGTGAGGAAGTTCGGCTCGACCGCGAGGATGCGCTGGAGATCGAACGCGCTCCGGTCGAGCACCGCATCGAGATCGATGCCGCAGCGCTCGGTCCGGTGGATCGTCGCGGTCGGGTTGATCGCGCGGATGCGCTTCTCGACCGCCGCGAGCTCGGCCGGGCTCATCAGGTCGACCTTGTTGAGCAGGATGACGTCCGCGAAGGCGACCTGCTCGGCTGCCTCGTGGCTGTCGGCGAGACGCAGGTCGAGGTGCTTGGCATCGACCACGGTGACGATCGAATCGAGACGCGTCTTCTGCCGCACGTCGTCATCGACGAAGAAGGTCTGCGCCACCGGCGCCGGATCGGCGAGCCCGGTGGTCTCGATCAGGATCCCGTCGAGCTGGCCCTTCCGCTTCATCAGCCCGCCGAGGATGCGGATCAGATCCCCGCGCACCGTGCAGCAGATGCAGCCATTGTTCATCTCGAACACCTCCTCGTCGGCGTTGACGACGAGGTCGTTGTCGATGCCGACCTCACCGAACTCGTTGACGACGACGGCGTAGCGCTTGCCGTGGTGTTCGGTGAGGATCCGGTTGAGAAGGGTGGTCTTGCCGGCGCCGAGATAACCGGTCAAGACCGTCACGGGGATCTTGCTCATCGGTCACTCCTTGCGGTGTGTCAGGAGAATTCGCTGATGCAGACGAGGAGCCGGCGGCCGCGCCCGGCGGCGATCGGCGGCGAGCGGTGCACGATGCCACCGCCGCGATTGCCCGGATACGCCTCGCCCTTGAAGAGGCCGACCCCGAAGGGCGGCAGGCGCCGGATCGCCGCCGGATCGGGACAGATGGCGAGATTGCTCCCCTGTCCGAGCGCCGCGCGCACGACGGCCGCGTTCGGCACCCACTCGGTGCCCGGGCCGGCATAGGTGCACAGAAGCCGGATCCCGACATAGTCGGCGTGGAACAATCGGCACGCGTCGTCGTCGAGGTGCTCGAGCCGGACCTCGACGAGGGAAGCCGCCGCGAGCGCGGCGAAGCGACGCGCGAGCGCATCGATGTCGGCGATGAGGGCCGCGCTCGCCTCCGCCGCGGGCTCGTCGCGGGCAGAGAGCGCATCGGCGATGTGCAGGGCGACATGGTCGGGACGGCACACGGCTCGCACCTCGAAGGCCGGTCCGGTGATCCAGGCGCGCGCCGCGTCGATGACCGCGCGCCGCGCGGACCGACGCCAGATCGCGAGATTGATATCCGGACGGTGGACCCCGTCGAGCACCGCCGCGGTGTTGCCCGCGACGATGCCCGCGTCCTGCTGCTCCGCCGCCGACCCGGGTTCCCGTCCGGTCAACACGCGCACTTCACCCGACGCGTCCAAGGTCAGCCTCTCGTCGCGCGATCGAACCGCATGACGTCCGACGCACCGACACCGCCGCGCTCCGCTTCGGCGGACGCGACGTGTCGGGCGACGTCGTCGACTCTCGGAATGTTATACTATATCCATTGAGTGCTGCCAACGGATGCCTGCCGATGACCAAGCACGCGACGATGCCTGGACCGGGCGATGACCCCGACGACCTGCCACCCGGTTTCGCCGAGGCATTCCGGCACATCGGCGGCGCGGCCGGGGCCACGCCGGGGGCGATCGCGACCGCCCTTCTCGTCCAGGGTGTCTCGCATTTGGTCGATGCACATGGCTACGGCCGTGCCGCCGAGATGCTCCGCCGCCTCGCCGAGATCACCTCGGCGGAGCGGCGGCTCGCCCTCCAATAGGCTACACCGTCGCCTTGGGCGGCTTGAGCGCTCAGGGGCGCTCTGGAGCGCGCCTTGTGACGGTCTGTGGCCTCGCCGAGCGGCTCGACGGCGGCTATGAAGACATGGTCACTGTCCGCAGAACCGCACCCGAAGGGTCGGCGAACGGGAGGAGGATCAGATGAACACCATCAGCGCGCCGCGGATCGAGACCGTCGACGAGCTCGGCATCGGTCGGCTCGAGCTGTTCCCGATCGCCCCCGATGAGGAGACGCTGCTCTCGATCTGCCGAGAGCTGTTCGAGAACCACTGGCAGTCAATCGTCTTCGGCACGCTGATCCTAGGGGCCGTGTTCGAATGCAAGGCGACCGCGGCACCGAAGAAGATCTCGCTCTTCGACGGCTATCTGACGGTCGACTTCGGCGCCTGGCATTTCCACGTCTGCATCGGCGCCCACAAGGGCTCGGCCAACAATCCCGTCGACCCCGAGCTCGCGCGCATCCGGCGCACCGGCCGCGCCGAGCTCTACCGCCAGCTCGGCCCGGAGGGCGCGCCGCAGAGCTGGGGGCTCCGGCTGTTCAACGGCCGCGGCGAGCAGCAGATGACCGTGTTCCTGCCCAATCCGTTCATCGGCGACGACGGCAATTTGACGCGGAACCCCGACTGGTCGCGGCTCGTCCTGTGGGATGCGTTGCGCGCGCGTTACCTGGGCCTGCCGCCCGACCCGCGCGACCGCGCCGCGACAGCGTTCTTCCACGGCTGAACCGATGCGGCGCGGGCTCGCCGCTCTCGCGACGCTCGCCGCTCTCGCCGTAACGACCCCGGTGGTCGCGGCGAGCGAAGGACCGCGCCGGATCGTCTCGCTCAATCTCTGCGCCGATCAGCTTGTGCTGCGGCTCGCCGACCGCGACCGGATCGCGGCCGTCACCTGGCTCGCGCGCGACCCCGAGCTGTCGATCATGGCGGAGGCGGCGCGCACGGTCCCGATCACCCGCGGCGGCGGCGAGCACGTCGTGTCGCTCGCGCCCGATCTCGTCGTCGCCGGTGTCCACACGACGCGCATCACGGTCGGCTTCCTGAAGCGCCTCGGCTATCGCGTGCTCGATCTCGACCTGCCCGTGACGCTCGATGCCGTGCGCGCCCAGATCAGGCTGGTCGCCGAAGCGCTGGGTCGACCGGTATGCGGCGAGGCGCTGATCGCCGAGATGGATCGCTCGCTCGCGGCGATACCGGCAGGGCGCGTCGGGGCACGTGCGAACGTCGCGGTGTGGCAGCCGAACGGATTCACGGTCGGCACCGACACGCTCATCGACACGGTGATCCGCGCCGCCGGCCTCGACAATTTCGCAGCCCGGCGCGGCATCGCCCATTACGCGCGGCTCGATCTCGAGACGCTCATCCTCGGCCGGCCCGACTTCCTCGTCGTCAACCGCGCGGACGAAGGACCCGCCGCGCTCGCGACCGAGATGCTCCGCCACCGCGCGATCGACGCGGCGATCGCGGCGACGCGGCGGATCGTCGTGCCGACCCGGCTATGGGTGTGCGGCGGGCCGGAGACGGCGGAGGCGATCGCGCTCCTCGCCGCGGCGACGGCTGACGGTCCGAGGCGATCGCCGTGACGCGCGTCGGCGCCGCGGCGACGGCGACGAGGCTCCGCTTGCCGGCCCTCGGGATCGGCCTCGGTGCGACGGTCGTACTCCTCTTCGCCGTCTCGCTCGCGGTCGGCAGCGCGCCCGTCTTGCTCGCCGAGGCGGTCGCCGATCTCCTTGCCGGCCGCGACAGCCTCGCCGCGCTCGTCCTTGTCGAAATTCGCCTCCCGCGCGCGCTCCTCGCCGTCATGATCGGTGCGAGCCTCGGGCTCACGGGCGCGGCGATGCAGGGGCTCCTTCGCAATCCGCTCGCCGAGCCGGGCATCGTCGGCGTCTCCGGCTGCGCGGCGCTCGGCGCGGTCGTCGTCTTCTACAGCGGTCTCGCGGCCCTGGTGCCCTTCGCCCTCCCGCTCGGCGGCATCGCCGGCGCGCTCGGCGCGGTCGCCCTCCTCTACGCGCTGGCCGGCCCCGGCGCCGGTACGCTGACCCTGATCCTTGCCGGCGTCGCGCTCAACGCCCTCGCCGCCGCGCTCACGGCCCTCGCGCTCAACCTGTCGCCCAACCCCTACGCGACGCTCGAGATCGTGTTCTGGCTGATGGGCTCGCTCGCCGACCGGAGCCTCGCCCATGTCTGGCTCGCTTTGCCGCTGATGCTCGCCGGCTGGGCCCTGGTCGTGACCGCCGGTCGTCCGCTCGATGCGCTCTCGCTGGGCGAGGACACCGCGCGGAGCCTCGGCTTCAACCTCGACCGCGTCCGGCTTCAACTCGTCCTCGGCACCGCGCTCGCGGTCGGCAGCGCCGTCGCCGTTGCCGGCGCGATCGGCTTCGTCGGCCTGGTCGTGCCGCATCTCCTGCGGCCGCTGGTCGGTCACCAGCCGAGCCGGCTTCTCGGCTTGAGCGCGCTCGGCGGCGCCGCGATCACCCTTGCCGCCGACATCGCGGTTCGTCTCGCCGGCGGCCCCGAGCTCAAGCTCGGCGTCCTCACGGCGCTGATCGGCGCGCCGTTCTTCCTGGCGCTCGTTCTGAGGATGCGCCACGAGGCGGCAACATGACACTCGCGGCCGAGGGCGTCGTCGTCCGCTATGGTGCGCATCGCGTGCTCGACGGCGTGTCGATCGCGGCCGAGCCGGGCGTGCTCCTCGGCCTGATCGGCCCGAACGGTGCTGGCAAGTCGACGCTGCTCCGCGTACTCGCCGGCATCGAGCGGCCGACCGCGGGGCGCGTCACGCTCGACGGCGCCGCGCTCGAGACGATCCCCGGCGCCGTGCGGGCGCGGCGCATCGCCTATCTGGCCCAGGGCTCGACCGTGCATTGGCCGCTCACGGTCGAGCGCCTGGTCGCGCTCGGCCGTCTGCCGCACCGCTCGCGCTTCGGGGCGGAGACCGAAACCGATCGCGCCGCGATCGGCCGGGCGCTTGCGAAGACCGAGACGGCCGCGCTCCGCGACCGGCCGGTGTCCTCGCTCTCGGGCGGCGAGCGCATGCGGGCGCTGATTGCCCGCGCGCTGGTCGTCGATGCCGCGATCCTCCTCGCCGACGAGCCGGTTGCGGGCCTCGATCCCTATCACCAGCTTCAGCTCCTCGAGCTCCTGAGGACGCGCGCCGATGCCGGCGGCGCCATCGTCGTCGTGCTGCACGACCTCACGCTCGCGTCGCGGTTTTGCGATCGGCTCGCCTTGCTCGATGCCGGGACGCGCGTTGCGAGCGGTGCGCCCGACGCGGTCCTGAGCGTCGCCAATCTCGCGCGCGTCTACCGCATCAGCGCGCTGACCGGCACGCATGACGGCACGCCCTATATCGTCCCGGTCCACCGCGCGCGCGATGGCGGCGTGCGCGCGGGCGGAGGCGACGGTGCGTAGAGCTCTCGGTCTCGCCAGTCGCCAATCCTGGTTCGGCGCGGCCGCCGCGTCGGTCGCGCTCCATGCCGCGGCGGTCGCGGCCTGGGTCGTCCTCGACGACGGTCGGCCGTCAGCGCAGACGGAGCCCGGACCGATCCCGATCGAGATCGCCCTCGCCGCCCTGCCCGACCCGCCGCCGGCGACAGCGCCCGCCGGCGCGGGCGAGATAGCACCATTGCGACCGGCCGATGCCGCATCCGCCGCGACGCCGACATCGGTC
>VGEU01000089.1 GCA_016869145.1 Alphaproteobacteria bacterium | reverse complement strand
GCCGCCGTTGAGGAAGCCGGGCTTGCCGTAGCCGAGCGGGCCCCCGTCGAGCGTCGCGACCGCGCCGCCCGCCGCGGCGAGCACGGCGTGGCCGGCGGCGGTGTCCCACTCGCTGGTCGCGCCGTAGCGCGGGTAGAGATCGGCCGCGCCCTCGGCGAGGTGGCAGAACTTGAGCGAGGAGCCGAGGATCTGCCACGCGGCGACCGGGCGCTCACCGACGAGACCGCGGAGCCGCTCGCGATCGTTGTGCGAGCGGCTCGAGACGACGACGATCCCGTCCGCGGGCGGCGCACGGACCGCGATCGAGGCGGGGGCGCCGCCGCCGATCGCGCGCATCGCGGTGCCCGGCCCGTGCGCGGTGTAGGTGAGGCTGCGCGCCGGCGCGTGGACGACGCCGAGGACCGGGACGCCCGCCGCGACGAGGGCGATGTTGACGGTGAACTCGCCGTTCCGCGCCACGAACTCCTTGGTGCCGTCGAGCGGATCGACCAGCCAGAAAGGCTGGTCGCCGACGCTCGTAACCGCACCGGCGGCGACCTCCTCCTCGGCGACGACGGGGATCGCCGGCGTCAATGCGCGCAGCCCGGCGACGATCAGGCGTTCGGCCTCCTCGTCGGCGAGCGTGACGGGCGAGGAATCGCGCTTGCTCCGGACCTCGAACGCGCCGCCATAGTGGCGGAGGATGACGGCACCCGCCTCGAGGGCGAGCGGGACGACGGCCGCGACGAGCCGGGCGTGATCCGATGCGTCCACTCAGGCGCCCGGCCAGGCGGCCTGGATGCCCATGTTCGGCCACGCGGCCGGCGCGCACACCTTCTTCGCCGCCTCGCTCGGCGGCAGCGAGATGTCCCAGCTCTGGCCGACGAAGCGGCAGTCGGTGATGCCGTCGGACTCGTTCGACGCGAGCCAGGCGATCGGCGCTTCCATCACCGTCGGCTGCACGAGCTTCGCCCGGTCGAACGGTGCGCTCGCCGGGATGAACCCGGTATTGGTCGGGCCGCCGGGGACGAGCACGTTGACGGTGACCCCGGTGTCCTTGAGGTCCTTGGCCCATGTCGCCGTCGCTGCCTCGAGCGCCGCCTTGGTCTGGCCGTAGGGCGTGTAGGCGCCGCGGATCATGGTGTCGAGGCTCGTCGTCACGTTGACGATGCGGCCCCATTTCTGCGCGATCATGTGCGGCGCCGCGGCGCGCGCCATCAGGAACGGCGCCTTGAAGTTAACGTCCATCATGCGCTGCCAGCGGTCCGGGTTCACGTCCCAGAACCGCACCGCCTTGTTCATGTAGTTCTCATCGATCGTCTGCATGCCGATGCCGGCATTGTTGACAAGGATGTTGACCGTGCCGAAGGCGGCGACCGTGCGGGCGACGATGCGCTCGCACTCCTCGTTGCGGGTGATGTCGGCGACGATGGCGATGGCCGCGCCGGCGCCGCCGATCTGGTTGCCGGTGTCTACGGTGGTGTTGACGGCTTCGCCGTTGACGTCGACGCACGCGACCTTGGCACCGCGCCGCACCAGCGCGTGCGTCATGATCCGGCCCATGCCACCGCCGGCGCCGGTGATGATCGCGACCCTACCGGTGAGGTTCTTCTCGGCCATGTCCTGATGATCCGTCGCTGTTCGTTGCGCGGCGGATCATAGACGCGGGGTTAAGGGGGAACAAGGCGGCGGGCGGCCCTCAGAGGACGCCGAGCATGCTCGCGACCAGCGGATGGCGGACGACATCCTCGCCCGTCATCCGCACGACCGCGATGCCTTCGACCGTCTCGAGCCGCTCTGCGACCGTGACGAGACCCGACAGGCCGTCGAGAAGATCGGACTGGTCGGGATCGCCCGTGATGACCATGCGCGAATGCCAGCCGAGCCGGGTCAACAGCATCTTGATCTGCGCATAGGTGCAGTTCTGCGCCTCGTCGATGATGACAAAGGCGTTGTTGAGCGTGCGCCCGCGCATGTAGGCGACAGGCGCGATCTCGATCGTCGCGTCGGCGAGGAACGCGCGGAGCCGCTTGCCGTCGAGCCGATCGGAGAGGGAATCGTAGAGCGGGCGGAGATAGGGCGCAATCTTCTCCTCCATCGAGCCCGGCAGAAACCCGAGCCGCTCTCCCGCCTCGACCGCGGGCCGTGACAGGACGATGCGGGCGACCGCGCCGTCCTCGAGGGCCTCGACCGCGGCGTTGATCGCGAGATAGGTCTTGCCGGTGCCAGCCGGGCCGAGCGCGAGCGTCACGTTGTGCGTATCGATCGCCGCCATCAGCCGGCGCTGATTGTCGCTCAGCGGGCGGATGCGACGGACATAGCTCTGGTCGCGATGATCGTCGTGGGGGGCGGCGGCGTGGGACCAGGGTTGCAGGTGGGCGATCTTGGACTGGACTGCCTTCGCCGAACGCTTGGCCATGAAGCTCCCTCTCGCCCGCGGCGCCGGTCCGCGCCGCCGTATCGTTCCCCCACCGCTGGTCCCGTCCTCGAAGAACGACGTCCGAGCATACGGAGAATCGACCCGAATCTCATCAGTATTTGTCGAGAGAGAGTTGCAACATCGTCGTCATATGACTTCGCTGTTTCAAAACGATGTCAACGAAGACTTGGTTCGTGGCGCCGCCGACCCGTTAAGCGCGATTTAACGCGGACGCGATCTCCTCGCGCGCGGCAGCGGCAAAAGCGCGAGGCGGGTTTTGCGTTCGGTCGGCGTTCTGGCGGCGCTCGTGATTGCGGGCGAGGCGGCGGCGTTCTCGCCGCTCGATCCTTTGGTGCTTCTCCGCGCGGTTGCCGTCGATGCCGCTTTCGTCGACCGGCTCGGCGCCGAGGGCGTCAGTGGCGACGCGAAACCAGACACATCGGTCGCGGTCGACCAACGCGCGATGCGGAACGCCTCGACCTCGGGCGCCGCCACGCTCTGAGCCGCCTCGCCGTCGCGTTGCGGTGTCGCCGTCATCGAGCGGGCGCCGCCGGGCAGCCGACAGGCGACCGCCGTCGATCTCGCCGTCGGCGCCTTTCGCTCGGTCTCCGCGGCCGCCGCGATCACACAAGTGGCCGCGGACGCGCCGATCGCCCGCACGGCTACTTCTACCGATTCGACAGACCTCGCCGCGCTCGGCGCCGGCTCGCCCATCCGCCTCGCCAACCTCGCGAACGGCGTTGGCGCGACGCAGGCGAACGCGATCGCGATCGGCCGCAACGCCGTCTCGCGCTGACCGCATCGCGGCGCGTCCTTGACGGGGCGCCGACCGGACGGGACAATCCTCCCAACAACGTCAGCGCGCGCGGTCACGCGCGGCAAGGGGAGGATAGCATCATGGCGGAAGACAACGACAGCCCTCGGAACGGCCGCGCGATCGGCCGCCGCACATTGTTCCGGACCGGCGGCGCCGTGATCGCCGGCGGGCTCGCGGCGCCGGCGATCATCCGCCCGGCCTTCGCGCGCGACACGCTCTACGTCAACACCTGGGGCGGCAGTTGGACCGAGAACGCGACCAAGGCGTTCTTCGATCCGTTCGGCAAGGCGAACAATGTCGAGGTGCGGACGCTGTCACCCGTCTCCTTCGCCAAGCTCAAGGCGCAGGTGGAGACCAGGGCCTATGAATGGGACGTGACGACACAGGGCCTTCCCGGCCTCGCGCGCGCCTCGAAGGAGGGTCTCCTCGAGCCGCTGGACGAGAGCGTGGTCGACAAGTCGAAACTCGCACCCGATTCGATCCGCTACGGCTGTATCGCCTCGCATGCGCTCTCGACCTGCCTCGTCTATCGCACGAACAAGTTCCCGAACGGTGGGCCGCAATCGTGGGCGGATTTCTGGGACGTGAAGAAGTTCCCGGGCAACCGGTCGCTCCAGAAGGAGCCCGGCCAGGCGCTCGCCTTCGCGCTTCTCGCCGACGGCGTGCCGAAGGACAAGCTCTATCCCTTCGATCTCGACCGCGCCTTCAAGAAGCTCGACCAGATCAAGCCGCACATCAAAGTGTGGTGGACGCAGGGCTCGCAGTCGCAACAGCTCCTGCGCGACGGCGAGGTCGACATGATGTCGATGTGGAACGGGCGCGCGGTCGAGCTGATCGACGACAAGGTGCCGGCCGAGCTGGTGTGGAACGAGGCGGAGATGGTGGCGGTCCACTGGGTGGTCGTGAAGGGCACGCCGCGCGCCAAGCTGGCCTGGCGCTTCGTCCAGTTCGCCCATCAGCCCGAGCCGCTCGCCAAGTTCGCGAACACGATGAACTACGGCCCGCTCAACCCGAAATCGTTCGACTTCATCCCCGAGGCGCAGGCCAAGCGCCTGCCGACCTGGCCCGCCAACGCCAAGGTCTCCTTCGTACCCGACGCGGCGTGGCTCGGCGACAACCTCAACGAGCTCGCGCGGCGCTTCAACCAGTGGGTCGCGACCTGATCGCGCGCGCGATCGGCGGAGGCGCCTCACGTGGCTCGTCCGGACGTCCGGGCCTGGTTGCTGGTCGGCCCGGCGACCCTCTTCATTTTTCTTCTGTTCGTGGCGCCGCTCGGCGAGATGCTGTGGCGGAGCGTCGGCGGCGCCGACTTCACGCTCAAGCATTACGAGACGTTCTTCTCGACGCCGCTTTATATCCGCGTCCTCGGCCACACGTTCTGGACCGCCTTCGTCGTCACGCTGATCTGCCTTCTCCTCGGCTATCCGGTCGCCTTCGTGATCGCGCGCTATGGCGGCAAGCTCGGCGGACTGCTCCTGCTCGTTGTCGCGATGAGCATGTGGACGAGCTTCCTCGTCCGCGCCTATGCGTGGATGGTGATCCTCGGCAATCGCGGCCCGGTCGTCGCGCTCCTCAACGCGCTCGGTGATCCGAACCCGAAGGTCCTGTTCACGACCTTCGCCGCGACGATCGGGCTCGTTCATCTCCTCTTGCCCTACATGGTGATGGCGATCTACGCGGTCATGGCGCGCATCGATCCGGCCCATCTCCGCGCCGCGGCGAGCCTCGGCGCGACGCCGGGGTCCGCGTTCCGCCACGTCTATCTGCCGCTCAGCCTGCCCGGGGTGGTGAACGGCTGCGTCCTCGTCTTCATCATCTGCCTCGGGTTCTACGTCACGCCGGTTCTTCTCGGCGGGCCGCAGGATCACCTCATCGCGGGCCTGATCGGCGAGCAGATCGAGGAGCTCCTCAACTGGGGTCTGGCCGCGGCGATGTCGATGGTGCTCCTCGTCGCGACGCTCGGCGTGCTCGCGATCTACAATGCCGTCGTCGGCCTCGACAAGTTGTGGGGTTAAGGACGGTGCGCCCGGTCGTCGTCCTGATCGCGGTTCTGGTCGGCGCGTTTCTGTTCCTGCCGATGCTGATCGTGGTGCCGATGTCGTTCTCGAACGCGCGCTCGTTCGCGTTCCCGCCACCGGGCTACTGGATCGGCTACTACACCGCCTATTTCAACGACTATCGCTGGACGATCCCGACCCTCAACAGCGTCATCATCGCGACGGCGACGACGATCGTGACCATGGCGCTGGTCGTGCCGGCGGCCTTCGGACTGCTCCGCCACCGCTTCAAGGGCCGGAACCTCGTCAACCTCCTGATGATGGCGCCCTTGATGGTGCCGCACATCGTGCTCGCGCTGTCCTATTACCTCTTTCTCGGCAAGTTTCGGCTCACCGGCACGCACGCCGGCGTCATCATCGCCCATACCTGCCTCTCGGCACCGCTCGCCTTCCTGATCGTCGCCGCGACGCTCAAGGGCTTCGACCGCAATCTCGAGCGCGCGGCGATGAGCGCGGGCGCCGGCCCGTTCCGCACCTTCTGGTACGTGACGCTCCCCGCTCTGCGGCCGGGCATGCTGGTCGCGGCGCTGTTCGCCTTCATCCACTCCTTCGACGAGACCGTGGTCGCGATCTTCATCGCCGGCCGCGCGGCATCGACGCTGCCGCGCAAGATGTTCGAGAGCATTCGCCTCGAGGCCGATCCCGTCATCGCCGTCGTGTCGACACTGTTGTTCACCCTCGTGATCGTTGCGACCGTGGTTGCGACGTTCTGGCGCAAGAGGACCTCCCATGCGACTTGAAAGACTGCTCAATCCGAGATCGATCGCGATCTTCGGTGCGACCGAGAACATCTCGCCCGCCCGCCGTCTCATCGAGGCGCTCGACACGATCGGTTTCCCGGGCCCGGTCTATCCGATCAACCCGCGCTACGAGACGGTGCTCGGCAAGACGTGCTATCCGTCGATCGAAGCGATCCCGCACGGCGTCGACGCGATCGTCTTCTGCGTCAATCACACCCTTGTCATGGAGCCTTATCGCAAGGCGGCGGCGCACGGCATCGGCGCGGCCGTCGTCCTCGACGGCGGCTTCGCCGAGAAGGGCGAGGAGGGCAAGGCCCGCCAGCGCGAGATCCTCGGCATCTCGCGCGAGGCGGGCATGGCGCTGTGCGGCCCCAATTGCATGGGCGTCTTCAACCCCGCGTTCAACAGCACGCTCTACAGCTCCGTCCTGGTCGACCCGAAGCCGATCGCCGGCAACGTCGCGTTCATCACCCAGTCGGGCTCGATCGCGATCGGCCAGCTCACCGACGTCCGCCGCTACGGCTTCAGCCACGTGATCTCGGCCGGCAACGAGGCGGTCACGACGACCGCCGACTACATCGACTATCTCGCCGACGAGCCGGAGACCAAGGTCATCGCGACCTTCACCGAGGCGATCCGTGATCCCGAGAAATACATCGCCGCGCTCGACAAGGCCGCCGCTCGCGGCAAGCCGGTCGTCGTCCTCAAGGTCGGCAAGGCCGACCGCACGCGCGCGGCGATCACCGGCCATACCGGCGGGCTCGCCGGCGAATCCAAGGTCGTGTCGCAGATCCTCAAGCGCCACCGCGCGATCGAGGTGAACGACATGGACGAGCTCACCGAGGTGCTCGCCGTGTGCCAGGGCGCGCGCTGGCCGAAGGGACCGCGCATCGGCGTGATGACGGCCTCGGGCGGGCAGGCGGAGCTGATCCTCGACCTCGCGACCGAGCACGGCATCAACCTGCCGCCGCTCACCAAGGACGGCATCGCCGAGTCCGTGCGCGTGCTCGGCTCGGTCAGCGGTGACGGCAATCCGCTCGATTCCTGGGGCGACGGCAAGTTCCAGACCAATCTGCCGCACGGGCTCAAGGTCTTGACGTCCGAGCCCCATCTCGACGCCGTCGTGATGGCCTCCGACACCCGCGATGGCCAGTCCTTCGCGCCGACCCAGTACCAGGGCTTCCTGGTCGAGGCGTCGAAGACGACCGACAAGGCGTGCTACTTCATGTCGACGCGGTCGGGCCTATTCCGCGAGGACTACGTGGCGCAGTTCCGCTCCGCCGGTCTCGTCCAGATCGGCGGCACGCGCCAGGGGCTCGGCGCCATCCGCCGGCTCGGCGAGTGGATGGAGGGTCCGCCGCCTGCGCGCCCGAGCGCGGCGCTCGCGACCGGCGGTCTTGCGCGCGCGCTCGGCGCTTCGGCCGCGCGCAAGAGCATCAACGAGTTCGACGCCAAGCGCATCTTCGGCGAGCTCGGCATCCGCATTTCGCGCGAGCGCCGTGTCACCGATTCGGCCGAGGCGGTGCAGGCCGCACGCGCGATCGGCTACCCGGTCGTCCTCAAGGTCGTGTCCGACCGCATCCCGCACCGCTCCGAGCACGGCCTCGTCGCCGTCGGCATCCGCGACGAGGCGGCGCTCACCAAGGCGTTCACCACGATGATGGGCAAGCTCGCCGGTCTCGGCGCCGACGCGGCGGGCGCGGCGTTCCTGGTGCAGGAGATGATCGGCGGCGGCGTCGAGGTCTTCGCCGGCATCAGCGCCGATCCCGATTTCGGCCCGAGCCTCGCCTTCGGCCTCGGCGGCATCCATGTCGAGCTGTTCCGCGACGTATCGCTCCGGCCGGTCCCGCTGCGGGCCGGCGAGGCGGAGGCGATGATCGCCGAGACCAAGGCGGGGAAGCTCCTCGCCGGATTCCGCGGCGCGCCCGCGTCGGATACCGCGGCACTCGCCGATGTTCTCTACCGTCTCGCCGACTGGGCGCATGGCGAGCGGAACCATGTGCAGGAGGTCGACCTCAACCCGATCAAGGTCCTGCCCGCCGGCCAGGGCTGCGTGGTCGTCGATGCGTTGATCGTGCCCAAGGCGAAGGAGCAGAAGCCATGAGCGAGGACGCCGTCCTCTACGCCGTCGACGGACCGGTCGCGACCGTCACGCTGAACCGCCCGGACAAGCTCAACGTCATCAACCAGGCGGTCGTCGACGGCGTCACGCAATCGATGAAGAAGGCGGAGGCGGACCGCGCGGTCTCGGTCGTCGTCCTCCGCGGCGCCGGGCGCAGCTTCTGCGCCGGCTACGACCTCGCGCGCGAATATCCCGAGGGCGACGTCGACAAGTCGAGCGCGCTCTGGTGGCACGACAACTTCACCCGCGGGCTCGGCTTCTACCTGACGATCTTCGATCTCAAGAAGCCGGTCATCGCCTCGGTCCAGGGTCATGCCGTCGGCGCCGGGTGCTGGTTGACGATGGTCTGCGATCTCACGGTCTGCGCCGATACGGCGCGCTTCGGCGAGCCCGAGATCCGCTTCTCCTCGTCCGGGTCGATGGTGCTGATGCCGTGGATGATGGGCATCAAGCGGGCGCGCGAGCTGATCTACATGGGCGACCAGATCGACGCGGAGACCGCCAAGGACATTGGCCTCGTCAATCGCATCTATCCGGCCGCCGAGCTCGAGGCGTCGACCATGCGCTATGCCCGCCGGCTCGCCCTCATGGCGCCCGAGGCGCTGCAGCGTGCCAAGCTCGCGATCAACCGGACGATGGAGGAGGCGGGCTTCAAGAACGCGCTCCGGGCCGGTGTCGACGTGATCTCGGCGATCTACGCCGAGGAGACCTCCGTCGTCCGCGACTTCCGCGCCGCGGTCGCCAAGGACGGGCTCACCACCGCGCTCCGCAATCGCAACGCCTTGTTCAAGGAATAGCGCGTGAGCGGTCCCGCCTATCTCGGTCTCCGCGCGCTGGTCAAGTCCTATGACGGCGTCAAGAACGCCGTCGACGGGATCGACGTCGAGATCGCGCGCGGCGAGTTCGTCACCTTCCTCGGGCCCTCCGGTTCGGGCAAGACGACGACGCTCCTGATGATTGCGGGCTTCGAGGATCCGACCGCGGGCGACATCATGCTCGAGGGCCAGTCGATCGTCCGCGTCAAGCCCTACCGGCGCAATATCGGCATGGTGTTCCAGAACTACGCGCTCTTTCCGCACATGACGGTGGCGAAGAATGTCGGGTTCCCGCTCCGCATGCGCGGCATCGAGGCAAGCGAGGCCACACGCCGCGTCGAGGATGCGCTCGATCTCGTCGGCCTCCGCGATTTCTCCTCCCGTCACCCGCGCGCCCTCTCGGGTGGCCAGCAACAGCGCGTCGCGCTCGCCCGCGCGCTCGTGTTCCAGCCCGACGTGCTTCTCCTCGACGAGCCGCTCGGCGCGCTCGACAAGAACCTCCGCGAGCAGATGCAGGTCGAGATCAAGCGCATCCAGCGCGAGGTCGGCATCACCGCGATCTACGTGACGCACGACCAGACCGAGGCGATGACGATGTCCGACCGCATCGCGGTGTTCAACGACGGCCGGATCGAGCAACTCGACACGCCGCTCGCGGTGTACCGCCGGCCCACCACCCGCTTCGTCGGGGGCTTCGTCGGCGACAGCAATTTCCTCGATGGCCGGATCGCGAGCGCGCGCGAGGGACGGGTTCGTATCGAGGGGCTCGGCGAGGTGCGGGTGCCGGCCGGGGCGACGGCCGCGGACGGGGCGGCGGTCGCGGTTCTCGTCCGGCCCGAGGACATCGTCAGGGCCGACGGGGCGGCCCGGATGTCGCTCGATAACCGGTTCGAGTTCGTGGTGCGCGGGATCGTCAACTACGGCGATACGGTCATGGTCATGGGCGAGACGGGCGGCCTCGGCCTCCGCATCCGGATGCCGGGACGGGCCGTGGGCACGCTCGCCGAGGGCGAGCGGATCGGCATCGGCTGGCGTGCCGAGGACGGACGGGTCCTCGCGGGCTGACCGCACGTCGCCATCGTTCCGCCATCAAGGAAATCGAAAGGTTTCAGGATTTTAACGGTACGGGTCGGCCGGCGCCCGTCGTCGCGCCCGACGCGACCCGTCGCGACCAACGGCCTCATGGAAGTGTCCCGCCCCGAACCGCATATCCCGGCCTCGACCGAGGTCGCCGAGCCGGCCCGGCGCCCCCGTCTCGCCAGGACGATCGGCATCGTCGTCACGGTCGCGTGGTTCGTCGTCTGCATCTTCTATGTCCAGCGTTATGTCGGCTGGTCGAACCTGCTCGAGCTCCTGCCGCACGAGCTCGGCGCGATCCTTCTCGGTGCCTTCGCCCCGATCGTGTTCCTGTGGCTCGCGCTCGCGTTCTTCGATCGCGACCGCGCGCTCGCCGAGTACCAGCGCGCCACGGCATCCGCGCCGAGCCCGCGTAACGACGGCCTGCGCGATGTCGCCGAAGCGCTTCGGCGTCACACCGATGCGCTCGCGAGCAATGCCGACCAGTCGCAGGACCGGCTGCGCGCGACGATCCGCGAGGAGACCGATCGTCTTGAGCGTGTCTACCGCGCGAGCGTCAATCCGCGTCCCGTCGCGCCACCGCCCGTGACGCCGGTTCCGCTGCCCTTCGAGACGGTCTTCCCCGCGCCGCCGGCGCCGCCACCGCCGCCACCGCCGCTCCCACCGAGGGTCGAGCCGGCCACCCCGCCGCCGCGGCCGGCGCCACTATCAGAACCTCGGGCCGAACCGCGGGCGGCGCCGATGCGCCACCGCCGCGACACGATCGATATGGCCGAGGTGTTCCAACGCCTGTGGCGTCGGCGGGCGACGATCGCCGCCGCGGTCGTCGTCATCGTCGGCGCGGCGATCGCGATCCTGTCGCAGCTCACACCGCTCTACCGCGCCCAGACGCTCGTTCTCGTCGAGACTCGCGGGCCGCGGCTCGTCGAGCTCGACCAGGGCGCGCCGAGCGGCCCGCTCGACAACCAGTCCGTCCAGAGCGAGATCGAGATCATCCGCTCGCAGAACGTGATCACCAAGGTCGTCGATCGGCTCGACCTCGCGCGCGTGCCCGAGTTCAACGCCGATCTGCGCCCGAAAGGGCTCTTCGCGCGGCTCCGCGGCGGGGTTGATCCGAGCGCGCTCCCGCTCGAGGAGCGCCGCGCGCGACAGCATGCGCAGGTCGTCGACATGTTCGCACGCCGGCTCGAGGTCGGCACCAAGGGTCAGTCGCGCGTGATCGCCGTCGGCTTCACCAGCGTCGATCCGCGCCTCGCCTACCGCGTCGCGAACGCGGTCGCCGACGCCTATATCGAGGAGCAGCTCGAGACCAAGTTCGACGCGACCCAGAAGGTCACGGGCTTCCTCGAGGAGCGCATCGGCCAGCTCCGCGAGCGCGTCGAGACCTCCGAACGCGCGGTCGAGCAGTACCGGGCCGCGGCCGGGCTGATCGAGGGGCGTGGCGGCACGCTCGCCTCGCAGGAAGTCGCCGACATCAACAGCCAGCTCGTCCAGGCGCGCGCCGCACGGACCGAGATCGAATCCCGCCTCAACCAGGTCCGCCGCCAGCTCCGCGTCCCCGGCGGCTACCAGTCGGTGCCCGAGGTGCTCGCATCGCCGCTGATCCAGCGACTGCGCGAGCAGGAGATCGTGATGGACCGGCGCATCGCCGAGCTCGCGCAGGATATCGGCGAGCGCCATCCGCGCATGGTGAGCTCCCGTGCCGAGCGGCGCGACCTCCGGGTCCAGATCGAGGGCGAGATCGCGAAAATCGTCCAGAGCCTCGAGAGCACCGCCGCGGCGGCGCGCGCGCGAGGCGTCGGTGCAGACGAGCCTCGATCAGACCAAGAGCAGGATCGCTGAATCGAGCAAGTCGGAGATCGAGCTCCGCGCGCTCGAACGCGAGGCGCGCGCCAATCGGGCTCTGCTCGAATCCTTTCTCGGCCGCTTCAAGGCGACCGGCGCGCAGGAAGAAGCGCGCTTCCAGCAACCCGACGCGCGCGTCGTCTCGCGCGGCGAGGTCCCGGACCGCCCTGCCTTCCCGCAGACCCTGCCGATCCTCGCCATCGCGCTGATCGTCGCGCTCCTGATCGGCGCGATGATCGCGCTGATCCAGGAACAGTTCGAGCGCGGGTTCCGGAGCGCCGAGCAGATCGAGCGCCTGACCGGCGTGCCGGGGCTCGGCTTCGTGCCGTGGCTCGCCCGGCGCACGCGCCGCGGTCTCACGCCCGACGCCTTCATGGTCGAACGGCCATCGTCGGCCTTCGCCGAATCGATCCGAAGCGCCTATGCCGGCATCGTCCTGTCGCGCGACGGACGTGCGCCGCGCAGCATCCTCGTCACCTCGGCGCAGTCGGACGAGGGCAAGACCGCGATCGCGCTGTCGCTCGCGCGGCTCCGCGCGATGGCGTCGAGCCGGGTCGTCATCGTCGATGCCGATCTCCGTGCGCCGGCCGTGCACGAGCGTATCCGCATCGCGCGCGGGCCGGGCCTCTCCGATGTCCTCCGCGGCGCCGTGCCGCTCGACGAGGCGCTCCGGCAGGACGAACGCACGGGCGCCTATCTGCTATCGGCCGACGGCCCGACGGCGCATCCGTCCGATCTCCTCGCGGCGCCCGCGATGCGCCAGCTCCTCGACACGCTCGCGTCGCGGTTCGATCTCGTCGTCATCGATTCGCCACCGGTTCGCGCGGCGGCGGATGCGCGCATCCTGTCGAACCTCGCCGAGGTGACGCTGTTCATCGTGCGCTGGGGCCGGATGCGGCGCGAGGTGGCGCTCCAGGCGCTCCGCCAGATCGAGGTGCCGGGTCGCCCGCTCCGTGTCCTCGTCTCGATGGTCGATGTGCGCCGCCACGCGCGCTACGGCTTCGGCGATTCCGGCTATTATTTCGGCCACGACCGCAAGTACTACGCCGAATAGCGCCACACCGTCGCGCGCCCGCGCGGGCTGGCCCGGCCCCCCGAATTGTTGTATCCAGACGCAAGACCGCGCGGCACGGCGCGGCAGGCGGGGGAGGGCGCGATGATCGCGAAGCGGTTCGTCGAGGTCGAGGGCTACAAGGTCTGCCTCTACGAGGGCGGCGCCGGTTTCCCCATCCTGATGATCCACGGCATCGGCCCCGGCACCTCGATCGAGGGCAATTTCGCGCCGGTCCTGGAGCCGATGGTGGCGCGCTACCGCGTCGTCGGCGTCGACCTGATCGGTTTCGGCAACTCCGACCGCAAGAAGGACGCGCCGTTCTTCGACATCGAGCTCTGGGTGCGCCAGGGTCTCGCGCTCATCGATCAGCTTCCCGCCGGACCCGTCGGTGTGATCGGCCACTCGGTCGGCGGCGCGGTCGCGGCCAAGATGGCGAGCCGCAACCCGCGCATCACCAAGCTCGTCCTCAGCGCGGCCGGCGGCACCCGCTATCCGCTGAACGAGCACATCGACCGCTTCTGGGGCCGACCGCCCTCGCGCGATGCGCTCAGGACCGCGATGCTCGGCATGGTGTTCGACCCCGCGGGCGTCACCGACGAGGTGCTCGATCTCCGCTGGAAGATGCTGAGCCAGCCGGGCTATGGCGACTATTTCGCGGCGATGTTCTCCGGCAGCAAGCAGGCGCTTCTCGATTCCGCGGTCGTGACGGCGGCGGAGGCGGCGCGCGTCAAGGCGGCGGTGGCGATCGTGCACGGGCGCGACGACCTGCCGTGCCCGGTCGGCGCCACCGCGCTCCGCTACGCCGAGTTGTTTCCGAGCGCCGACTTGACGCTCATCGGCCGATGCGGCCACGGCCCGCCGCGCGAGACGCCGGCCAAGTGGCTCGCCGCGGTGACCGCCCATTTCGGCTGAGCTCGAGCCCACCGTTCAACCCGAGACGAGGATGACACCATGCCCGATGTGAAACCGTTTCTTCGCCTCTCGCACGAAGGCGCGCTCAAGATGCTCAACGCCGCGGTCGCCAAGGCGACGGCGATGAAGGTGCCTCAGTGCATCTGCATCGTCGACAATGGCGGCCATCTCCTTGCCTTCGTCCGGATGGACGGCGGCAACATCCAGTCCTTCGACACGGCGTTCCGCAAGGCGCAGACCTCGGCGGCGAACGGCCAGCCCTCGGGTGGGATCGAGGCCGGCGTCGACATGAAGCTCGCCGTCGCAACCGAAGGAAAACGGATCAACCTCCCGGGCGGTCTTCCGATCATCGTCGACGGCCATGTCATCGGCGGCCTCGGCGTCGGTTCGGGGACCGGCGCCGAGGACCTCGAGGTCGCGAACGCGGGGATCGCGGCACTCGCGGGCGCGAAGGCGTTCTAGCAGGCTGCTGAAAAATGCTCGTCTTGGGGGTTTTGGAATGATTCTCTAAGCGCGGGTTGCGCGAGGAGTATCGGGATTCGAGGCGAGGATCGAG
>VGEU01000088.1 GCA_016869145.1 Alphaproteobacteria bacterium | reverse complement strand
CGGTCGACGGCCGGGGTCCCGAAGCGGACGAAGCCGGCGGCGCGCCCGGCCGCCGTTCCTTCGATCACCCGCATCGTCTCGCGCAGCGCGGCGAGCGGAACGGCGCCCGGGACGACGGCGGGCGCGGCAGCGGGACGGGGGAGCGGGATCGGCGCGGCGGCCATGGTGGGCCTCACGATGTTCATGTTTTGTTCTAGTCAAGATCGAGGAGGGAGTCAATCCGTCCGTCCGCCGGGGACGGGGGCCGGGCCGGGGCTGTGGGCGGTGCGGGGCCGGGCCGGGACGGGCGGCCGGTCGGGGCGGGGCGGCGGCCCTATTCGAGATAGGTCGTGAGCGCTGCCCCCTCGTCGGCGACGAAGATCGCCATGATCTCGGCCGGCTCGGTGGCGCTGGCGTTGGCGGCGTAGAGATGGACGGCGCCATAGGGCTCGAAGAACGTGTCGCCGGCCTTGAACAGACCGGGCGGGCCGCCGCCGAGCTGGGAGCGGATGGCGCCGGACAGCACATAGACCGTGACCGAGCCGCCATGGATATGACGCGGTGACACCGAGCCGGGCGGGAAATTGACCAGCGCGACGGTGATGCGCTTGCCGGGCACGTGGGCGAGCGGCTCGGACGAGATCGGTTTCACGGTCGGCCGCGGCGCCGTCGCCGCGTTGAGAACGGCGGCCGGCAACGCGATCGCCGCCGCCGCGCGGTCGGCCGTCACGGCGCCGAGGCAGAGGAAGGCGAGCGCGCGGTCGAGCGCCGCGAGGCCGTCCGCATCGCCGCGGATCGGGAGCCGCGCCCCGCCGAGCACGATCGCCGCCACCGCGAGCAACGTCGTTGCGGCCGCGAGCGCCGCGACCGGGCGGCAGAGCCCGCCCGCCGTGCCGCGCCAGACCGTTCCCAGCAACCGTGCCATGTCCCTCTCCCCGCACCGCCGCAACGGTCCACGATGCGCCCGGGCACGTCGCAATGCCAGAACCAAGATGCACCCGTTCGACCGGGCCATCGGCCGCCCGATCGCCACCCAACTGTTGCCCCGTCGCGTTCCTATGCTTACTAAATGACCGCCGCAACGACGACCGGGGACAGCGATATGGCGGATGCAAAGGTTGAGCCGGGCCTCAGGGCGCGGGTGCGGGCGTTCGTCGATCATCCGACGTTCAAGAACGCGATCCTCGGCATCATCGTGTTCAACTCGATCATACTCGGGCTCGAGACCGCGCCGAGCGTGATGGCGGAGGCGGGCGGGCTACTCCACGTCCTCGACCGGGCCGCGCTCGCCGTCTTCGTGGTCGAGATCGCGCTCCGGCTCTTTGCCTACGGTCTCCGGTATTTCCGCGAGCCGTGGAACGTGTTCGACTTCGTGATCGTCGGCATCGCGCTCGCGCCGTCGAACGAGGGGCTCGCGGTCCTGCGCGCGCTCCGCATCCTGCGTGCGCTCCGCATCGTGTCGGCGATCCCGCGCATGCGCCGCGTGGTCGAGGGGCTGCTCCACGCGATCCCCGGTCTCGGTGCGATCGCCGCCCTTCTCGCGCTCATCTTCTACGTCTTCGCGGTGATGACGACGAATCTGTTCGCCGCCACGCACGGCGACTTGTTCGGCTCGATCGGCGAATCGCTCTTCACGCTGTTCCAGATCATGACGCTCGAGGGCTGGGTTGAGATCGTCCGCTCGGTGATGGAGAAATTCCCCTGGGCGTGGTTCCTGTTCATCGGCTTCATCCTGGTCTCGACGTTCACGGTGCTGAACCTCTTCATCGCGTTGATCGTCGATTCGATGCAGTCGCTCGGCGAGGAGCACGAGGAGAAGACGCTCGCCGAGGTGACGCGCCATGTCGACGACGATGCGGCGATCGTGCGCACCGAGATCGCGGCGCTGCGCGAGGAGATCCGCGCGCTCCACGCCGTGCTCGCCGATCAGGCCCGGAACCAGGGCGCGAAACCGTCATAGAGGAGGTTGAGCCCGGTCGCGAACATCGTGAGATAGGAGAGCCGGTACACCCAGGCCTCCGAGATCACGGCGTGGAGCCGCGTGCCGATCCAGGTGCCGATGGCGGCGAGCGGCGCGAGGATCGCTGCGGTCGTCAAATTGCTGCCATTGAGGAGCCCGAGCCAGGCATAGGACGGAATCTTCGCGTAGTTCACGATCAGATAGAAGATCACGATCGTGCCGACGAAGACCGACTTCTCGAGCCGCTGCGGCAACAGATAGATGTTGGTCGCGGGTCCGCCGGCATGGATGACGAACGAGGTGTAGCCCGCCATCGCGCCCCAGAAGAGCCCCTTCGGCCGCGACTGCGCCTTGGGCGGCCGGTTGCCGCGGATCCAGTGGTCGAGCGTGAAGCCGACCGCGAGCCCGCCGACCAGGATGCGCATCATCTGGTCGTCGAGCAGGGTGAACGTGGCGGTGCCGAGCGCGATCCCGATCAGCGAGCCCGGCACCAGGACGGCCATGCTCGGCCGGTGCCAGCTCTTCCGGAACGCCCACGCCGCGACGACATCCATCAGGCAGAGGAGCGGCAGCATGATCGCCGCCGCCTGCACCGGCGGGATCACGGTCGCGATGACGAGGATGCCGGCGAAGGCGAGCCCGCCGCCGAAGCCGCCCTTCGAGGCGCCGGCGAGGAACACGGCCGGCACGGCGACCAGCCAGAACAGGGGATCGTCGATCAACCGCGCGCGTCCTCGATCGCGAGCGTCGTCCCGATGCCGATGCCGAGCACGCGATCGGCGCGGCCGCGGTTGACCGCGATCTCGACGAGGCCGTTCGCATTCTCGTACCAGAACGCCTCGCCCGCCGCGGCCTCGCCGAAGGTGCGCCGGCGCGGAAGCCGCCGGCCGGACACCGTGACCGCCGCGTCCGGCACGAGGCGATCGGCGCGAAAGCCCGTCATCGCGTTGCCGAAGCCGTCGACATGGATGATCTCGGCGAGATCGTCGGGCCAGCCCGGCATCGCGATCGCGGCCGGGTCGATCGGCTCGCCGGGCGGGGCGTCGCCGCGCGCCAGCATCGCGGCCACGGGCGCGAAGAGATCGCGGCCGTGGAAGCTCGCCGACAAGCGTTCCGGACGATACGTGATCCGCCACGCCGCGCGCCGGCCCGCGCGCCGCGCTACGATCGCGAGTAGCCCGTTGCCGGGGCCGACGAAACGCCGGCCGTCGGCCGCGACGACGACGGCCGGGCGATCGGTGCCGACGCCGGGATCGACGACGGCGACGAAGACCGCGTCGTCGGGGAACTCCGGCGCGAGCGCGGCGAGGAGATAGGCCGCGCGGCGTGGATCGCACGCCGGCGCATCGTGCATCAGATCGATGACCGGCACGCCCGCCGCGCGCGCCGCGAGCACGGCCTTCATCTGACCGACATAGGGACCGGTGGGACTGAAATCGGTGAAGAGGACGATCATCGAGGCCCGAGTATGGGCCCCGCGCGAACGTGGCGGCAAGCCGCGCTATGCGGCCGCCGACAGCTCCGCCTCGGTGACGACGCGGTTGCGGCCGCGGTGCTTCGCCGCATAGAGCGCGGCAACGGCACGCTCGATGAGATCGGCCATCGGCTCGCCGAGCTTGTACTGTCCGATGCCGAGCGACAGGCTGATCGAGCCGAGCGCCTCGCCGGAATCCTTGCGCACGATGCGCTTCTTGGCGACCGACTGGCGGATGTTCTCGGCGACGACGGCCGCGGACTTGATGTCTGTCGCCGGCAGGATGACGGCGAACTCCTCGCCGCCGTAGCGCGCTGCGGTGTCCTGGCCCTTGATCGAGGAGATCAGCGTACGACCGACGAGCTTCAACACCTGGTCGCCGATCGGATGGCCGTAGGTGTCGTTGAAGCGCTTGAAGTGGTCGAGGTCCATCATGATGAGCGACAGCGCCTGGCGCTCCTGGGTCGCCACCTCGGTGGCGAGCCGGAGCGCGCGATCGAAGCCGTGCCGGTTGGCGACGCCGGTCAGGGCATCGGTCATCGCCTCGGCGCGGGCGCGCGCGAGATTGGTCTGGAGCTGACCGATCTGTGACGTCGATTCGCTGAGCCGCGTCTGGAGGTGGTTGACATGCTCGCCCATCGCGCGCGTCGAGGCGACCAGGCCGGCGATCAGCTTCTCGAAGTCGGCGACCGAGCGCACGCCCTGGATATCGCCGGTGAAAGACTTGAGGCGCGCGCCATACTCGGCCGCGTCTTCACCGGCGGAATTCATCGCGCTCAGCATCTGGCCAGCGACGGCCTCGATCTTGAAGGAGAGCGCCGCGTAGTCGTCGTCCTCGGCGATGCCGAAATGCTTGTTGAAGATCTCGGTATTGACCTTGTCGTCGAACCGCACGCCGTCGGCGATCAGCTTGTCGAGATAGGCGGCGAGGTCGCGGTTCTCGCGCGCGGCGTATTCGTACCAGACGAGATAGTTGTCGGGATGACCAGGCACCTTGAGGCGATCCATCGCCTCCTGGGCCGAGCTGGAACGCTGCTTGGCGGTGACGAAGCTGTCCTTGAAGCGCATGTGGGAGACCCTGCTCTCGGCGCATTTCCCGGCGAAAGACGGCCGGGCGGCATATCCACGTATTACCGAGCACTACATCCCAACAGCGTAGGAACTGTTAATACTGGCCGGCCGAGTTGAAGAATTCGTCCGTCTGGAGCCGCTCGAGGCGTTGGATCGCCAAAATCAAAGGTTTCGCCGCAGCGCGTTTTTTGCGATGCAATATGAATGGTCCTCGTTCAAGCACGGAGGGCTGGGGAGCCGAACGCATGACCACCGCCGCCGCCGCCGAGGGGCCCCGCGAGGGCTATTGCATCGAAGACCTAGCTGTCGGGATGTCGGCCTCGATGTCGCGCACGATCGGCGAGGCGGAGATCGTGCTGTTCGCGGGCATCTCGGGCGACGTCAACCCGATCCACCTGTCGGAGAGCTACGCCCAGGGCTCGGTGTTCAAGGGCCGCGTCGCGCACGGCATGCTTACCGCGGGGCTGATTTCCGGGCTCCTCGGCGCCCGGTTTCCCGGCCCCGGGGCGATCTATCTCGGCCAGACGCTGGCCTTCAAGGCGCCGGTCCGCATCGGCGACACGGTGACCGTGACCGCGACCGTCACCGACATCAACGCCGAGCGCCGCCGGGTCACCCTGAAGACGGTCTGCGCAGTCGGCGAGACGGTCGTGATCGACGGCGAGGCGACGCTCCTGGTGCCGCGCCGCGGCTGAGACCAGGGCGCGCCGCGTTGACTTGACGCGCCCCCCTCTTTAGGACATCCGCTGACATGCGGATCTTTCGCCACTACACCGGCGTCGCCGACGTCGCCCGGAACGCCGTGGTCGCGCTCGGCAATTTCGACGGCGTGCATCGCGGCCACCAGGCCGTGATCGGGCAGGCGGCGGCACTTGCGCGTGCGGAGAAGGCGCCGCTCGCCGTCCTCACCTTCGAACCGCACCCGCGGCGCTTCTTCCGCCCCGACGAGCCGCCGTTTCAGCTCACGCCGCTGCGCTCCAAGGTGCGCTATCTCCGCTCGCTCGGCGTCGATGCGCTGTTCATCCTCGCCTTCGACCACGAGCTGTCGCAGAAGACCGCCGAGGACTTCGTGGACGAGGTGCTGATCGAGGGCGTCGCGGTGCGCCATCTCGTCGTCGGCTACGATTTCGTCTTCGGCAAGGGCCGGACGGGCAACGTCGCCCTCCTCGAAGCGCGCGCGGCCGCGGGCGGCTACCGGGTCGCTTCGGTCGATCCGGTCCGCGTCGAGACGGGCGAGGTCTATTCCTCGACCAACATCCGCCGCCATCTGGTCGAGGGCAAGCCGGGGCTCGCCGCCAAGCTGCTCGGCCGGCTGTGGGAGATCGAGGGCCGGATCGAGAAGGGCTTCCAGCGCGGCCGCCAGATCGGCTTCCCGACCGCGAACGTGCCGCTCGACGAATACATCCAGCCCGCGCTCGGCGTCTACGCGGTCTGGGCCGGCATCGAGAAGGGCGCCGACACCGAATGGCACATGGGCGTCGCCAATATCGGCTGGCGGCCGACATTCGAAGGCAAGTTCGTCAACCTCGAGGCCTATCTGTTCGACTTCGCCGATGATCTCTACGGCCAGATGCTCCGCGTCGCACTCGTCGAGCACATCCGACCGGAGAAGAAGTTCGACGGCATCGCCGCGATCCGCGCGCAGATCGCGGAGGACTGCAAGGCCGCGCGCCAGCTTCTGGAGCGAATTACCATCGAGGGCCTCAACGGTCCGCCGCGCCGCGCCTCGATGATCGAAACTCCGATTGTGTCATGACCCTCGACTACAAGAGCACCGTCTTCCTCCCCCGCACCGACTTCGCGATGCGGGCGAACCTGCCTGAGCGCGAGCCCGTGATCCTCGCCTACTGGCAGACGCTCGATCTCTACCGCCGCCAGCGCGAGGCCGCGCGGGGACGCGAGAAATTCGTTCTCCACGACGGCCCACCTTATGCCAACGGCAATCTCCACATCGGGCATGCGCTCAACAAGATCCTGAAGGACGTCATCAACCGCTCGCAGCAGATGCTCGGCAAGGACGCCAACTATGTCCCCGGCTGGGACTGCCACGGCCTGCCGATCGAGTGGAAGATCGAGGAGCAGTACCGCGAGGCGGGCCGCGACAAGGACCATGTGCCGATCAACGAGTTCCGCCGCGAATGCCGCGACTTCGCCGAGCACTGGATCGGCGTCCAGCGCGCGGAGTTCGAGCGGCTCGGCGTCATCGGCGACTGGCTGAATCCGTACACGACGATGTCCTATGCTGCCGAGGCGCAGATCGTGCGCGAGATCGGCAAGTTCCTGATGAACGGTGGCCTCTATCGCGGCGCGAAGCCCGTGATGTGGTCGGTGGTGGAGAAGACCGCCCTCGCCGAAGCCGAGATCGAGTATCACGACCACACCTCAACCACGATCTTCGTCCGCTTCCCCGTCGCGCGGACGGCAAACTCGGCGCTTCAGGGCGCGAGCGTCGTGATCTGGACCACGACGCCGTGGACGATCCCGGGCAACCGGGCCGTCGCCTATGGTCCCGCGATCGACTATGTCGTCGTGACGGTCGAGGCGGTCGGCGACAAGAGCCGCGCGGTGGTGGGCGAGCGTCTCGTCCTCGCCGCGGCGCTCAAGGATGCGGTCCTTGCCGAGACCGGCATCGTCCGCGCACACGTCTCCAAGACGCTGCCGGGGGAGGCGCTCTCCGGCACGATCTGTCGCCACCCGCTCGCCGGCTCGGGCTACGAGTTCGACGTCCCCCTCCTTCCCGGCGACCACGTGACGACCGATGTCGGCACCGGGCTCGTCCATACCGCGCCCGGCCACGGCGCCGAGGACTGGGAGCTCGGCGTGAAATTCGGGCTCGAGGCACCGCAGACGGTCGCCGACGACGGCCGTTTCTACGACCACGTCCCGCTGTTCGCGGGCGAGCATGTGTTCAAGGTCGACGCCAAGGTCGCCGACGCGCTCGACAAGGCGGGCTACCTCCTCGCGCGCGGCAGGCTCGTCCATTCCTACCCGCATTCCTGGCGGTCGAAGGCGCCGCTCATCTTCCGCAACACGCCGCAGTGGTTCATCAGCATGTCGACCAACGGTCTCCGCGAGAAGGCGCTCGCGGCGATCGAGGCGACGCGTTTCGTGCCGGCCACGGGTCGGAACCGCCTCCATTCGATGATCGCCGCGCGCCCCGACTGGTGCGTTTCGCGCCAGCGCGCGTGGGGCGTTCCGATCACGGTCTTCGTCGACAAGGCGAGCGGCGAGCCGCTCCGCGATCCCGAGGTGCTCGAGCGCATCGTCGCCGCCGTCGAGGCCGAGGGCGCCGACTGCTGGTTCGACGGCGACCCGGCGCGCTTCCTCGGCATCAGCTACGACCCCGGCCGCTACGAGCAGGTCAAGGACATCCTCGACGTCTGGTTCGACTCGGGCGCGACGCACAGCTACGTGCTCGAGCAGCGTCCCGATCTCAAATGGCCGGCCTCGCTCTATCTCGAAGGATCGGATCAGCACCGCGGCTGGTTCCACTCCTCGCTCCTCGAATCCTGCGGCACGCGCGGGCGCGCGCCCTACGAGGCGGTCCTCACGCACGGCTTCGTTCTCGCCGAGGCGGGCGAGAAGATGTCGAAGTCGAAGGGCAACATCGTTGCGCCGCAGGCCATCATCAAGGACTACGGCGCCGACATTCTAAGGCTCTGGGTGGTCGCCTCCGACTATTCCGAGGATCTCCGCATCTCGACCAAGATCCTCGCCGGCCAGGTCGATGCCTATCGCCGGCTCAGGAATACGCTCCGCTATCTCCTCGGCGCGCTCGACGGCTTTGCCGACGCCGAGCGCGTCGAGCCGTCGGCGATGCCCGAGCTCGAGCGCTGGGTGCTGCACCGGCTGGTCGAGCTCGATCGGCTCGTGCGCCGGTCGTGCGAGGACTTCGACTTCCATACCATTTTCACCGCGCTCCACAGTTTCTGTGCGGTCGATCTGTCGGCGCTCTATTTCGATGTCCGCAAGGACACGCTCTACTGCGATCGCCCCGACCATCCGACGCGGCGTGCGGCGCGCACCGTGTTCGATCGGCTGTTCACATGCCTCACCGCCTGGCTCGCGCCGATCATCCCGTTCACGGCCGAGGAGGCGTGGCTCGCGCGGCACGGCGGCAACCCGCCTGTGGGCCGCGAGAGCATCCATCTCTGCCTGTTCCCCGACGTGCCGGCGGCCTCGTTCGATGCCGCGCTCGCCGCGAAGTGGGAGACGGTGCGCGATGTGCGCCGCGTCGTCACCGGTGCGCTCGAGGTCGAACGCGCCGAGAAACGGATCGGCGCGAGCCTCCAGGCCCATCCGGTCGTCCACCTGGGGCCGGCGCATCGCGCCGCGCTCGCCGGTCTCGACCTCGCCGAGATCGCGATCACCTCGGGCGCGACACTCGCCGACGGGCCACCGCCGGCGGGTGCGTTCACGCTGCCCGATGTCGCCGGCATCGCGGTCGTCGCCGGACGGGCGGTCGGCGAGAAGTGCGAGCGCTGCTGGAAGGTGCTTCCCGACGTCGGTTCGGTCGCCGCCCATCCCGGTCTCTGCGGGCGCTGTGCCGATGCGGTCGAGCACGGTCTTGTCGGGCAGGGTTGACGACGCGGGCGCGGCGCGCCGGCGGGCGATGCGGCTCGCCGTCCTCCTCGTCGTGGCCGTCCTCGTCCTCGATCAGGCGACCAAGGCGTGGATCGTCTACGACGTGATGAGCCCGCCCCGGATCATCCCGGTGACCGGGTTCTTCAACCTGGTCATGGTGTGGAACCGGGGCGCGAGCTTCGGGATCCTCAACACCGGCGCGGCGTGGGTGCCGTGGTTCCTCGCCGCCGTCACGGTCGCCGTGACGATCGGGCTCGTCGTCTGGCTGCGCCGGACCGATCGCTGGGGGCTCGCCGCCGGGATCGGCCTCATCATCGGCGGCGCGCTCGGCAATCTGATCGACCGGGTCTGGTACGGCGCGGTCGCCGATTTCGTCCAGCTCTACTACGGAAACTTCTATTGGCCGGCCTTCAACGTCGCCGATTCGGCGATCACCGTGGGCGTGATCCTGGTCCTGATCGACGGCTTCTTCGTGGCGCCGGCGGCGGATGCGCGCAAGGGAGAGGCCGGTTGAACCGGGGCTCCATTTCCCCGATAATCCGCCCGCCCGCGACCTGCGGTCTCCGCGCCGGGTGAGACAGGACAGGATCGACATGATGCACGCCCCGCTCGGACTGGCCGGACGCCTCGCGTTGATCGTCGCGGCGATCGGCGTCCTCTCGGGTTGCGAATCGGCGAAAGAGGCGTTCGGCCTCAACAAGAGCTCGCCCGACGAGTTCGCCGTCGTCACGCGCGCACCCCTCGCCATCCCGCCCGAGTTCAGGCTCCGTCCGCCGGCGCCCGGCGCCCAGCGCCTGCAGGAGGCGACGACGACCCAGGCCGCGCGCGAGATCCTGGTCAGGAACGCAGCGCGCCCGGCCACCGCCGGCGGCCCGCCCGGTCTCTCGCAGGGCGAATCCGCGCTTCTCCGCCAGGCCGGCGCGCTCAACGCCAATCCCCTGGTCAGGAACGAGGTCGATCGCGAGACGACGGCCCTCGTCTCGGCCGACCGCACGCTGGTCGATCGATTGATCTTCTGGCAGAAGGCCCAAGAGCCGGGAGAAGTCATCGACCCCGAGCGCGAATCGCGCCGGCTCCGCGAGAACGCGGCGCTCGGCCAACCGGTCACCTCCGGACAGACCCCAACCATCGAACGCCGCCGCCGCGCGCTCCTCGAAGGCATCTTCAACTGAGCCTCGCGTCCGGCGGCGGGGTCCTTGAAGCCCGTCGCGGTCGATCCACCTCTTATCGAACCCCCGGACGCGGAGCGGATCCGGCTCCAGTGGAGGAACGGCGCATGGGATTTGCGTTGCTACGACGCGCTCGCATGGACTTGCTGGCGTTTGCCGCACTCGGCGCCGCGGTGTTCGCCGCACCCGTCTCGGCGCAGGTGTTCGACCCCGCGACCTTCACCCTCGACAACGGTCTCCAGGTTGTCGTCGTCACCAACCGTCGGGCACCGATCGTCTCGCACATGGTCTGGTACAAGGTCGGCGCCGCCGACGAGCCGGTCGGCAAGTCGGGCATCGCGCATTTCGTCGAGCACCTGATGTTCAAGGGTACCCGCGAGGTGCCGCCGGGCCAGTTCTCCAAGATCGTGGCGCGCAATGGCGGCCAGGACAACGCCTTCACGACGCAGGACTACACTGCCTATTTCCAGAACGTCGCCAAGGACCGTCTCGATCTCGTCATGAAGCTCGAGGCCGACCGCATGACGAATCTCGTGCTCACGGACGCCGAGGTGCTGCCCGAGCGCGATGTCGTCCTCGAGGAGCGCCGGTCGCGCACCGACAACAGCCCCGAGATGCAGCTCTACGAGCACGCGCGCGCGGCCTTGTTCCTGAATCACCCCTACCGGATCCCGATCATCGGCTGGAAGCACGAGATCGAGCGGCTCACGACCGCCGACGCGCTCGAGTTCTACCGGCGCTGGTATCGGCCGAACAACGCGATCCTGATCGTCACCGGCGACGTGACGGCGGAGGAGGTGCGGCCGCTCGCCGAGAAGCACTATGGCCCGATTCCGCGCGGCGCGGTGCCGGAACAAAATCGGATCGAGGAGCCGCCGCACCTCGCGCCGCGCCGGGTCGAGCTCACCAACGAGCGCGTGCGTCAGCCGAGCTGGGGGCGGAGCTGGCTCGCGCCGAGCTACCGGCGCGGTGCGACCGAGCACGCGCTCGCGCTGCAGGTGCTCGCCGAGGTCCTGGGAAGCGGCGCGACGGGGCGCCTGCACCGGAGCATCGTCGTCGAGCAAGGGCTCGCCGGATCGGTCGGCGTCTGGTACAGCCCGACCGCCGTCGACCACGCGTCGTTCGACATCGGCATCAGCCCGCGTCCCGGAATCAAGCCCGAGGACGTGGAGAAGGCGGTCGAGGTCGAGCTCGCCCGTGTCCTCAAGGACGGCCTCACCGCCGAGGAGGTCGACCGCGCGAAGACGCTGATGGTGCGCAACGCGATCTTCGCGCGGGATTCGCTCCGCACCGCGCCCAATGTCCTCGGCCGTGCGCTTGCGACCGGCGGCAGCGTCGACGACGTCGAGCGCTGGCCGGAACGGCTCCGGCGCGTGACGGTCGATGCGGTCAATGCCGCGGCGCGTGCGGTCCTGGTGCCCGAGCGCTCGGTGACGAGCGTCCTGCGTCCGCGGACGGCGGGGTGAGACCGATGGCTCAGGTCTTCCGGCTCCTCGTCGTCATCGCCGTTCTCGCCGTCGGCGTGCTCGCCCGGCCGATCGCCGCGCATGCCGTGACGATCGAGCGGATCAAGAGCCCGGCCGGCATAGAAGCCTGGCTCGTTCGCGATACGACCGTGCCGCTCGTCTCGATCCATTTCGCGTTCCGCGGCGGGGCCGCCCTCGATCCGGCCGGGCGCGACGGCCTCGCCGAGCTGACCGCACAGATCATGGATGAGGGTGCGGGCGAGCTCGATTCACAGGCCTATCAGCGCGCGCTCGAGGACATCTCGGCGCAGCTTTCGTTCAACGCCGGCCGCGATCACTTCCGCGGCAGCCTCAAGGTCCTCAACGAATTCCGCGCCCGCGCGATCGATCTCATGGCGCTCGCGATGACGAAGCCCCGCTTCGACGCCGAGCCGGTGGAGCGTATTCGCGCGCGGACCATCGCCTCGCTCAAGCGCCAGTCGGAGGAGCCGAACCGCATCGCCTGGCAGACCCTGTTCCGGACGCTCTTTCCCGACCACGCCTATGGGCGTCCGGTGTCGGGCACGCCCGAATCGGTCGCGGCGATCACGGTCGAGGAGATGCGGGCGCTGGTCGGCCGCCAGCTCGCGCGCGACCGGCTTGTCGTCGGCGTCGTGGGCGACATCACAGCAGCCGACCTCGCGCCCTTTCTCGATCGCGCCTTCGCCGGACTGCCCGCGACAGGGGCGCCGCGATCGGCGCGCGATGCCGCGATCAACGCCGGCGACCGGCTCGCGGTCGTGCGCAAGCCGATCCCGCAGAGCGTCGTCGCGTTCGGCCAGCCCGGGATCAAGCGCGACGATCCCGACTTCTACGCGGCTCATGTCATGAACTACATCCTCGGCGGCGGCGGGTTCTCGTCGCGGCTCTACGAGATCGTGCGTGAGCAGCGCGGTCTTGCCTACAGCGTCCATTCGAGCCTCGCGCCCATGGCCGAGGCCGGGCTCGTCCTCGGCGGCGTCGCGACCCAGAACGCACGGGTCAGGGAATCGCTCGATCTGATCCGTTCCGAATGGCGCCGCATGGCCGAGGCGGGTGTCACCGAGACCGAGCTCGCCAACGCCAAGACCTATCTCAACGGCTCGTTCCCGCTCCGCCTCGATTCGACGGGTGCGGTCGCGAACCTCCTCGTCGACATGCAGATCGAATCGCTCGGGATCGACTATATCGACAAGCGCAAGGACTACATCGAAGGCGTGAGTCTCGCCGACATCCGCCGCGTCGCGCGCCGGCTCCTCGATGCCGACCGTCTCACGGTCGTCGTCGTCGGCGATCCCGACGGTCTCGAATCGAAGCCCTGAAAGCGCACGCGGGAGGAAAGGCCGAAGCCATCCTCCCGCGCCCCTGCAGTCAGCCCCCCACGACGGTAGGCCAGACCGGATTGCCCGACCTACCAGCCCGCTGACTGCAACCGGTGAGTGACATCCGGCGCGATCGCCGGTGCCGACGCGACGGTCGCATCGCGCCCGACGGCCGCCGCCGCCTCGCCGGCATAAAAGCCGCTCAAGGCCACGACCAGGATCAGGGGCAACAGCGCCGTTCTCGACCGCACGCCACAACTCCGTTGAACTGACGGGCGGATTGTGGCCGGAGCGTCGGTGCGGCCGCATGTGAGCTTTTGTGTCGGCCCAACGCTTCCGCGACTCCCATTAACCAATTAAGCTCCGCCGATGCCGATCCGCGTCCTGCCGCAAACGGTCGTCAACCGCATCGCCGCGGGCGAGGTGGTCGAGCGCCCGGCTTCGGTGGTGAAGGAGCTCGTCGAGAACGCGCTCGATGCCGGCGCGACGCGGATCGAGATCGTGCTGGCCGATGGCGGCCGTGGACTGATCGCGGTCTCCGACGACGGCCACGGCATGGATGCCGATGCGCTTGCGCTCGCGGTCGAGCGTCACGCGACCTCGAAGCTCCCCGACGACGATCTGGTGCGGATCGGCTTTCTCGGCTTTCGCGGCGAGGCGCTGCCGGCGATCGGATCGGTCGCGCGGCTCACCATCACGAGCCGCGCGGCGGGCGCGCGGGAGGCGTCCGCCATCACGGTCGAGGCGGGGCGCAAGGAGCCGGTGCGTCCGGCCTCGCGGACAAGCGGAACGCGCGTCGAGGTGCGCGATCTCTTCTATGCGACGCCGGCGCGGCTCAAGTTCCTGAAGCAGATCCGGACCGAGGAGAGCCACGCGCTCGAGATCGTGCGCCGGCTCGCGCTCGCTTATCCCGCCGTCGCGTTCCGGCTCACCGCCGACGATCGCACGCTCCTTCGCGTCGAGGGCGAGACGGCCGATCTCCTCGCCTCCGAGCGGTCGCGGCTCGGCGCCGTACTCGGGCGCGAGGTCGCGGACAACACGATCGCGATCGCCGCCGAACGCGACGGCTTCCGGCTCGGCGGCTTCGCGGGTCTGCCGACGCTCAACCGCGCGACCGGGCAGCATCACTATCTTTTCGTCAATCGCCGCCCGGTGCAGGACCGCATGCTCGCGGGCGCCGTTCGCGCGGCCTATCAGGATTTCCTCGCCCGCGACCGCCATCCGGTGGTCGTTCTCTTCGTCGACGCGCCGCCCGAGCTCGTCGACGTCAACGTGCACCCGGCGAAGACCGAGGTGCGCTTCCGCGACGCGGGCCTCGTGCGCGGGCTCATCGTCGGCGGCCTCCGCCACGCGCTCGCCGAGGCCGGTCACCGCGCCGCGACGACGGTCGCCGCCGGTGCGCTCGGAGCCTTCCGGCCCGCCGTCCTGCCGCCGAGTTCACCGCCCTCGTGGCGGCCCGCCCCGGCACCACGC
>VGEU01000087.1 GCA_016869145.1 Alphaproteobacteria bacterium | reverse complement strand
CGGGCCCGGTCGCGGCCGCGGGCTCTGCCGCCGGCGCCACCGTCGGCGCGGCGGCGAGCGGGGCCGCGGTGGCGACGTCGTCTGCGACCGGCATCTGGTGCCAGGTGTGGCGGCAATTGCTGCAACGGACCGTGCGCCCGGCCGGACCGAGCGCGGTCGCGGCGACGACGAAGCGGGTGTTGCACGACGGGCAGGAGATGATCATCGCGCCGCGGGTCTCGAACTCATCACGGACATATAAGGGGCTCGGCTCGCGCCGTGCAAGCGAGCCGGCGAACGGTCGCCAGCCTAGGCCGGCGATTCTGGACGGAGCATGAACGCTGTGCGATTCTCCGTCGGCGCACGAACGCATGGGGGCGGGGTGGAGCCCGGCAACGACATCGTCCGTTTCCGGAACGTCGGCATGCGTTACGACGTCGGACCCGAGGTCCTGCGCGACGTCTCGTTCCGGATCGCCGCCGGCTCGTTCCATTTCCTGACCGGGCCGAGCGGGGCCGGCAAGTCGTCGCTGTTGCGCCTGATGTATCTCGCCAATGCGCCATCGCGGGGTGAGGTGCACGTGTTCGGGCGCGAGACGGTGCGCCTGCCGCGGCGCGAGATCGCCGCCGTCCGCCGCCGTATCGGGGTCGTGTTCCAAGATTTCCGCCTCCTCGAGCGGCTGTCGGCGCGGGCCAATGTGGCGCTGCCGCTGCGGATCGCCGGCGACCGGGGGTCGGCGGCCGACGAGCGGGTGATCGAGCTGATCCGCTGGGTCGGGCTCGGCGAGTTCGCCGATGTCCTGCCGGCCCAGCTTTCCGGCGGCCAGCGCCAGCGCATCGCGATCGCGCGCGCCCTGATCACCCGGCCCGATCTCGTCCTCGCCGACGAGCCGACCGCGAGCGTCGACGACCGGGTCGGGATGCGCATCCTCCACCTCCTCGAGGAGATGCACCGCTCGGGCACCACTATCGTCGTCGCCACCCACAACCGGGGGCTCATTTCCCGCTTCAACCACCCCCAGATCCGGATCGAGGACGGGACCCTGGTGGAGGGCGGCGCCCCATGATGCTGCAGCGGGCGCTCCCCAACCCGCAGATCGACCTGCCGCTCGCCGCCGATGCGACGCAGCGCTTCCTGCCCCGCATCATCGCGTTCATGACCTATCTCGCGGCGATCGCGCTCGCGGTGATCGCGCTCTTCTCGGCCGCCGGGTCGGGCTGGCGCGAGAGCCTGTCGGGCGCGCTCACGGTCGAGGTCAGACCGCTCGCCGCCGATGCCGGCGAGGCCGCGCTCGAGCGCCGCACCGAGGCCGCGCTCGCCTTCCTCCGCGCCCAGCCGGGGATCGCCCGCGCCGAGCCGGTCCCGGCCGAGCGCCTGACGACGCTGCTCGAGCCATGGCTCGGCCGCGCCGGCGGTGTCGGCGATCTCACCTTGCCGCGGCTGATCGACGTCACGCGCGGCGGCGAGCCCGCGCTCGATGCGACGGCGCTCGCGGCCCGGCTCGCCGAGGCGGTGCCCGGCGCCCGGCTCGACGATCATCGCGACTGGCTGCAGCGTCTCCGCGGCCTCATCGCCGTGATGGAGATCGTCGTTCTCGGCGTCATCGTGCTGATCGCGGCGGCGACGGCGGTGACGGTCGTCTTCACCACCCGCACCGGGCTCGCGATCCACCGCGACGAGATCGAGCTACTCCACCTCCTCGGCGCCGACGATTCCTATGTCGCGCGCCAATTCGCCCGCCAGGCCGGCGTCGCGGCCCTTCTCGGCGCGCTCGCCGGGCTTGCGCTCGCGGCCGCGACCCTGGTCGCGCTCCGCCTGGTGATCGGCCCCGCCGAGCTCGCGATCCTGCCGGCGATGACGCCAACGCTCGGCGACGCGGCGGGCGTCGTCGCGCTCCCCCTCGCCATCGTCGCGGTGAGCGCAGGGACCGCCCATGTCACGGTCCTGCGCACGCTCGCGCGCATCCTGTGAGCCGGCTGTGAACCCCGCGGCCGAACGCGAGCGCAGACGCTGGCGACCGGCGGTCCTGGTCCGGCTGTGGCGGCGGCGCGCGCGGATCGCGCTCCGCTCCGGCGCGGCGCTGATCGCGCTCGCGATCGCCTGGAGCGTCGGCCTCTTCCTCTTCGTCAACGTGATCCCCGATCGCGGCCCGGCGCCGGGCGGGCGCACCGACGCGATCGTGGTCCTGACCGGCGGCGCCGAGCGCATCGACACCGGGCTCGCGCTTCTCGCCGAGGGGCGGGCGGGCAAGCTCTTCGTCTCCGGCGTCTATCGCGGCGTCGACGTCGCCCTCCTGCTCCGCCTCGCGCGCAACGCGCCGGCCGATCTCGAATGCTGCATCGTCCTCGGCTACGAGGCCGACAACACCGAAGGCAACGCGCGCGAGACCGCGACGTGGATGCAGGCCGAGCGGTTCGGCTCGCTCCGCCTCGTCACCGCGAGCTACCACATGCCGCGGAGCCTCCTCGAGTTCCGCGCCGCGATGCCCGAGATCGTCCTCGTGCCCCATCCGGTGCATCCGGCGCGGTTCCGACTGGACGATTGGTGGCGTTTTCCCGGCACCGCGAGCCTTATCCTCGCCGAGTACCACAAATATCTCCTCGCCCGGGCGCGCCACGCGCTGTTCAGCGCGGTCGGGCTCTAGTGGCCGCATCCTTGTCCGGCGGCGCACGCGGCGTCCTGTTCCAGATCGCGTTCTACGCCTGGACGGCGCTTCTCGCGGTCGTTTCGCTCCCGGTCCTCGTTTTCCCGCGCCCGGTCATGACCGCGTTCGGCGCGTTCTGGTGCCGCTCGGTGCTGTGGCTCCTCGCGCGCATCGCGGGCATCGACCACCGCGTGATCGGTGAGGACAGTCTCCGCGCCGCGCCGGCGATCTATGCCATCAAGCACCAGTCGGCGTGGGACACGCTGATGGTGCCGCTGCTGGTGCCCGACCCGGCGATCGTCTTGAAGCGCGAGCTCCTCTGGATCCCGCTGTTCGGCCAGTATCTCGCGCGGCAGGGCGCGATCGGCGTCGACCGCAAGGGCGCCGCGGCCGCGCTCCGCCGCCTCGCCCGCGACGCAAGGCGGGCGGTCGAGGCCGGCCAGCCTATCGTTGTCTTCCCGGAAGGCACGCGCCGGCCGGTGGGCGCACCGCCCGCCTACCAGCCCGGGATCGCCGCCCTCTATGCCGCGCTCGCGGTGCCGGTCGTCCCCGTCGCGCTCGACTCCGGGCTCTATTGGCCGCGGCGGGCGCTCGGGCTGCGGCCGGGTCGGATCACCGTCTCGGTCCTGCCCGCGATCCCGCCCGGGCTCGACCGCCGCGCGTTCATGAGCCGGCTGGTCGCGGCGATCGAGGACGAGAGCGACCGGCTGGCGGCGAACCGTCATGGCCCGAACATTTCATGAACATTCGCCTTGACCCCCGCGCCTTCGCGGGCCTAGGGTCTTCCCCCGCCGCGATGTCCGGCGGGGGTCGGCACCGGTGGGGACCTATTCCATGACCGCCATCTCGGCGATCTCGCAGCAGATCTGGGACATGAAATACCGGCTCAAGGGGCCGGGCGAGGTGCCGGTCGACCGCACCGTCGAGGACAGCTGGACCCGCGTCGCCCGCACGCTCGCCGAGCCCGAGGCGGCGGCGGATCGCGACCGCTGGGCGGCGCGCTTCCGCGATGCGCTCGCCGATTTCCGGTTCCTGCCCGCCGGCCGCATCCTCGCCGGCGCCGGGACAGGCCGCAACGTCACGCTCTTCAACTGCTTCGTAATGGGGACGATCCCCGACGACATGGGGGGCATCTTCACCCATCTCCGCGAGGCCGCGCTGACCATGCAGCAGGGCGGCGGCATCGGCTACGACTTCTCGAGCCTGCGCCCGCGCGGCGCGCGCGTGCACGGCGTCGGCGCCGACGCCTCGGGGCCGCTCTCGTTCATGGACGTGTGGGACGCGATGTGCCGCACGATCATGAGCGCCGGCCACCGCCGCGGCGCGATGATGGCGACGATGCGCTGCGATCACCCCGATATCGAATCCTTCGTCGCGGCGAAGGAGGAGCCGGGGCGGCTGCGCATGTTCAACCTGTCCGTCCTCGTCACCGACGCGTTCATGACCGCGGTGAAGGAGGACGCGCCGTGGGACCTCGTGTTCAACGGCACGGTCTACCGCACGCAGCCGGCGCGCGCGCTGTGGGACAAGATCATGCGCGCGACCTACGCCTATGCCGAGCCGGGCGTGATCTTCATCGACTGCATCAACCAGCGCAACAACCTCGCCTATTGCGAGACGATCGCGGCGACCAACCCGTGCGGCGAGCAGCCGCTGCCGCCCTATGGCGCGTGTCTCCTCGGCTCGATCAACCTCGCGCGCCTCGTCCGTCATCCGTTCACCGCCGAGGCCACGATCGATCCGGCCGAGCTCACCGATCTCGTCGCCGTCGCGGTCCGCATGATGGACAACGTCATCGACATCTCGCGCTTCCCGCTCGAGGCGCAGACGCACGAGGCCCGCGCCAAGCGCCGCATCGGCCTCGGCGTCACCGGCCTCGCCGATGCGCTCCTGTTCTGCCAGGCGCGCTATGGCAGCGACCACGCCGTCGCCCTCACCACGCAGTGGATGAAGGCGATCGAGCGCGCCGCCTATCTCGCCTCCGCCGCGCTCGCGGCCGAGAAGGGGCCGTTCCCGCTCTACGACCGCGACGCCTATCTCGCCGGCGAGACGGTGCGGAGCCTCGATCCCGACGTGCGCGCGGCGATCGCCGCGCACGGCATCCGCAATGCCCTTCTCACCTCGGTCGCGCCGACCGGCACGATCTCGCTTCTCGCCGACAATGTCTCGAGCGGGATCGAGCCGGTGTTCAGCTGGACCTACACCCGCACCGTCCTGATGCCCGACGGCACGCGGCGCGACGAGGAGGTGTCGGACCACGCCTACCGCGCCTTCCGCCGCGCCTTCGGCGAGCACACGCCGCTGCCGCCCTATTTCGTCACCGCGCAGGAGCTGACGCCGCGCGAGCACGTCGTGATGCAGGCCGCCGCCCAGGCCCATGTCGATTCGGCGATCTCGAAGACGATCAACTGCCCCGAGGAGCTCTCGTTCGAGGCGTTCAAGGACATCTACGCGGAGGCCTACGCGCTCGGCTGCAAGGGCTGCACCACCTACCGGCCGAACGCGATCACCGGCGCGGTCCTCCACACCGCGCCCGCCGAGACCCCCGGGGCGCAGGCCGAGCTCCCGTTGCCGCAGCCCGCGCCGCGGCCGGCCGACGTCTACGAGAGCGGCGTCGTCTACATGACGCAGCCCCTGTCGCGGCCCGAGGCGCTGCCCGGGCGCACCTACAAGATCCGCTGGCCCGATTCCGACCACGCCCTCTACATCACGATCAACGACATCGTGCAGGACGGCCGCCGCCGCCCGTTCGAGGTGTTCATCAACTCGAAGAACATGGAGCACTACGCCTGGACGGTGGCGCTCACCCGCATGATCAGCGCCGTGTTCCGCCGCGGCGGCGATGTCGCGTTCGTGGTCGAGGAGCTCAAGGCGGTGTTCGACCCGCGCGGTGGCTCGTGGGTCGAGGGCCGCTACGTGCCGTCGCTCCTCGCCGCGATCGGCGAGGTGATCGAGCGCCACATGATCGACATCGGCTTCATGGCGCCGCGCGAGCCGGTGGGCAAGATCGCGCTCGCCGAGCGCAAGGTCGTCGGGCTCGAGGGCGTCAGGCTCCGCCAATGCCCCAAATGCGGCGAGCCGGCGCTGATCCGCCAGGAGAACTGCGACGTTTGCACGAGCTGCGGCTACTCGAAGTGCAGCTGAGCGGATCGCGCGCCGGACCTTGCCACACCGGCCGTTGAACACCACCGTGCCGAGATCGGCGGCGTCGTAGCCGCCGGGCGCCATAGCCCATTCATCCGGCATTAACGACAATGGCCTCAGCATCGGGCCGCACGCCGAGCGGATCGCGGCCTCGCGACGGAGGCTTGCGCGTGCCGGAGTCAAGACTCCCTCCGCATTCTTGCGAGTTCGACGCAAGGCGATCCGGCCCGATGTCCTCTCCCGCCAGCCACCGCCGATGGCCGCTCGCCCGCATCTATTACGGGCTCGCCTCGCTCGATCTGGTGACGATCGTCGCCGCGATCTGGCTCGGCCATCTGACCATGGGCGTGGTCGAGCGCTTCGTCGCGAGCCAGAGCTTCTGGTCCGACACGCGCACGCTGATCGAGACGGTGCAGGATCAGGCGGCGGCGCTCAACGCGCCGGGCAATGACGTGTTCCTGTCGAAGGACGTCGCCGCCGAGCGCGCGAGCCGCGATGAGGCGTCCGACGGGTTCGATGCCGCGCTCGCCGCGCTCGAGATACACGTCAAGGGCACCGAGGCCGACATCGCGGGCGTCCGCGCGCCCCTCGCCGCGCTGGCCGCGGAGAAGGCGGTGCTGCTTGCCGCCTCCGAGCACATCTTCGTCGAGTTCGCCGCCGGCAGGCTCGAAGCGGCGACGCGGCTGATGGCGACGATGGACCAGTCCTTCGCGCGCCTCAACCAGTCGATCAAGACGATCTCCGAGGAGATCCGTGCGGTGCAGACGGGCGTGTTCGCCGGCCATCGCGCCACCGCGGACGACTATCAGGGCTATCGCCATTGGATGTCGGCCTTCGTCGTCCTGATCCTCGGCGGTGTCCTCTTCTACGGCCGGCGCATGTCGCGGCTCCTCGCCGAAGCCGACGACCAGCGCGAGCAGACGCTCGCGGCGCTTGCCCGGAGCGAGGCGGAGCTCCGCGCCTCGCGCGACGCGGCGGAGGCGGCGAACCAGGCCAAGACGCGCTTTCTCGCCAATATGAGCCACGAGATCCGGACGCCGATGAACGGCATTCTCGGCATGGCCGATCTTCTCGGGCGCACCACGCTCGACGACCGCCAGCGCCGCTTCGTCGACACGATCGGACAGTCCGGCGATGCGCTCCTCGGCATCATCAACAACATCCTCGATCTGTCGCGGATCGAGGCCGGCGAGTTCACCCTCGACAGCACGCCGTTCGATCCAGTCGCGATCGTCATCGGCGTCGCCGACCTCCTCGCCGAGCCGGCCGCCCGCAAGAACATCGAGCTCGTCTACCTCGTCGAGGACGAGGTGCCGACCGCGGTGGCCGGCGATGCGACGCGGCTCCGCCAGATCCTCGTCAACATCGTCGGCAACGCCGTCAAGTTCACCGAGACCGGCGAGTTCGCGATCAAGGTATCGGCACGGCCAGTCGAGGACGACGCGCACGAGATCGTGCTCGAGGTGCGCGACACCGGCATCGGCATGGACGCGGAGACGCGTGCACGCCTGTTCCGTCCCTTCCAGCAGGGCGACAGCTCGATCACGCGCCGCTTCGGCGGCACCGGCCTCGGGCTTTCGATCGCAAGGCATCTCGCCGAGAAGATGGGCGGCGCGATCGCGGTCGACAGCACACCCGGAGGCGGCTCGTCCTTCCGGATCGCGATCCCGTTCGTCGCGACTGCGCAGACACCGACCGCGTCGGCGCGCCTCGCGCGCACGATCCCGGCGACGCGCGTGCTCGTGGTCGACGACAACGCGACCAACCGCGAGGTCGTCCGCTATCCCCTCGCGCGCTGGGGACTCACGGTCGAGGAGGCCGAGGACGCCGCGGCGGCGCTCGCCCGGCTCGATGACGCGATCGCGCTGGGCGATCCGTTCGGCCTCGTCGTGACCGACATGATGATGCCGGCGCTGAGCGGCCTAGACCTCGCGCGCCGCATCCGTGCCGACCATCGCTTTGATGCCGTTCGCATGATCCTCCTCACCTCGATCAACTGGAGCGGCGACCGCGCCGAGGCGGCGGCGGCCGGGATCGATGCGTTCCTGACCAAGCCGATCCGCCATTCCGAGCTTCACGACGCGGTCGCGACCGTCCTTCACGCCGCGCCGGACGACGCCCGTTCGGCGTCGGCGGATCCCGCGACGCCGGATGCCGGCCGGCCGATCGGCATCGACGTCCTCCTCGCCGAGGACAACCCGATCAACCAGGAGATGGCGCGCGAGCATCTCGAGGTGCTCGGCTGCCGCGTCACGCTGTGGCCCCTTCTCCACTACCGGCTCGGCCTGGTCGAGTTCCGCCGCGAGGACCTCGACGGCTATCTCGAGGTCAACGCCGCGTTCGCGCAGACGCTGGCGCCCCTGTTGCGCCCCGACGACCTCGTCTGGGTGCACGACTACCACCTGATCCCGTTCGCCGACGCGCTCCGCCGGCTCGGGGTCAGGAACCGCATCGGCTTCTTCCTCCACGTCCCCTTCGTGCCGGCGGCGATGTTCGCGATCCTGCCGCGCGGCGCCGAGCTTCTCCGCACCACCGCCGCCTACGACGTGGTCGGGTTCCAGACCGAGCGGGACCGGCGCCATTTCCTCGATTGCATCCGCGCCAGTCTCGATGCCGCGATCGACGACGACGGCGCCTTCGCGCTCGACGGGCGATACACGCGGACGGGCGCGTTCCCGATCAGGATCGATGCATCCGCCTTCGCCCGCCAGGCGGCGCGGCGCCTAGGCTCGCGCGAGATTGCGGTGTTCAAGCAGAGCCTCGGCAACCGCGCGCTCCTGATCGGCGTCGACCGGCTCGACTACTCCAAGGGCCTCGCCAACCGGTTCGACGGCTTCGCCCGCTTCCTCGACCGGTTCCCGGAGCATCGCGGGCGCGTCTCCTTCCTCCAGATCGCGCCGCGCACGCGCAACGACCTCGCGCAATACCGCGCGCTCCGGCGCGATCTCGACCGGCTCGCCGATCCGGAGTGGATGCCGCTCCGCTACATCACCCGCGACGTGCCGGGCGCGAGCCTCGCGGGCTTCCATCGCCTCGCCCGTGTCGGGCTGGTCACGCCGCTCCGCGACGGCATGAACCTCGTCGCCAAGGAGTTCGTCGCGGCGCAAAACCCTGGCGATCCGGGCGTGCTCGTGCTGTCACGCTTCGCCGGCGCGGCCGAGGATCTCGCCGCCGCGCTCCTCGTCAATCCCTACGATCCGGACGAGATCGCCGAGGCGATCGCGACCGCGCTCCGGCTCGGGCGCGACGAGCGGTGCAAGCGCTGGCAGGCGCTCGAGACCGCGGTCGCGCGCACGACGCCGAAGGCGTGGAGCCGATCCTTCCTCGCCGCGCTCGGCGCGGCGTGACCGGTCAGACCTCGCTCTTCCGCATCGAGGGCAGCGGCCGCGGCGGCGGGCCGGGCGCGGGCGGCGCCGCGTCGGGCGGGATCGCCCGCACCGCGCGGAGGATCGCGTGGAGATGGCCCTCGCCGATGCCGAGCGCATCGAGATGGGCGACCGTGTTCTCGAGATAGGCGCGGTTCGAGCCGCGATTGCCGCCGCAGGTCGCGAGCCGGCGGATGATCTCGGCGTCGGTGAGCTTGCCCGCGTAGAGGAAATGGGCGCGGTTGACGACGAAGGCGTAGGCGAGGAGCCGCGCGTACGCGGTCGTGACGGGAACGTGGCGGCAGCTATAGATGTCCTCCGGCAGCTCGCGCTCCTCGAGATAGGCGGCGACCTTCTCGCGCTCGCCGTGCGCGACGCGGAAGACCTGCCCGACGCAGGTGCCGCCGCGGTCGAGGCCGAGGACGAGGCCGGGCCGCTCCCGCGTGCCGCGATAGCTCCGCGAGTTGACGCAGAACGCGCGGTGATAGCCGCGGAGCGTCGCGCGCGCGTCCTCCTCGAACGGAAAGCCCGGGTTCCACATCAAGGAGCCATAGGCGAAGAACCAGACGTCGCCCGGCTCGGTGAAACAGATCTTGCTCGCCCGTCTCGTCATCGTCCGCCCGTCAGCGGTTGACCAGCGCGACGCCGGCCGCCGCGACGGCGAGACCGGCAAGGGCGAGCCAGCCGAGCACCTCGCCGAACAGGAAATAGCCCATCACGGCGGTGGTCGGCGGCGTCAGGTAGAACACGCTCGCCACCCGCGCCGCCGCACCTTTGCGCAAGAGGCTGAACAGAATATTGAAGGCGCCGACCGAAAGGACGATCACGAGCCAGAACAGGGCGAACACGAACTCGCCCGTCCAGTCGACCACCATGGTCTCGCTCGCGGCCGCGACGAGGAGGCAGAATACCGTGCCGGCGGCGAGCTGGAGCGCGGTGCCGGCGCGGAGGTCGAATTGCGGGCAGTAGCGCTTCTGGTAGAGCGTGCCGCTCGTGATGGCGAGGAGGCAGAGGACCGCGAACGCGATGCCGACCGCGGTCGCGCCGCCGAAGGCGATGCGCTCCCACACCACGAGGACGACGCCGCCGAAGCCGAGCACGATGCCGAGCCACTGGAGCGTCGAGACCCGCTCGCCGAGGACGCGACCGACCAAGAGCGCGGTCAGGATCGGCTGCACGCCCGCGATCAACGCGACAACGCCGGTCGGCACGCCATGGGCGATCGAGGAGAACACGCCGCCGAGATAGACGCCGTGGAGCAGGATGCCGGCGACCACAAGATGGCCGCGCGTACGCCAGTCCGACGGCCATTGCGCGCCCGCGGCGAGCGCCAGCGCGGCGAGGATCGCGGCCGAGATCGCGAAACGGATGGCGAGGAAGGTGAACGGCTCGGCATAGGGGATGCCGAGCTTGGTGCCGATGAAGCCGGTGCTCCACATCAGGACGAAGAGGATCGGCGCGGTCGCGATCCAGGCGGCGGAGGCGGGGCGCGGCTCGTTCATCGTCTCATCCCCGCCGCCGTGCCGTGACCAGCGCGACGCCGACCACCGACACCGCGAACCCGACCGCCGCACTCCAGCCGAATTTCTGGTCGAACGCGAAATAGGCCATCACGGCGCTGATCGGCGGCGACAAGTAGAAGAAGCTCGCGACGCGCGCCGCCTCACCGCGCTTGAGGAGCACGTAATAGATGTTCACCGCGACGAAGGAGAGGAGGACGGTGAGCCAGACGAGCGCGAGAACGAGCTCGCCCGTCCATTCGACGACCATGGTCTCGAGCAGAAGCGCGAGCACGAGCTGCGTCGGCACCGCGGCGAGGTGCTGGATGAAGGTGCCGGTCCACGGATCCATGTCGGCGACGAAGCGCTTCTGGTAGAGCGAGGCGACGGTGATCAGGATCGGACAGCCCGCCGCGACGAGGTAACCGTAGCCCGGCTCGGTGCCGAACGCGAGCCGCTCCCACACGACGACGGCGAGCCCGGCGAAGCCGAGGAGGAATCCCAGCCACTGCAGGCGCGTCACCCGCTCGCCGAGGACGCGCCCGACCACCGCCGCGGTCAACAGCGGCTGCATCCCGGCGATCAGCGCGAGCACGCCGATCGGCACCGCGAGATACATGCTGTACATGATGCAGCTCATGTAGCAGGTCTGGAGGAGGACACCCGAGATCGCGATATGGGCCGTCTCGCGCCGGGTCGCGGGCCAACGCGGCCGGGCGATGAAGGCGAGGAGGATGCCCGCGCACACCGCGGTCATCGTCGAGCGGAGCGCGAGGCATGTCACCGGCTCGACGTGGCGCATGCCGAGCGTGGCGGCGACGAAGCCCGAGGCCCAGAACGTGATGAACACGATCGGCGCGACGGCGAACCATTGCCGCCGCCACGACGCCTCGCTGGCGTCCCTATCGCCGGGCGGCACGCGCCACCCCCGCGACGGCGATCGCCATGCCGGCGAGCGCGAGGAGCCCCGGCGGCGCGGCATGCGGAAGGACGTGCGTGGCCGACAGTAGACCGCTGGCCCAGAAGAAGAGGAAGACCGCGGCCCACATCACGACCTCGGGACGGGACCCGGCCCTTGCGAGCGCGGTCATCGTGGGACCTTCGAAGGGAGCCGACAGTCTATCGGCGCGCGGTCGGCTTGCAAGCGATCGCTCGACCGAATCCGCCGGTCGGCCGTATAACCGGAGCGGGGGACATTATGCGGCGCGGTCTGGTCGTATTTCTGCTGCTCGTCGTCGTCGCGGTCGCGGCCGGCACGGCGTTCTGGTTCCATGCTGCCGGCGCGTTCGAGCGCGGGCTCGAGCGCTGGGCCGACGAACGCCGCCGCGCCGGCGGCATCGTGTCGTGGCAGACCGTCGCGGTCGGCGGCTTCCCGCTCGCGCTCGAGGCCGACATCGCGGCGCCGCGCTACGGCGAGGGCGGGGCCGGGCGCGGCTGGGTGTGGGAGGGCGAACGCATCCGCGCCCGCACCAGCCTGTGGCAGCGCGACCGGATCGACCTCGTGCTGCCCGAGCGGTCGCGCCTGGTGGCCGCGGGCGGCAGCGCGGCGCTCACCACGCGCGCCCCGACAGGGATCGTCCAGCTCGACGCGCGCGGCCGGACGAGCGATGTCGCCCTCCTGTTGCCCGAGCCGCGGCTCGACCTCCCGGCGAGCGTCCTCGCCGCACGCGAGGCGCGCATCGTGTTGCGCCCGCGCGCGCCCGACGACAAGACCCTCGCCGGCCCGCTCGTCCTCGCCGCCTTCGACGCCGTGCGCCTGCCGGCCGAGCCGCGCCCGGTGCTCGGGCCCGAGATCGCCCGCCTCGAGGTCGAGGCCGTCGTCACCGGGCTCGACGACGCGAGCCCGCCCGGCACGCTCGAGGCCTGGCGGAGCGCGGGCGGCACGGTCGAGATACGCCGGCTCCACATGCGCTGGGGGCCGCTCGATCTCGCCGCCGACGGCACCCTCGCCCTCGACCAGGCGCTCCAGCCGATGGGCGCGGCGACGGCGCGGATCGGCGGCTGGCGCGAGGTGATCGACCACCTCGCCGCGGGCGGCGCGGTGCCGACGCGCGATGCCGCGATGGCGAAGTCCGCGCTCCAGCTACTCGCCCGGCCGACGCCCGAGGGCGGCCGCTCGGAAATCCGCGTGCCGCTCACCGTGCAGGCGAGCACGCTCTATCTCGGTCCGGTGAAGCTCCTGCGCGTGCCGCCGATCGCCTGGTAGGCCGGGCCGCGCCGGCCCGCTCAGCTCTTTTTCTTGTTCTTCTTCGTTGTCGTGGTCGTCGTCTTCTTCGCGTTGGCGCTCCCGCTGGATGTAGCGGGCGCGGGCGGAATATGCTGGCGCGCCACGACGACGCTCCGGCGTATCTCGCGCCCGCGCGCGAAATGCCGCTCGAGCGCCGGCCCGTCGCCCATCCGGATCGCGCGCTGGAGGAGCGCGAGATCCTCCCACAGCCGGCCGACCATCTCGAGCACCGCCTCGCGGTTGTTGAGGAAGATGTCGCGCCACATGATCGGGTCGGAGGCGGCGATCCGAGTGAAGTCGCGGAAGCCCGAGGCGGAGAACTTGATCACCTCGGCCTTGGTGTGCTCCTCGAGATCGGAGGCGGTGCCGACGATCGTGTAGGCGATGAGATGCGGCACGTGCGAGGTGATGGCGAGCACCTTGTCGTGGTGCGCCGGGTCCATGCGCTCAATCATGCAGCCGGTCGCGCGCCACAACGCCTCGACGCGCGCGATCGCGGCCTCGTCGGTGCCGGCGGGCGGGGTGAGGATCACCCAGCGACCCTCGAACAGCGTGTCGAAGCCCGACTCGGGTCCCGAATGCTCGGTGCCGGCGACCGGGTGCGTCGGCACGAAATGGACGCCGGGCGGCAGGTTCGGCGCGATCGCCTCGACGACCGCGAGCTTGACCGAGCCGACGTCGGAGACGATCGCGCCGGGCTTCAGATGCGGGCCGATCCGCCGCGACACCTCGGCATAGGCGCCGACCGGCGTGCACAGGACGACGTGGTCGGCGTCCTTGACGGCGGCGATCGGATCGAGCGTGACGGCATCGACGAAGCCGAGCGCCATCGCCTTGTCGAGCGTCGCCTGGTTGCGCGCCGAGGCGACGACGCGGCGCGCAAGCCCGTCGCGCTTGATCACGCGGGCGAGCGAGGAGCCGATATGGCCGATGCCGATGAAGGCGATGCGATCGAAGAGCACGGTCACGATGGCGCGCCCATGAACTCGGCGAGGGCGGCGGCGACGGCGCGCATCTCGTCCTCGCGACCGATCGTGATGCGGAGGCAGTCGGGCAGATGATAGGAATCGGTGTTGCGCGGGATGATGCCACGCGCATTGAGGAAGCGCATCGCCGCGGTCGCGTTCTTCGCCGGATCGGCGGGAAAGCGCACAAGAACGAAGTTCGCGACCGAGACCGGCACCTCGAGCCCGAGCGCGCGCAGCCGGTCCGAGAGCCACGGCAGCCACACCGCGTTGTGGTCGCGCGAGGCGGCGATGAAATCGACGTCCTCGATCGCCGCGATCGCCGCCGCCATCGTCGCCGAGGCGACGCTGAACGGCGAGCGGATGCGGTTGAGCGCGTCGGCGATCGCCGGCGGGCAGTAGCACCAGCCGAGCCGCATCCCGCCCATCGCGAAGATCTTTGAGAACGTGCGCGTCATGACCACGTTGTCGCCCGCATCGACGAGCTCGATCCCGGGCGCATAGTCGTTCCGCGTCACGTACTCGGCATAGGCGCCGTCGAGGACGAGGAGGACGCCCGGGTCGAGCCCGGCGCGCAGTCGCCTGACCTCGTTGATCGGCAGATAGGTTCCGGTCGGGTTGTTCGGATTGGCGAGATAGACGATCCGCGTCCGCGCGCTCGCCGCGGCGAGGAGCGCATCGACATCGGCGGTGAGCGCGATCTCGGGCGCCGCGATCGGCGTCGCGCCGACCGAGCGGGCGATGATCGGATAGAGGTTGAACCCGTGAAAACTGTGCAGCACCTCATCGCCCGGTCCGGCATAGGCGCGCGCGAGGTTGATCAGATGCTCGTCCGATCCGGCGCCGCACACGATGCGGTCGGGGTCGAGGCCGAAGCGCCGGCCGAGCGCCTCGCGGAGCGCCACCGCGCCGCCGTCGGGGTAACGGTGCATGGTCTCGGCCGCCGCGCGATAGGCCGCGATCGCGCGCGGGCTCGGCCCGAACGCGCCCTCGTTGGACGAGAGCTTGATCACCCGATCGCGCCCGGGGAGCTTCGACCGGCCGGGCACGTAGGGGTCGATGTCGAGGATGCCGGGGCGCGGCGCGAGCGGGCTCATGGTCGGCCCCCGACACCGAGCGTGCCGGCCGCGAACGGGAGCGCGTAGCCGCCGGCGG
>VGEU01000086.1 GCA_016869145.1 Alphaproteobacteria bacterium | reverse complement strand
CCTCAACGGCGAGATCAAACGCCGCACCGAGGTCGTCGGCATCTTCCCCAACGAAGAGGCCATCATCCGCCTCGTCGGCGCCATCCTGCTCGAGCAGAACGACGAGTGGCCCGTCCAGCGCGCCCGGTACATGACCCTGGAAACAATCGCCCCGTTGAGCGACGATCCCATCGTCAGCCTGCCCGCCGTGGCCGCCTGACAATCCCGGCCAAACCCGCCGGAGACAACGAGCGACACCGCGCTCTTACACCACGCCTCGGGGCACGATCGTCACCGGCCTCGGCCTCGCCGACAACCCGTTTTTCGTCGCAGGCGATTCGCTCGCGGCGAACCAGTCGAAGGTCTGGCAGGTCGGCTTGCGCAACCCGTTCTCGATGGGCTTCAGCGAGGACGGCCGGCTGTTCATCACCTCGACCGGGTGGAACGCGTGGGAGGAGATCGAGAGCGGACCGGCCGGGGCCAATTTCGGCTGGCCCTATTACGAGGGCGGCGACAACGGCGTCAATCTCAGGACCGCGGGCTACCAGAACCTCGCGAGCGCGGTGCCGTTCTATGCCGCGGTCGATGCCGGCACGCTCACGATCACGCCGGCTTTTCGCGCCTTCAGCCACGCGAGCAGCGCGCCCGAATACCAGGTCCAGGCGATCACCGGCGGCGACGTGGTCTACTCGGGGTCGAAATACCCGGTCGAGTTCCGCAACGACTTCTTCTTCACCGACATCGTCCACGGCGAGGTGTTCGTCGTCGACGTCAACGACCGGCGCGGCCTCAAATATCTGTTCACGACCAGCGACGGGCCGGTGCACTTCACGCAAGGCCCCGACGGCTACGTCTACTACGCCAACCTCTATACCGGCGTGATCGGCCGGCTCCTGATCGAGCGCGCACCCGTCGGCACGCTCGCGCTACACGGCAGCGCGACCTACGACATCGCGACCGACGTCTAGCCGCTGACGACCGGCGCCAGCCAGGCCGGCACCGTCGCCTCCTCGGCGCGGGTCGATCTCCGGCAGAACTTCTCGATCGCCTACAACGCCTATTTCGGCAGCGAAGATTTCGGCGCCGACGGCATGGCCTTCGTGTTCCACAACGCGCCGCAAGGGGCGGCCGCGATCGGGCTCGGCGGATCGTTCCTCGGCGTCGGCGGCATCGTGAACGGGCTCGCGGTCGAGTTCGACACCTACCAGGGCGCGCCGGGCAGCATCCCCTACGGCGTCGACGACATCGCGAACGACCATGCCGGCATCTTCGATCCCGACGGCGGCTTCGGCACCACGCCGATCAGCCTCGGCAATATCGAGGACGGCCAGTGGCATGCGATCGCGATCACCTGGAGCGCGGCGACGCAGACCCTGTCGGCGAGTTTCGACGGCAAGGCCGCGGGCACGCTCACGACCGACATCGTCAACGACTTCCTCGGCGGGTCGAGCTTCGCGTACTTGGCGCTGACCGGCGGCACCGGCGGTCTGTTCAACACCCAGAAGGTGCAGGTCGTCGGCGTCGATGCGCTGTTCGAAGGCCAGCCGTCGGACGGCGGGCCGATCGCCAATCCCGACTCTGCGGCGACCGCGGCGAACAACCCCGTCACCATCAACGTGCTCGCCAACGACACCGATCCGACCGGGGACCCGCTCACCATCGTCGCGGTGTCCGATCCGGCCGGCGGCACGGCCGTGATCAACAATAACGGCACGCCTGCGAACCCGGCGGACGACACGATCGTCTACACGCCCGATACCGGCTTCAGCGGCACCGATCTGTTCACCTACACCGTCTCCGACGGCGGCGTCGCGCGCGTCGCGACCGTGACCGTCACCGTCGCGCCGCCACCTGCGCCGGTCGCCTTCGTCATGAACGGCCATGCGACCCAGGACGTGGCGAGCGGCGTCTACACCCTCACCGCCGGCGAGAGCCAGGCCGGCACCGTCATGTCGGCGGCGCGGATCGACCTCCGGCAGAGCTTCACGATCGGCTTCGATGCCTATTTCGGCACCGACGAGTTCGGCGCCGACGGCATGGCCTTCGTGCTGCACAACGCGCCGACCGGCGCCGCCATGATCGGCGTCGGCGGCTCCGGGCTCGGCATCGGCGGCATCGCCAACGGTTTCGGCGTCGAGTTCGACACCTATTACAGCCCGTTCGGCAACATCTTCAGCGGCGGGCTCGACATCGTCGGCGACCACACGAGCTTCCTCGACACCGACGGCGCCTTCGGCTCGACGCCGGCCGATCTCGGCAATATCGAGGACGGCAAGTGGCACGGCGTCGTGGTGAGCTGGATCGCCGCCACCCAGACTTTGTCGACGACCTTCGACGGCAAGCAGGTCGCCTCGATCGCGACCGACATCGTCGGCGGCTACCTCGCCGGTTCGCCCTTCGCCCATTTCGGCTTCGGCGGCGGCACCGGCGGGCTGTTCAACACCCAGCGCGTCCTCGTCACCAGCGTCACGGCGACGGTCGAGGGCGCGGGCACGGGCGGCGACCCGATCGCCAATCCCGACAGCGCCGCGACCGCCGCCAATGTCGCGACCGAGATCGCCGTCCTCGGCACCGACACTGACCCGAACGGCGATCCCCTCGCCGTCACCGCGGCCCGAAGCACGACCGGCGTTGCGGGCGTGAGCGACCTCGGCGCCGTTCTGACGATCACCTCTGGCGGCACCCGCGTGACATACACAGGGGCCGCGGCGGCGGCGCTCCAGGCGATCGCGCCCGGCGCGACGGCGATCGACCGCTTCACCTATATCGTCGCGGACGGCAAAGGCGGTTCGGCGAGCGCGACCGTCACCGTCACCGGCGTCAACGATCCTCCCGTCATCACCTCGAACGGCGGCGGCGCGGCGGCGGCGATCTCGATCGCCGAGAACACGACCGCGGTCACGACCGTCGCGGCGACCGATCCCGACCCGGGCCAGTCGCGCGTCTATGCGATCGTGGGTGGCGCCGATGCCGGCCGGTTCACGATCGGCGCCGCCTCGGGCGTCCTCGCGTTCGGCACCGCGCCCGACTTCGAGGCACCGACCGACCAGGGCGCGAACAACGTCTATGACGTGATCGTCGAGGTCGCCGACGGCGCCGGCGGCACCGACACCCAGGCGATCGCGGTCACCGTAACCGACGTCGCCGGCATCGCGCCGCCCGCCTCCAACGCCGCCACCATCGACGGCACGCCGGAAAACGACGTGCTCACCGGGCTCGACGGCGCCAACCTGATCCGCGGCTTCGACGGCGATGACTCGCTCGTCGGCGGCGCCGGCAACGACACGCTCCAGGGCGGCAACGGCGCCGACAAGCTCGCCGGCGGCGCCGGCAACGACGTCCTCGCGGGCGAGGCCGGCAACGACCGGTTCAACTATCTCTTCGGCGACGGCGCCGACAGCATCGACGGCGGCGCCGGCATCGATACGCTCGTCATCACCGGCACGACCGGGTCGAACACGCTCGATGTGATCTTCAACGGCACCGCGCTCACCGCGTTCGAGTCGGGCACGATCACGGGCGTCGAGCAGGTCACCGCCGATCTCCTCGCCGGCACCGACACGCTCTCCTATGCCGGCACCACCGCCGCCGTCTCGGTCAATCTCGGCACCGGCTCGGCCTCGGGCTTCACCTCGATCGCCGGCATCGAGAACGTGACCGGCGGCTCCGGCAACGACACCATCGTCGGCGACGGCGGCGCCAACACGCTGAACGGCGGCTCAGGCGCCGATCGCATCACCGGCGGCGCGGGCAACGACACGATGAACGGCGGCAACGGCAATGACGTGTTCGTGTTCGCCGCGGATTTCGGCCAGGACCGCATCACGAGCTTCGACTTCAATCCGTCGGGCGGCCAGGACCTCCTCGACATCTCGGCGCTCGGCGTCACCGCATCAACATTCGCATCGCGCGTCGTGCTCGCCGATCTCGGCTCTGACATCCGGATCACCATCGACGGCAGCGCGACCCAGATCATCGTGCTCGCCGGCGCGCAGCAGACGAGCAACATCACGGCGAGCGACTTCATCCTGGCGCCGTGACCGCGCTGCCCGCCGGCGCGACCGACGGGACGACCGGCCGGCTCAGCGCTTCTCGAGCGCGATCGTGCCGAGGTCCAGGTCGCCTTCGGTGGTGACGACGGCGAGGAAGTCCTTGTAGCCCGGCTTCCTCACTTCGACGCGGTACTTCCTGTCCTTGTCGAGGTTCCGCACCCAGAACGTGCCGAACGCGTCCGGCTGCACGGTGTGCGTGCCCGCGGCGAAGAGGTCAACCACGGTCACGGACGCGTCCTTGATCATCTCATCCGCCTTGCGGTCGACGATCGCGCCGGTGATCCAGGGCTTGGGCAGCCCGGTCCACACGACGCGCGGCGCGGCCTGGAACTCGGGATGGAAGATCTCGAGCGGGCGGCCGGCGGCGGCGGCGGCGATCGCGGGCGCGCCCTCGTCGGCGAAGACGATCGCCTCGTGCGGGCAGACCTCGGCACAGCGCGGCCGGAGGCCCTCGTCGACCCGGTGCGCGCAGCCGGTGCATTTCTGCGCGATGTTGAGGCCCTCGTTCATGAAGATGACGTCGTAGGGACAGGCCGGCGCGCAGAGCCCGCAGCCGGTGCAGCGCGCGGCGTCGATCCACACCAGCCCGTCCTCGCGCCGCCGAATCGCGCCCTCAAGACAGGCCTTGATGCAGGGCGCGTTCTTCGCTCACCCGCCGGCGGCGGCCGGCGAGGGGGCGCATGACCGCTCAGGTCGGACGGAGTTTCCAGACGCGATGACGGCGGCCGGCGCGGACGCGTCGCGCCCGATCCGGTCGTCGATTGCGGGCGATGCCGCGGCGACGGCGGAGATCGCCCTTGGTGCGGGGCACCCTGAACGAGACCCCTGCGCGCGGTCGGCGCGCGCGGTTGCAGAGTGCAGTGCGCCCACCATACCGCCCGCTCGCGCCGTCGCTCGCCACCGGGCGCGCGCTCGACTAACATCCTCGGCGAAAGAGCCGGGCCACACGGCCAGCGGACAGGGGAGGCACGGATGAAGAACAACGAGGTTTCCAGGGATCCGGATACCCACGGCGCGCTCGTCTCCTTCCGCGCCGAGGACGGGGTGCGGCTCCACGGCGCGGTGTTCACCAACACCCGGGTGCCCGCCCGCGACGTCGCGGTGATCGGCACGCACGGCGCGGGCAACAGCTTCTACGGCAGCGTCACGGGCTTCCTGTCGCCGGCGCTCGCCTCGCTCGGCTATCCGACGCTGTCGATGAACCTCCGCTGCCACGACCGCTTCTACGCGAGCTCGATCTTCGAGGACTGCGAGAAGGATTTCGCGGCCGGCATCCGGTTCATGAAGGAGCAGGGCTATCGCTGCATCGTCCTGTTCGGCCACTCGCTGTCGGTGACGCAGGTCGTCTACTCCATGGCGCGTCGGCCCGATCCGGCGGTCGTCGGGCTCGCGCTGTCGGCCGGCCACGACGATCTCCGCCGCGACATCTACCGCTCGTGGGAGACGATCGCCGACGATCCCAAGGCGGCCTATGCCCGCGTCCTGCAGGAGTACCGCGACATGGTGGCTAAGGGCGACGGCGACCGGATGATCATCATTCCGTGGTGGCGCCCCGACCCGAAGCTCAACATGCGCCAGACCTACCGCGAGATCTCGGCGCAGACCTTTGTCAGCTACCGCGCGCCGGAGAGCAACTGCAACGCCTCGGCCTGGATCGGCAAGATCAAGACGCCGATGCTGCTGATCGCGCACTCGATCGTCGACACGACGGCGAGCCCGGAGATGATGCGCATCCTGCACCGGCTCGCCACCACATCCGAGGCGACCGAGTATCTCGAGATCGAGGGCTCCGGCCACTTCTACAACGGCTACGAGGACCGGCTGACCCGCGAGATCGCCGCCTGGATCGAGCGCGTGCCGGCGAAGAGGGCCGTGGCGGCGTGAGACGAACGAGGCGGACCTGATTCAGTCCGTCTTGCTCCCTCCTGCCAGGTCGATCACGGACAGGAGCTGTCTCGCCAGGGCGTGTCGAAGAAGGTTCTCCATCGTGGAGACATCGATTTCGCCTTGCCGTTCCCGCTCGTCGGCCTGCTCGAGCGCTTCGAAGTAGCGCGCCCTGTTCTCCTGGATCTGCTGCGGAATGGCGGGCGATCCCGGCAGCAGGTTTCGCACGTGAGCGCAGAGAACAATATAGGACGCGGCGCGACTGGTCCGTCTGTTGCCCTCGGCGAAGGGATGAATCCAGTTGGTGCGCCACATCACAAAGGCAGCTAGATCGAAGGCCGTCCGTTCATGCCAATTTTCGTTTACGTAGTCGCACATTTCCACCATGAAATGTGGCACCAGATGTTGTGCCGGTGGCTGATGTGCGCTTCTTGATATCCTGACCGGTGACGTGCGCCATTCACCCGGCCGCTGCTCGATGCCTGCGACCGCGATCCGCTGCAAGTCGCGGAACAGCGGCGGCCGCAGCGCGAAGGGTCGATCCGGCTGAAGATGGGCCTGAATGACGTCCAACATGAAATCGTACTGGCGGAGGCCGTTCTCGGCCTCCAATCGAGCGATCTCGCTCGCCGCCAAAATAGAAGAGGGCGCCGCCGGGGGCGCGCCCTCTTGATCCAAGTCCGGCGTCAAGTCACGACCTCTTGAGCTTCTCGGCCTCACTGTCGATCATCGCGCGTGTGATCGCCTGATTCTCGAAGGCCGTATTCCCGAAGGCGAAGCTGCGCCGCTGCTCCTCGCGTTGTTCATCGGTCGAAGTGGCAGCGCGCGCCAGCTCGACGAGTCGAGACAGGCTGTCTTTCACGTTTACGTCCTTAGCCATTTCACACGCCCGCGGAACGATCCGTTGAAGGAACTAGATAGTACCAATGCGCTCAACATTCAAACGCCGGGGTGATTTGGCGCCGCCCGGTGGCAGGCACACGCGACTTCGCGCTCCGTGCGCGGCCCCGTTCCAGCCACACCGCGCTGGCGCGCCGGCCTTACGTCCGCGCCGCCGCGGCGATCGCCGCCAGCACGCGCCGCGGCGTCATCGGCGTCTCGAGGAGATGGGCGCCGAGCGGACGCAGCGCGTCGTTGATCGCGTTCGCGATCGCGGTCGGCGGACCGATCGCGCCGGATTCGCCGACACCCTTCACGCCGAACTCGGAGAGCGGCGAGGGCGTCTCCATGTGGATCATCGTCGGCTCGGGCACCTCGACGGCGCTCGGCACGCAGTAGTCGGCGAGCGTGGTCGCGGTCGGCTGGCCCAAGGCGTCGTAGGTCGATTCCTCGTAGAGCGCGTTGCCGATGCCGCCGGCGAGCCCGCCCAGGACCTGGCCGTCGACCAGCATCGGGTTGAGCATCGTGCCGCAGTCCTCGACGATCGCGTAATCGAGGATCTCGGTCACCCCGGTCGCCGGGTCGACCGCGACGACGGCGGCATGCACCGAGTAGGAATAGACGCCGCCGTCGATCGCCTTGTAGCCGGCGACCGCGGTCAGGCCCTGCGGATCGACATCGGGCGGCAGTTCCTCGGGGTGATGGTACCAGGCGCGCCCGATCTCGGCGAAGCTGACGCTGCCGGTCGCGGAATAGACCTTGCCGTCGCGCAAGACGACGCTGTCCTCGGCGACCTGGAGGAGATGCGCCCCGATCCTCGCGATGGGCTTCCGCAACTGCTTGCACGCGGTCGCCACCGCGCCGCCGCCCGAGACCGCGCCGCGCGAGGTGTAGGTGCCGGTGCCGGCCGGCGCGAGCGTCGTATCGCCGTAGCGCACCTTCACCCGGGCCGGCGCAATGCCGAGGACCTCGGCGGCAATCTGGGCGAACACGGTCTCGTAGCCCTGGCCGTGCGAATGGACGCCGACATCGAGGACGAGGTCGCCGTCGCCGGTGAGCCGCGCCGTCGCCGGCTCGAGGCCGGGCACGAGCTCGATGCCCCAGCCGGAATAGCCGAACGGCCCGGTGCCATAGGCGGTCTGCTCGTAGAACACCGCGAAGCCGAGCCCGACCCGCCTGCCGTCCGCCTCGCTGCGACGTTGGCGCGCGCGTACGCCCGCGACATCGATCGCCGCCACCGCCTTGCGCAAGGCCTCGGGATAGTCGCCGCTGTCGAGGACCTTGTTGGTCGCGGTGCGGTAGGGCATCTGCTCCGGCCGCACCAGGTTGCGCGCCCGGATCTCGTGCGGCTCGCAGCCGACGATCCCGGCCAGCGCGTCCATGACGATCTCGTGGCCGTAGCAGGCGCCGGGCCGCGCGACGCCGCGATAAGGCTGGCCGGGCGGCTTGCTGGTCGCGACCGTGACCGCGCGCCCGCGCACGGCGCGGATATCGTAGCAGCCGGCGATGTTGCCGGGCGCGGTGCTCGCCTCGATGCCGGCCGGCCACGGCCACGGCGAATAGGCGCCGGTGTCGCACCACGCCTCGAGGTCGATGCCGAGCACCTTGCCGACCGCGTCGGCGTAGGCGGTGATGCGGTACCAGTGATCGCGCGTGTTGGCATCGCAGATCAGATGCTCGCGGCGGTCCTGGATGTGGCGGACCGGCCGATCGAGCGTGATCGCCGCCCAGGTCACCGCGACCGTCTCGCCGTCGAGGAAGGTCTTCAGCCCGAACGCGCCGCCGACATCGGGGCAGATCACGCGGAGCCGGCGCTGCGGCACGCCGAGGAAGGTGGCGAGGCCGATCTGCATCGGCACCGGCAATTGGTGCGAGTAGTAGACGACGACCTCGTCGTTGCGGTGATCGACATGGGCGAGACAGGCGCGGCCCTCGAGCGGCATCGGCGTCTGGCGGTTGGTGCGGTACTCGCGCGTGACGACGTGCTTGGCGGCCTTGATCGCGGCCGCGATGTCGCCGTGGTCGAAGCGGGTCTCGCAGAACATGTTGTCCGGCCAGTGCTCGTGAAGCCGCGGCGCGCCGGGCGCGAGCGCGCGCTTCATGTCCATCACCGGCGGCAGCACGTCCCAGTCCACCACGGTCGCCGCCACGAGATCCTCGGCCTCATGCGGCGTGTCGCCGATCGCCATGACGACCGGCTCGCCGACATAGCGCGCCTTGTCGACCGCGAGCACCGGGAAGTCGGAATGGCGGAAATTGGCGAAGCTCGGGCTCGATCGGATCGGCTTGACGCCGACGAGGTCGGCGGCGACGAACACCCGGCCGGCCGCATGGTCGGGCTTCTTCACCGACCGGATGCGCGCGTGCGCGTGCGGGCTCCGCACGAACGCCGCATGCAGCATGCCGGGCAGCGCGATGTCGGCGACGAACTGGCCGCGCCCATGCATGAAGCGGCCGTCCTCGAGACGCGGAATGCGCGCGCCTACGCCCCCCTGCGGCATTGCGTCACCTCTCTGGATGATCGTGGTGCGGCGGTCGCATCACCTGTCGCACCCATCCCGGCGCCGGTCAAGGTTCGGCGGTCGGGGGATCGGCCGGACGGCTCGAGATCCTCGACGCCAGGCGGTCCAGCGGTCCTGGGGGCTCGAATCCCGCCGGCGCGCCCGAAGCCGCCGCGGCGGCACGGGAAAGTGGTGCCCAGGGGCGGAATCGAACCACCGACACGCGGATTTTCAGTCCGCTGCTCTACCTGCTGAGCTACCTGGGCATGCCGGAACGGCAGCGCTCGCTTATACGGGGAAAGCCGGCTCCGTGTCCAGTTGCCGGCGCGCCTTCGAGGGATAGCTCATGGCGCTCCCGGGGGCGCTCCCGGGGGCGCTCCCGGCGCGCGGCGCGGCGCAGGCTCAGCGGCGCGGGCGGGGTCGGGCCGGGAAGTCGATCACCCGCGCGCCGGCCGGCGCCTCGTCGCCGTCGGCGGTGTCGGTCCGGCGCGCCGTCGCGTCGCCGTCCTCGTCCGAATCCTCGGTCACCGGCACGGCATAGACGCCGGAAAGCCAGCGGTTGAGGTCGACATCGGCGCAGCGGCGCGAGCAGAACGGCCGCCAGCGCATGTCCGTCGCGCGTCCGCAGATCGGGCAGGTGGGCGTCATCGCATCGTCCCGCGTTCCCTCGCCCGCCACCCCTAGCACGGATCGCGCCGCGCTTTGAAGCGCCGGCGGCATCGCGCCATGCCGCGCTCTTCAGCCGCGCTCTTCAATTGACCGCGGGCGGGCATACGGGAATCATGCGCCGCAGCGAACGAGATCCGGCCCGGCCCGGACACCACGGGGAGCATCGAGGCGATGAGCGACAAGGGGATCGGGGCCCGCATCCTCCGCAAGGAGGATCACCGCCATCTGCACGGGCGCGCCAATTTCACCGCCGACATCGCGATGCCCAACATGCTCAACCTCGCCTTCGTGCGCTCGGGCATCGCGCATGGCCGGCTGGTCCGGGTCACCAAGCCCGCCGACGCCGCCGACCGCGTCTTCGCGTTCGACGATCTCGTCGGCGTCAAGACGCTCCGCGCCGTCTCCAAGCTCCCGACCTACAAGCTCGCCGACTATCCCTGCCTCGCCACCGGCAAGGTCAAGTTCGTCGGCGAGCCGATCGCCGCCTGCCTCGCCGACAGCCGCGCCGAGGCCGAGGACCTCGCCGCGCGCGTCGCGGTCGAGATCGACCCCCTGCCGCCGGTCATGGACATGGTCGCCTCGCGCGCGCCGGGCACGGCCATCGTGCACGAGGACTGGTCCGACAACATCGCGCTCACCATCCAGATCCCCTCCGACATCGACGAGGTCGTGCGCACCGCGCCGGTCAAGGTCTCGGGCGAGTACAAGATGAGCCGGCACGCCATGGTGCCGATGGAAGGCCGCGCCGTCCTCGCCTACTGGGACGACCGTCAGGACCAGCTCGTCGTCTACTCCGCGACCCAGGTGCCGCACCTCAACCGCGCCGGCATCTCCGACATCCTCGACATCGAGCAGCGCCAGGTGCGCGTCATCGCGCCCGACGTCGGCGGCGGCTTCGGGCTCAAGGCGCTCGTCTTCCCCGAGGAGATCGTCGCCTGCTGGCTCGCGCTCCGCACCCGCCGGCCGGTGCGCTGGATCGAGGACCGCGTCGAGCATTTGATCGCCGACGCCAACTGCCGCGAGCACCATTACCGCATCAGCGCCTATGCCGACCGGACGGGGAAGATCCTCGCCCTCGAGGGCGAGGTCACCGTCGATGCCGGTGCCTACTCGGTCTATCCGTTCACCAACGGGCTCGAGGCGGCGATGGCGATCGGCAATCTGCCCGGCCCCTATCACGTCCCGGCCTATCGCGGCAAAGCGTATACGGTGACGACCAACAAGCCGCCGCTCGCGCCCTATCGCGGCGTCGCGCGTCCGGGTGTCGCGTTCGCGATCGAGCAGACGATCGATGCGATCGCGCGCGCGGTCGGGCGCGACCCGTTCGACGTCCGGCTCGAGAACCTCGTGCCGGCCGCCGCGATGCCCTACACCTCGGTCGCCAAGAAGACCTTCGATTCGGGCGACTATCCGGAGGCGCTCCGGCGCGTCGCGCGGATGCTCGATCTGCCCGGCTTGCGCGAGCGCCAGAAGCGCCGCGAGCCGGACGGACGGCTGATCGGCGTCGGCTTCGGCTGCTATACCGAGCAGACCGCGCACGGCACCTCGGTGTTCGCGAGCTGGGGCATCCAGCTCGTCCCCGGCTTCGAGCAGGCGACCGTGCGGCTCACGCCCGACGGCGGGCTCGAGGTGCGCGTCGGCGTCCAGTCGCACGGCCAGGGCATGGAGACCACGATCGCCCAGGTCGCCTCGACCACGCTCGGCATCGACCCGGCGCGGGTCAACGTCGTCCACGGCGACACCGGGCTCACGCCGTTCTCGACCGGCACCTATGCCTCGCGCTCGATCGTGATGGCGGGCGGCGCGACCAGCCGCGCGTGCAAGGTCTTGGCGACCCGGCTGGTCCGGATCGGCGCCCATCTGATGCAGTGCGAGGCCAAGGACGTCCAGGTCAAGGACGGCAAGGTCGTCGGGCCGCGCGCCTCGGTCGAGTTCTCGGAGATCGGGCGCGTCTGGTACATGCGACCCGACGAGCTGCCGCCCGATGTCGACATGGGCGGGCTCGAATGCACGGTCGGCTACCGGCCCGATCCCGACTACGGCACCTTCGCCTATGCCTCGCACGGCGCCGTCGTCGCCGTCGATCCCGACACCGGCGTGGTCGAGGTGCTCGACTACGTGATCTGCGAGGACTGCGGCACCATGGTCAACCCCATGGTGGTCGAGGGCCAGGCGTTCGGCGGCGCGGTCCAGGGCATCGGCACCGCGCTCTACGAGGAGAGCCCCTATGACGATCAGGGCCAGCCGCTGCACTCGACCTTCGCCGACTACACGCTCCCCGGCGCGACCGAGGCGCCGATGATCCGGATCGACCACATGATCTCGCCCTCGCCGCATACCGAGTACGGCATCAAGGGCACCGGCGAGGGCGGCAACATCCCGACCTCGGGCCTTCTCGCCAACGCCGTCAACGACGCGCTGCGTTCGCTCGGCGCCGAGGTCCACGAAACCCCCATCACGCCGCGACGGGTCCTCGAGGCCATCGCGCGCGCGCGAAAGGCGGCAGCATGAAACCGGCCAAGTTCGACTACGAGCGGGCGACCGACGTCGCCCATGCGATCGGTCTCCTCAAGGGCTCGGGCGGGTTCACCAAGATCCTCGCCGGCGGCCAGTCGCTCGGGCCGATGATGAACCTCCGCCTCGCCCAGCCCGACCTCCTCGTCGACATCGGGCGCATCGAGGCGCTCAAGCGCATCGAGAAGACGCACGATTCCTTGTTCATCGGCGCCCTCGTCCGCCACGCGATGATCGAGGACGGCAAGGCGCCCGACACGACGCGCGGCTATCTGCGCTCGATCGCCGGCAACATCGCCTATCGCGCGGTGAGGAACCGCGGCACGGTCGGCGGCTCGGTCGTCCATGCCGATCCGTCGGGCGACTGGCCGACGGCGATGCTCGCCGCCGGCGCGAGCGCGCGGATCACGAGCGCGAACGGGGCCCGCTCGGTCGGGCTCGACGCCTTCTTCACCGGCGCCTATTCGACCGTCGTCGGCGAGGACGAGGTGCTCGAAGGGCTCTCGGTCCCCGCCTTCTCCGATCACGCGCGCTGGGGCTACTACAAGATCTGCCGCAAGCCGGGCGAGTTCGCCGATTCGATCGGCGCGGTGGTGATCGACCCGGCGCGCTCCTATGCCCGCGTCGTCCTCGGTGCGACCGATGGCGCGCCGATCCTCCTGCCCGCCCTCGCCTCGCGCGTCGCCGCCGGCCAGGCGGTCTCGATCGCCGACGCCGGCGCCGCGATCGATGCCGTCCATAGCGGCTTCGATCCGTTCGACCGCCAGATCCACGCAACCGCGCTCAGCCGCGCGATCACGAAGGCGCTTGCCGCATGAAACAGGTAACGATGACCGTCAACGGTCGCTCGGTGACGCAGCTCGTCGAGCCGCGCACCTCGCTCGCCGATTTCGTCCGCGAGCAGCTCCGCTTCACCGGCACCCATCTCGGCTGCGAGCACGGCGTGTGCGGTGCCTGCACGGTCCTGATCGACGGCGAGCCGCAGCGGTCCTGCATCACCTACGCCGTCTCGTGCGACAGCGCCCAGGTGACGACGATCGAGGGCTTCGACGACGATGCGCTGATGGCCGACATGCGGACCGCTTTCCACGAGAACCACGCCCTCCAGTGCGGCTACTGCACGCCCGGCATGCTGGTCACTGCGCGCGACATCGTGCGGCGATTGCCCGACGCCGACGAGAAGCGCGTTCGGCTCGAGCTCTCGGGCAATCTCTGCCGCTGCACCGGCTATGTCGGGATCGTGCGCGCGATCCTCTCGGTCCTCGCCAAGCGCAAGGCGGCCTGAGGCCGGCGGGCCCTCGCGCCGCCTCAGCGCGGGGCGCGCGGGCCGTAATGCGGCAGCGGCTGGTCGAGCTCGCAGCAGCCGAGATCGGGCGCGCTGCCCGCGAAGCCGTCGTTGAAATTGGCGATCAGCGTCGCCCGATCGACGGCGCGGCTGCCGGCGATGAGGCGCGGATCGTAGTCGGCGGGCGTGAAGCGCCGCTTGGGATCGGCGGGCGGGCGCAGCCCGGCCGAGAGGTCGCGGCCCGGCAGCAGCGAGACGATGCCGATCCTCGCATAGAGCTGGCCCGCCTCCTTTGCCGCGAGCGGCGACTGATAGGCGCGCCCGTTCCATTCCGCGAACCCGCCCTGGCCCCAGGCATAGCCGTCGCCGTCGAAATCGCACCCGACCATGCCGGCCGAGCTCTGGAGCGCCGGCGCCGCGTTGCCGATGAAGAGATTGTTCCGCGTCGTCACCGCCGTCACGTTGTCGCCGCTCGCCCGGATCACGAACGGCACGCCGCGGCGCACGCTCGTGTTGTGGAAGATGAACATGCCGGCCATGTCGTTGTGGAGCTTGAACGGCGTGTACTCGGTGTTGAAGATCACGTTGCGGAACACATAGACCGGCCCGCCGAACACGGGCTGGCCGCTGATCCCGGCGAAGGCGTTGGTGATACGGTTGCGGTAGACGCGGACATTGGCGTCGCTGTGATCGATCTCGAGCCCGTCGTCGGTCGCGCCGATGATGTCGTTGTTGTGATAGTCGGACGCCGACAGCCGGCCGTGATTGCCGATATGCGCGCCGTCGCCGACGTTCTCGATCAGGTTGTAGGCGACGATGTGGCCCGACCCGGTGAGGTTGACGGCATAGACCGGCTCGATCCCCTTCGACCGCGGCCAGGACGTGGTGCCCCGGAACACGTTGTCGAGGACGAGGACGCCGACCGATTCGGCATGGATCGCGCCTTGGCCGGTGACGCCGAGGCCGGCGACCTCGAATAGATTGCGGCGGATGACGATGTCGCTCGCGCGCATCACGCGGAGGAGGCGCTGCGCGTTGGTGAAGGTGAACCCCTCGAACCACCAGTGGCGGCGCTCGCGCGCCTCGATCAGCGTCTCGGCGCCGCCGCCGTCGAGGATCGCTTGGCCGGGCTCGCTCGAGCGCCAGACGATCGGGCGATCGGCGGTGCCGTCGCGCGTGAGCTGGACGCCGGTCGAGCGGTAGCGGTCGGGCCGGAACAGGACGAGATCGCCGGGCTGCGCCGCGGCTGCCGCGGCGGTGAG
>VGEU01000085.1 GCA_016869145.1 Alphaproteobacteria bacterium | reverse complement strand
GACCGGCGTGGGCCAGGCGCCGAGACCGGCGCGGGATTTGAATCCGCGCCCGTCCTCGCTCATGCTGGCGCGGCCGGCGCGGATGCTCCGGATGGGTGGCCGAGCGGTTGATGGCACCGGTCTTGAAAACCGGCAGGCGCGCGAGCGTCTCGTGGGTTCGAATCCCACCCCATCCGCCATTCCTCGATGGCGCGGGCGGTCGCCTCGTTGACGGCGTATCTGACGGTCCGCGGCCCGCCCTGTTGCCCCGCCGCGTCTCTCCCGTCCCGGCCTCACCGCGGCGCGACAGGAGACGGCCTGCCGCGCGGCGGGATCATTCGAGAGCGGCCGACGAGCGTCCTCGATCAAAGGCGGGCGGCGATCGCCGACAACGGACCTTCGTGTTCGGGTGTTGATCGAACACGCCCTGCGGGTATGTTTGGCTCATGTCGGAACCCAGGCTCCAGCCCACCTTGATCGGTCCTCGCCTCATCGTCCGGCCGATCACGTTGGTGGATTGGGACGACATGTTCGCGGCCGCAGCGGACCCCGAAGTCTGGGCGCTCCACCCTGCGCGCGACCGATACCAGGAGCCTCAGTTCCGCGCGTTTTTCGATAGTGCGCTCGCGAGCGGGTCCGCGTTCTCGATTGTCGATCGGCAGACCAACAAGATCATCGGCTCGAGTCGATATCATGGGCACGACCCCGCTGCCCGAGAGATAGAGATTGGCTGGACGTTTCTGGCCCGACCCTATTGGGGCGGCAGCTACAACGCCGAGCTCAAGACCCTGATGCTGGATCACGCGTTCAGCTTCGTCGACACCGTGGTGTTCTGGGTCGACGAAACGAATTGGCGTTCGGCGCGCGCGATGGAGAAGATCGGCGGTGTTCGCCGCGCGGGACTCTTTACGCTCGCGTTGAACGGCGTCGTCCATCGACACCTCGTTTTCGAGATCAAGAAAGACGCGCGAGTTGTGTGACGGGAAATTGTGGCGCGGCGGCAGGACGGGGCCAGAGATGCCGCCGCGACCAACGAGCGAATTCGGCGTACGTCCAGCCTGAAGGCGCGTCACGGCCAACCCTTCCCGCCGATCCAGAACCCGGTCTGTGATTGAACCGCGCCCGCCCGACGCGGCGACCTCGGGCGCGACCGCGAGAAGGCAAATTGCCGCGGCTCGCCCGTCTCGGCCTCAGCGACCCGCGCTAGCAGACAGCCCGCCGCGCGGCACGCTATAGTCGTGCCATGACGATCGCGCAACTGCCGGCCTGGACCTGGGCATCACCGATCGCGGGATTGCTCCTCCTGCCGCTGATCGGGATGGGCGCGCCCATCCACGTCGCGCTCGTGGCCGCGCTGATCGCCTCTGTCCTCGCCGCCGTCCACCACGCCGAGGTCGTCGCACACCGGGTCGGTGAGCCCTACGGCACGCTCATCCTCGCGGTCGCCGTGACGATGATCGAGGTGGCGCTGATCGTCTCGCTGATGATCGAGGGCGGTCCGGCGACGGCGGCGCTCGCGCGCGATACGATCTTCGCGGCGATCATGATCATTCTCAACGGCATGGTCGGGCTCTGTCTCCTCGTCGGCGGCGCGCAGGCCTTCGGCCTCTACGGCGTCAGCGCCGGCCTCACCACGCTCTCCGCGCTCGCGGTGCTCACGCTCGTCCTCCCCAACCACACGACGAGCGTCGCCGGTCCTTTCTACTCCGCGAGCCAGTTGATCTTCGTCGCGATCGTATCGGTCGTGCTCTATGGCACGTTCGTCTTGATCCAGACCGTCCGCCACCGCGACTATTTCCTGCCGGCCGGCGCCGCCGCCGCCGACGAGACCGCGCACGCGCCGCCGCCCCCGGCGTCGGTCGCCTGGATCAGCGCCGGGCTTCTCCTCGTCTCGCTCGGCGCCGTCGTCCTCCTCGCCAAGGCGCTGTCGCCGACGCTCGAGCGCGCGGTGTCCGAGGCCGGGGCACCGAAGCCGCTCGTCGGCATCATCATCGCCGCGGTCGTGCTACTGCCCGAAAGCCTCGCGGCCTACCGCGCCGCCCGGGCCGACCGGTTGCAGACGAGCCTCAACCTCGCGCTCGGCTCGGCGCTCGCCTCGATCGCGCTGACGGTGCCGACGGTCGCGGTGCTCTCGGTGGTCCTCGGCTGGAACCTCGTCCTCGGCCTCGAACCCAAGGACTCGATCCTGCTCGCGATCTCGCTCCTGGTCGCCGCGCTCTCGCTCGGCACCGGCCGGACGACCGTGCTCCAGGGCGCGGTTCATCTCGTCCTGTTCGCGGTCTTCGTATTCACGACCATCGTTCCCTGACGCGCCGCGGCCTATAGTGGGCGCCGGTCGAGGGAGCCCGCGCGATGTCCAACCTGCCATCCGCCGCCGAAATGCTGGCCCGCGCCGAGGCGCTGGTGCCGGCGCTCCGCGCCCGATCGGCGGCATGCGAGGCGGCCCGGCGCTGTCCCGACGAGACGGTCGCGGCTTTTCGAGAGGCGGGTCTCCATCGGCTCCTCCAGCCGGTCCGGTACGGCGGTCACGCGCGCGGCTGGGACACGCTCTGCGCGCTCGCGATGACGCTTGCGCCGGGCTGCGCCTCGCAGGGCTGGGTGCTCACCATCTAGGGCGACCATGCCCAGGCGCTCGGCATGTTCGGCAAGGACGCCCAGGACGATGTGTGAGGCGCGGCGCCCGACACCCTCCTCGCGGCCTCGCTGTTCGGCGCCACCGGCAAGGCGCGCGCCGACGCTGGCGGGGCCCGGCTTTCGGGGCGATGGGGTTATCTGAGCGGGGTCGACCATGCCGCGTGGGCGATCCTCGGTGCACCGCTCGACGCCGGCGCGGGCGCCCCGCCCGACTACCATTTCTTCCTCGTGCCCAAGGCGGATGGCACGGTGATCGACGACTGGCATGTCGCGGGCCTCGCCGGCACAGGCAGCAAGAGCATCGAGCTCGACGACGTCTTCGTGCCGCATCACCGGGCGATCCCGGCGCGCGAGGCTACCGAGGGCCGGGCGCATGCGAGCGTCCGCGACCCCGCCCCGGTCTACCGGATGCCGCCACGCTCGGCCGGTCTCGCGCTCGCTTCCGTCGCGGTCGGCGCTGCGGCCGGCATGGTCGAGGAGTTCGGCCGCGCCGCGGCTGGACGCGTCAGCCGCGGCGGCGCGGTCACCGACGACAAATGGATCCAGCTCCAGGCCGCGGAAGCCGCCGCGATCGTCGCGACCGCGCGCGCGATGCTGCTCGATGCGGCGTCGGCGACGATGGCCACTCTCGCGACCGGCGCCGCGCTCGACGTGATGCGCCGCAGCCTCAACAAGCGCGATTCCGGACATGCGGTGCGCCTCGCCCGCGAGGCCGCCGACAAGCTTCTCGCGGTGGCGGGCGGCGACGGACTCAGGCTCGAGTCGTCGCTGCAGCGCCACTTCCGCGACATCCATGCGGTGGCCGCGCATGCGGCGCTCCGCTGGGAGATCGCCGCCGCGCCCTTCGGGCGGATCGCGCTCGGATTGCAACCGCTCGACGGGACCTATTGACCGGCGCAGCGCCTATTCGCCAAGCTTCGCCGGTCGCCACCAACTTCGGTGCGTAGCCATGACCGCCGCCGTCCCGACCGTCCAGATCGACAACGAGCGCGTCCGCGTCACCGAATGGCGCTTCGTCCCCGGCGCCGCGACCGGCTGGCACCGTCATGCGCACGACTATGTCGTCGTGCCGTTGACGACCGGACGGCTCCGCCTCGAAGCCGCCGACGGCACCGCTTTTTCCGAGCTCACGACCGGAATCGCCTATTTCCGGCCGGCCGGCGTCGAGCACGACGTGATCAACGCCAACGACTATCCGTTCGCGTTCGTCGAGATCGAGTTCAAGACACCACGTCCCTGATCACCGACCCGGGGGGATCCCATGACCGAGACGCAGAAGCCGCCGTTCCGCACCGATCATGTCGGCAGTCTGTTGCGTCCCGCCGCCCTCGCCGCCGCCCGCGGCAGGGCGTCCCGCAGCGAGATCGGCCGCGACGCGCTCAGGGCCGAGGAGGACAAGGCGATCGGCGCCGCCGTTCGCCTTCAGGAGGACGCCGGGCTCAACGCCATCACCGACGGCGAGTTCCGCCGCGCGATGTGGCACACCGATTTCCTTCTCGGGATCGATGGCATCGTCGCGACGCAAGGCGACTACGCGGTCTCGTTCCAGGGCGAGAACGGCGAAACGGCGACGACATCGTCGATGTTGGTCATCAAGGACAAGATCCGCCGGTCGAAGCCGATCATGATCGACCACTACGCCTTCGTGAAGGCGAACACCGCGCGCACCGCCAAGATCTGCATTCTGTCGCCGACCTATCTCCACATGCGCGGTGGCCGGCACATCGTCGATCAAAAGACCTATCCCGACATGGACGCGTTCTGGGACGACATCGTCGCCGTCTACCGCGCCGCGATCCGCGATCTCGCTGCCGCCGGCTGCACCTATCTCCAGCTCGACGACGTTTCCTTCGCGTGCCTCTGCGACGAGAGCATCCGCGCCCAGGTCGCGCGCGACGGTGAGGATCCGGACGAGCTTCCGCTCCGCTACGCAAGGATCATCAACCGGCTGATCGCCGAGCGGCCGGCCTCGATGACCGTCACCGTGTACACCTGCCGCGGCAACCAATTGAGCATGTGGATGACCTCCGGCGGCTACGACGCGGTCGCCGAGATGGTGTTCGGAACGCTCGAGGTCGACGGGCTCTTCCTCGAGTATGACAGCGATCGCGCCGGCGACTTCACGCCGCTCCGTTACGTACCGAACCGGACGAAGGCCGTCCTCGGGCTGGTCAGCACCAAGAGCGCGACCCTCGAAACGAAGGACGATCTCAAGCGCCGGATCGACCAGGCTGCGCGCCACATGCCGCTCGAGAATCTCTGCCTGTCGCCCCAGTGCGGGTTCGCGAGCTCGCATTTTGGCAACAAGGTGAGCGAGGACATCGAGCGCCGGAAGCTCGCCCTCGTCGCCGAGACCGCGCGCGCGGTCTGGGGCAGCATTTAAGGGCGCGCTATTCCTCAGGCACGCCGGCGAGCCGGAGGCCCTCATAGAAGCGCTCGTTCTGCACGATCCAGCCCGGCGCGGTCGAAAACCGCGCGGCGCGGTGGCGCGCGATCGTGTAGCCCGGCATCGTGCGCTCGAGATCGGCGGCCGCGGCCTTTCCTCGGTCGAGCCGGCCGGTGAGCGCGTGGAGCGCGGCGAGGTGGAGATAGGCCCACCAGATCGGTTGCGTGGCGACCGAGCGACGGCACCAGTCGATCGCGACATCGTCACGGCCGAGATGGAAATACGCGTCACACAGGAACTTCATCCGGATCGAGGCGCTGCGGTCGTGCGGGCTCCGCTTGAGCGAATGCTCGATCGGATCGAGCGCCTCCTCCGATCGTCCGAGCAGGATCTTGACGATGCCGATCGAGGAATACGCCGAGGCGAGATTGGGATTGAGGGCGATGGCGCGCTCGTAGTGGGAGAGCGCGATCGCGTGCTGGCGCCGGGCGCGCGCGATCTCGCCCAGGACAAACTGTCCCTCGGCGAGGCCGCGGACGATTTGCAGCGCACGCTGGGTCGCGGTCTCGACGGCGGTGAGCGCCGGGCCGGGACTGATGCTCCACTGATTGAGCACATCATTGGCATAGGTCCGGGCGAAACCGAGAAGCGCCGAGACATTGTCCGGATCGAGATCGAGAGCGCGACCGAACAAAAGCCGCGCCTCCGCATTGGTCTCGGGCGAGTTTTCGCGGTTGAACGCGTGCCAGCCGCGCATCGCGAACTCGTTCGCATCGGTCGCGAGATCGCCGGCGCGTTGCGCGCGGCGCGATTCGGCGGCGACGAGCTCCTGGTTGAGCGAGGTCGTGATCCGTCCCGTCACCAAGGTCTCGACGCCCTCGGCGTTGGTGCGGTCCGTGTCGAACCGCTCGGCCCAGAGATGCGCGCCCGTTTCGGCATCGATGAGCTGAACCGATATGCGTAGCCGCGTTCCGGCACGCCTGATGCTGCCCTCGAGCACGTAGCCGACGCCGAGCTCCTGGCCGAGCGTGCGCACGTCGGCGGCCTTCCCCTTGTAGGCGAAGGCCGTGTTCCGCGCGATCACGAAGCTGCCGACGATGCGCGACAGATCGGTCGTGATGTCCTCGGTCAGCGCATCGGCGAGGAAGTCCTCGCTCGGCTCGCCGCCGATATTGTTGAACGGCAGGACCACGATCGAGAGCGGCGGTGGCTTGGCCGGCGCGGTTTCGGCGACGGGCAGAGGCGGCGCCGGCGGCGTCCGGCCGAGCCAGGCCCACGCGATCGCGCCGATCGCCGCGGCGATCGCGAGGGCGAGGAGCGCGTGAAGGGTGCGACGCCCCTTCGGCGCGCGCGCCGGCCGCGGCGGCATCGCGCTCCGATCCGGCTCGACCGCATAGATGTGGATCGACCGGTCGATGCCGCGGAGCGGCTGAAGGCCGCGGTCGACGAAGGCAATATCGTCGAGCGTGTGCACCTGGTCGCGCACCACACCGGAGACGCAGATGCCGCCCGGCTCGGCCATGGTCTGCAGCCGCGCGGCGACGTTGACACCGTCGCCGAAAATGTCGTCGTCATGGAGGATGACGTCGCCGACATTGATGCCGATCCGATAGGCGATCCGGCGCGCATCGGGGAGCGCGCGGTTGTGCTCGGCGGCGGCGCGCTGGATGGCGGTGGCGGCCCGGACGGCGTCGGTGACGCTGCCGAACTCGGCGAGAAGCCCGTCGCCGGTCGTCTTCACGATCCGGCCGTGATGGCTCGCGATCGCGGGCTCGACCACGGCGGACTGCAGCGCCTGGAGGCGGGCGAGCGTCCCCTCCTCGTCCTCGCTCATCATGCGGCTGAACCCCGCCACATCGGCCGCGAGGATCGCCGCGAGGCGCCGTTGTCGCTCGATCTGTTCCATGGACCAATGACTGTGGCCACGCGCTGGTCGGGCGCGGACCGCGGCTGGCCACGGTCGCCGCGGCCTGCGTCTCGGATAATGTCGCGGCGGCGACCGTCCTGCCAGCGCTAAGGCGCGCTCAGTCGCGGCCGCGGTCGTAGGGGAAGCAGCGCTCCCGGTCGAGCACGAGGCCGAAATGGCGGCCGAGCGCCTCGATCGCATCGCCGTGCTTGGGATAGGGATCCTGGTTGCCGGGCCCGACGAGGATGATCCGGAACGCCCGGTCCTCGTGCCCACCTCGCGGCAGCATGGCTGTCGAGAGCGGCTCGCCGTCCTGGTTGCGAAGCGTCAGGAACATCGCCATGTCGCGCGCCAGATGCGCCTTGAGTCCGATCTCCTGCTCGATATAGATCGGCGAGGTCGGCCGATAGGTCTGACGCGCGCGGTCGCGCTCGCGGAGAAAGAACTTCTCCACCGCGTGGCGCATCTCCTCGGATTCGCGCGCGGCCTCGACTTCGGTCTCGATCTGAAACCAGGTCCGCCCCGCCGGCGCGTCGCAGACATATCTCATGCCGCGTCTCCTCTGACGGACGACAGTTCACCCGATCCGCGCCGCGCCGGCAACCGATAGTGCATCGCGCGCCGCGATGGCGGTCGCTGGAAAGTCGCTGAAGACGCCGTCGATCCCTTGCGCGAAGAACAAAGCATACTCGGCCGCGGCATCGCCGTGACGGGCGGGAAAGGATGGGTCGGACGGATCGCCGCGGCGGAACTCCTCGGGCAGGAAGGCGTTCTCGTTCCGGAAGCTATAGGGATGGACGAGGAGGCCGGCGCCGTGCGCATCGGCGACGAGCGCGGTCGGCGCGCCGAGCCGGTTCGCCGCATCCCACGGCACGATCAACTCCTTCGCCGGCCCGATGCCGTCGGCATAGGCCGCGATCCCGGCGAGCCCGGCGGGCCGGGCGAGATCGGCGTAGGTCCGTCGGTCGCCGGCGACGACGTGATCCCAGGGTCGCTCGGCGGGCGGTCCAAGAAGCTGCACCAGGCGCACGTCGACGAGCCGGCGGAGCGCAACGAGGCTCGCGGCCTCGAACGACTGCACGATCACGCCCGCTCGCCGGCTGCTGCGGCCATTGGCCACGAGGATACTCGCGAGCGCCGGTTCCATGGCGAGCCCGATCGAGGCGAAATAGCTCGGGTGCTTGGTCTCGGGATAGATGCCGATCGGCCGTCCCGTCTCGCGCTCCTTGGCCTCGACCAGCGCGATCACCGCGGCGAGCGTCGGCACAGCGAATGCGCCGTCATGGCGCGCGCTCGCGGGGCGGAGCGCCGGGATCCGCTCCCGGGCACGGAGCGTCGCGATCTCGGTCAGCGTGAAATCCTCGGTGAAGTAGCCCGAGACCGTGACACCGTCGATCCGCTTCGTCCGATGCCGATCGGCGAAGGCGGGCTGCGATGCGACATCGGTCGTCGCCCCGATCTCGTTCTCGTGGCGGGCGAGGACGACGCCGTCCTTGGTCATGACGAGGTCGGGCTCGATGAAGTCCGCGCCCTGGTCGATTGCGCGCGCATAGGCCTCGAGCGTGTGCTCGGGGCGTTCTCCGCTCGCGCCGCGATGGCCGATCACGATTGGTCCGGCGTCCGCCACCGCTCCTCCCGAGCCGCTCGCCTCGGTCTCATCTTAGACCACGATCGTAATCGGGATAGAATGTGGCCGGGTCCGACGGCGGCGGGTAAGAAAGTGTTCAGGGCGCCGGCCTAGACCCGGGGCCAGGACGGAAGGGAGGACCACCGTGAACCAGCCGACACCGACGACGACGCCAGAGCCGGGGGCGGCCGCGGGCGCCCAGACCGCGCAGGCCCAGAAATCGCCGGTCCTCCTCGCGGTCGTCCACGCGAATGGCGCGTTTTCCAATGACGACTGCGACCGGATCCTGGCGATCGCCGACCGCCAAGAGCAGCGCCAGGGCTCGCTCAAGCGCGACACGATCAACATGAGCATCCGCGACAGCCAGGTCAGCTTTCTCGACAACAACGCCGAGACGGCGTGGATCTACGAGCGGGTGTTCAAGACCGTCGACCACCTGAACCAGCAATATTGGCGCTTCGAGCTGGCCGGCTCCGAGCCGTTCCAGATCGCGACCTACACGTCGGACGGACACTACAAGTATCACCTCGATCTCGGCGGCCAGCCGCCGATGAACCGGCGCAAGATCAGCCTGTCGGTCCAGCTCTCCGGGCCCGAGGACTATGACGGCGGCGAGTTCGAGACGCTGGCGAGCCACGACCCGGTCGTGGCGCCGAAGACCAAAGGCTCGTTCATCTTGTTCCCGAGCTGGGTGCTGCACCGCGTCCGGCCGGTCACCCGCGGCGTCCGCCGCTCGCTCGTCGCCTGGATCGTCGGCAACAACCCGCTACGCTAGGCCGGTCGGGCGACGCGCCGCCTTGACCGACCGTCCGCGCTACCCGTAGCTTCTCGCTCGAAGACTGTCTATCGTTCGGATCGGCCGGCCAAAACCAACCGGGGAGGAACGGACCATGCACACCAGAACGCTGTTCGGTACATTGGCGGGATCGCTCCTCGCCGTGCTCGCGGTCGCGACGCCGGGCACCGCATGGGCCCAGGCCAAGTATCCGGCGAAGATCGCCCATCTCGAATCCGCGACCCAGCCGCGCCACGGCGGCATCCTGCAGGTCGGCGCGCTCGTGAAGGAGCGGACCAACGGCGAGGTCGAATTCCAGATCTTCCCGGCCGCACAGCTCGGCGATGCGCGCCAGATCAACGAGGGCGTCCAGCTCGGCTCGATCGAGGCGACGGTGATGCCGGCCTCGTTCCTCGCCGCGTTCAACCCGCTCGTCTCGGTCCTCGACATTCCGTATCTCTACCCGTCCGACCGCGCCAAGGCCTCGGCGCTGCGCCAGGGTCCGTTCGGCAACGCCGTCCTCAAGACGTTCGAGGCCAAGGGCTTCCAGCCCGTCATGCTGTGGCCAAACGGGCGCAAGATCATGACGTCGAACAAGCCGCTCGACGATCTCGCCGCGTTCAAGGGCCAGCGCTTCCGCGTGATGGATTCGCGCATCCTGATGGAGCAATACGCCGCGGTCGGCGCCTCGGCGATCACGCTCGCGTTCTCCGAGACCTATTCGGCGCTCCAGACCGGCGTGGTCGACGGCCAGGAGAACCCGCCCGACTCGATCACGACCATGAAGTTCTTCGAGGTGCAGAAGCACGTCCTCGTCACCGAGCACGGCGCGCTCGAGGACGTGATCCTGTTCAACCGCGCCTACTGGAACAAGCTGCCGGCGAGCCACCGCGACGCCATCACGCGCTCGTTCCGCGAGGTGGTGAACGACGTCGAGGCGAGAAAGGACGCGGCGATGAAGGCAGCGGTCGAGCAGATCGGCAAGGCCGGCCTCAAGATGACCGTCCCCGATGCCGCCTATCAGGCGAAGCTCCGCACCGAGATGTATCCGAAGGCGCGCGCCGCCTATCTCACGCGGAACGGCGCCGAGGGCGAGGCGATCATCAAGCTCTACGAGGAGGAGCTCAAGAAGATCGGCGGCTGATCCGCGGCCGTTGCGCCATGTTGTCGCGCGTCCTCGGCGGCATCCGTGCCGCCGAGCGCGTCGTCCTCGTCGCCCTGATGCTGGCGATGTCGGGCCTCTACGGCTTCAACGTCGCCATCCGCAATCTCGCCTCGCATTATGCCGCGACCTTCGCTTGGATCGACGAGGCGACGCGGTTCATGATGGTCTGGGTGGTCTTCCTCTGCCTCGGCCTCGCGCTCGAGCGTGGCCGCCAGATCGCGATGACGACGGTCTTCACGCGGATCCGCGAGCGAAGCCGGATCTGGTTGCAACGCCTGATCAATCTCGCCGGCTTCGTGTTCGCGCTCTGGCTCGCCCGCCTCGGCTACCATTACACGGTCTTCATCGCCGACACCGGCCAGACCAGCCCGACCCTCGAGGTGCCGATCGCGATGGTCTATGTGGTCATCCCGCTCGGCTTCGGCCTCCTCGCGCTCCGCTATCTGCTCGATCTCTTCGGCATCACCGCCCGCTTCGCGGCCGCCGCCCGCCACGAAGGACACGGCGCGTGATCACGCTCCTCCTCGGCATTCTCGCGGCCTTCCTTCTCGCCTTCGGCTTCGAGATGTTTCTCGTGCTCGGCATCCCGAGCCTGATCGCGAAGGAGATCTTCTTCGCGAACCTCCCCGATGTCGTCGTGGTCCAGAAGCTCGTCGGCGGTGTCAACCACACGACCCTCCTCGCGATCCCGTTCTTCATCTTCGCCGCCGAGATCATGGCCCGCGGATCGATCGCCCGTCACCTCACCGATCTCGTCAAGGCGATGATCGGCCACCGGCTCGGCGGCATGGGCCATACGACCGTCGCGAGCTGCATGGCGTTCGGCTCGATTTCGGGCTCGGCGCCGGCGACGGTCGCCGCGCTCGGGCGGATCGTCTATCCCGAGCTCGGCCGCCTCGGCTATCGCGACCGCTTCTCGCTCGGCCTCATCGTCGCATCGGCCGAGACCGCCCTTCTCATCCCACCGTCGATCACGCTCATCATCTATGGCTGGGTCACCGGCACCTCGATCGGCGCCTTGTTCGCGGGCGGGCTCGCGGTCGGGATCGTCCTCGGCGTCACCTTCATGATCTATGTCCACTGGATCAGTGCCCGCTCTGCGATCGTGCGCACGCCGCGCCCGAGCTGGGCGGAGCGGATGGCGGCATTCCGCGCCGCGGGCTGGGCGCTCGGGCTCCCGGTCATCATCCTGGGCGGCATCTATGGCGGTGTCGTGACCGCGACCGAGGCGGCGGCGGCGAGCGTCCTCTACGCGCTTCTCGTCGAGTGCTTCGTCTATCGCGAGATGGGGATGCGGCGGCTCGCCGCGGTCGCAGAGGAGAGCGCGATCACGACCGGCGTCGTGTTCATCCTTCTCGCGGTCGGGAGCCTCCTCTCCTATCTGATCACGCTGGCACGCGTTCCGGATGAGATCCTCGCGCTTCTCCGGAGCGCCGATGTCGGGCCGATACTGTTCCTCCTCATCGTCAACGTCGTCTTTTTCGTCGCCGGGATGTTCGTCGACCCAAACTCGCAACTTCTGGTCCTGGTGCCGACGCTGTTCCCGGTCGCGGTCGCGCTCGGCATCGACCCGGTGCATTTCGGGCTCATCGTCTGCCTCAACATCTGCATCGGGATGATCACGCCGCCGTTCGGGCTCGACCTCTTCGTCGCGTCATCGACGCTCGGGAAGCCTATCCTCACCGTCGTCGCGGGGGTGTGGCCATTCGTCGCGATCAACCTCGCCGTGTTGATGCTGATCACCTACGTCCCGGACATCTCGCTCGTGCTGCCGCGGCTGTTCATGGGCTGACGCGGCCGAGTGTCATGCGCCGCCCTGTGCTATAGAGAGGCGGGAGTGAGGCGGGCCGGCGACGCCCGACCGCAGAAACCGAGGGCCTGGCACGATCATGGCGACGCTGACGGCGCCGATCCCGAGGGACGTGAAGGTCATCGGGCTGATCTGCGTCGCGCACATGATGAGCCACGTCTACTTCATCGCGCTCGCGCCGGTGTTCTCGATGATGCGCGACGACCTCGGCGTCAGCAACACGCTCCTCGCGCTCTGCATCAGCGGCTTCGGGCTCGCGGCCGGCTTCGGCCAGACCCCGGTCGGGTTCCTGGTCGATCGCATCGGCGCCCGGCCGATCCTCGTCGCGGGCACGCTCGTGCAATCGGGCGCGATCGCGCTGATCGGGTTCTCGACCGAGTACTGGCACGTCCTCGCGCTCTATACGCTCGCGGGCACCGGCCATACGGTCTTCCACCCCACGAACTACGCGATCATGTCGGCGACGGTCGCCGGGGACCGGCTCGGGCGCGCCTACGCGATGCACTCGTTCACCGGCAATCTCGGCTTCGAGGTGACGCCCGCGATCATTGCCGGGATCGCCGCGGTCCACGACTGGCGGCTCGCGTTCCTCGTCGTCGGCGGCATCGGCGTCGTGTTCGCGTTGCTCCTCTGGCTCAGCTCGGGGCGGCTCTTGGGCGACCCCGGCGACCAGCCCACGGCGTCGGATGGGAAGCCGACCGCGACGGCACCGCCACCGGCACCCGGGCTCGAGGACACGATGAAGCTCCTCTTCTCGCTCCCGGTTCTGATGTGCTTCCTCTATTTCGTCGTTCAGATGGCCGGGGCAGGCGGGCTCCGCGGGTTCTTCGTCGTCGCGATGGACGGGCTCCACCAGCCCCCCCTCGTCACGCTGAACGCAGCGCTCACCGGGCTGATGATCGGAAGCTCGGCCGGCGTCTTCCTCGGCGGGTTCGTCGCCGACCGGTTCGGCCCGACGGCCTGGCTCGCCGCCGTGACGCTCCTGCCGGCGGGCGCGCTCATCGCCCTCCTCGCGACTATGACCCTTCCCGATGCCGTCCTCATCGGGGCCGTGACGCTTTCGGGCTTTCTAAGCAGCCTTCTCCTCCCCTCGCGCGATCTCCTTCTCACCGCCGTCGCTCCCAAGGGCTCGATGGGCCGTGTGATGGGCTTCTCCTCGTCGGGGGCCAATCTCGCGCTCGGCATCGTTCCACCGGTGTTCGGCTGGTTTCTCGACACCGGCCAGCCGGCGTACGTCTTCTGGGTGCGCGCGGCGCTCTTCGCGATCGCCTTCCTCACCTTCGTCACGCTCAGGGGGCGCAGCGTCGGGCCATGACCGCGGTCCTCGCCCGGCCCCGCGCCAGCCGCGTGATGGCGCTGATCAGCGCGGCGCACTTCATGAGCCACGTCTACAATTACTGCCTGCCGCCGCTGTTCCCGCTCCTCAAGGAGCACCTCGGCGTCAGCTATACCGAGCTCGGCCTCGCCATGACGGCCTTCGCGGTGTTCTACGGCCTCGGCCAGACACCGGCCGGATTTCTCGTCGATCGCATCGGCGCGCGTGCCGTCCTCAGCGTCGGCCTCTTCATCCAGTCGATCGCCATCGCGCTAATCGGGACGGTCGAGACCTATCTCGCACTCGTCGTGTTCTTCGCGAACGCCGGCCTCGCGCACGCGGTCTATCACCCCGCCGACTACGCGATCCTGTCGAACGTGGTCGACCGGCCGCGGCTCGGGCGCGCGTTCAGCGTGCATTCGTTCTTCGGCACCGCCGGCACCGCGGCCGTGCCGCTGATCATGGTGGCGCTCGCCGATCTGTTCGACTGGCGGGTCGCGTTCATGACGATCGGGACCATAGGCCTCCTGGTCGCGCTCCTCGTCTGGACGCAGGGCTCGATGCTCGAGGCCGCGACGGCGGCCGGTCGCGCGGCGCAAGCCGACGAGAAGGCGCCGTCGTTCCGCGCAAGCCTCGCCCTCCTCGCGACGCTCCCGATCCTCCTCTGCTTCCTCTTCTCGTTCGTGATGAACATCGTCTTCGGCGGCATCCGGACCTTCTCGGTCGCGGCCCTCGTCGACATGGCCGGCACCCCGCTCGCGATCGCCAATGGCGCGCTCACCGGCTTCACCGCCGGCGTCTCGTTCGGTGTCCTGCTCGGCGGCGTCCTCGTCGACCGGATCGGGACGCGCGTCGCGACCGCGGCGACCGGCCTCGTGATCGCGGGCGCGCTCCTCGCCCTCGTCGGCACGGTTTCGCTTCCGATCGCGGCGGTCGTCGCGATCCTCACCGCGGCGGGCTTCGCGCGCGGTGCGATCCAGGGAACGCGCGATCTGATGATCTTCTCGGTCACGCCGGACGGTGCGCACGGGCGCGTGTTCGGCTTCGTCTCGACCGGTGCCGCCGTCGGCGCGGCGTTCATGCCGCTCATCTACGGGCCGATCCTCGACCTCGGCGACCCGCGCTGGGTGTTCTGGCTGTCGGGCCTTCTCACCGTGCTCGCGATCGCGACCTTCTTCGGCGTCAACCGCGCGCGGCGGCGCTGACCGGCGACGCGGCCGCCGCCCCGCCCTACTTGGAGAGGCGGAGCTACGATAGGTGGTTCGCGACCTCGGTGAATACGTCCTGCAGCACCGCGGCGGTCGGTGCATAGAAGTAGTGCGCCGAGTCGGGATCGGTCGCGATGTTCTTCATCAGGTTGACCTGGGTCGTGGTCGGCGCATCGCCGAACTGGATCGTGTAGATCTTGATCCCGACGGCCCTGATATTGGTGCCGATCGTCTGCGCGCGGGTGTTGAGCGTCGATTCCGAGAGCACGCGCTTGTAGGCGTCTCCGTATTGACGATAGTTTTCGGATCGTGCCCCGAGGCGTGGTGTAAGAGCGCGGTGTCGTTCGTTGTCTCCGGCGGGTTTGGCCGGGATTGTCAAGCGGCCACGGCGGGCAGGCTGACGATGGGATCGTCGCTCAACGGGGCGATTGT
>VGEU01000084.1 GCA_016869145.1 Alphaproteobacteria bacterium | reverse complement strand
CTCGAGGACCGCGGGCGCGCGGCGGCCGCCGCGCTCACCGCCGTCGGCCATGCGGCGCACTTCGTCGCGCTCGACCTCGCCGATCCGGCCGCGATCGCGCGCGCGGCGGCGGAATCGGCGTCGGCCTATGGCGGCATCGACGGTCTCGTCAACAACGGCGCGCTCGCGACCGGGATCGGCGGCAAGAGCTTCGAGGAGATCGACATCGAGACCTGGGACCGCGTGATGGCGATCAACGTGCGCGGCACCTGGCTGATGAGCCGCGCGGCCGCGCCCCATCTCCGCCGCGCCGGGAACGGCAAGATCGTGAACATCGCCTCCGACACCGCTTTGTGGGGGGCGCCGCGCCTTCTCCACTATGTCGCCTCCAAGGGCGCGGTGATCGCGATGACACGCGCGCTCGCGCGCGAGCTCGGTCCCGACGGCATCGCCGTCAACGCGATCGCGCCCGGCCTCACCCGCGTCGAGGCGACCGAATACGTGCCGGCCGCGCGACACGCGCTCTACGAGGAGGGGCGGGCGATGGCGCGGCCGCAATTCCCCGACGACATCGTCGGCACGGTGGTCTTTCTCCTGTCCGATGCGGCGAGCTTCGTCACCGGACAGCTTCTGCCCGTCAATGGCGGGTTCGTGATGCACTGACAGCGACGGAGGAAACGATGACGGCGGCACCCAAGAGACCCGAGGCGGACGGCAAGGAGAGCCTCGCCGAGACCATGCAGACGCGCATCGCGCGGTTCCAGACGCGGCGCTATGACTGGGACGCGCTCAAGTTCCAGGCCGATTTCGATCCCAAGTATCGCCGCGCCCAGATGCGCTATATCGGCACCGGCGGCACCGGGGTCGATGCCGACGACAACGCGGTGCCGGCCGGGCATTTCACGTTCTCGACCATGGTGCTTCCCGCCGGCTGCGAGGGTCCGCTCCACGTCCACGACGACGTGGAGGAGGTGTTCTTCATGCTGCGCGGCAAGATCCGCCTCTTCTTCGAGCACAAGGGCGAGACCTGGGCGTGCGAGCTCGGCGAGCGCGATCTCTGCTCGGTGCCGCCCGGCGTCTATCGCGGCCTCTTCAATCACGGCGACGAGGAAGCGCTGATGTGCGTGATGCTCGGCGCGCCGAAGCCGGTGACGCCGACCTATCCGCCCGACCATCCGCTCGCCAAGATGAAGCGGAAATAGGCAGGCCGCCGGCGTGGCGACGATCGTCACCGCGGACCGCCGCATCATCGGCTACCGGGAGACGGGTGCGGGCCCGGCGCTCGTGCTTCTGCACGGCGTCGGCTCCGGCGCCGCGTCGTGGGCGGCGCAGCTCGATTCCTTCGCCGCCCGGTTCCGCGTCATCGCCTGGGATGCGCCGGGCTACGGCGAATCCGCGCCGCTTGCGCCCGCGACGCCGTCCGCCGCCGACTACGCCGACGCGCTCGCGTCCTTTCTCGATGCGCTCGGCGTGGCGACAGCGATCGTCGTCGGCCATTCGCTCGGCGCGCTGATCGCCGCGTCTTTCGCGCGGCGCCATCCGGCCCGCGTCCGCGCGCTCATCCTCGGCGATCCGGCCTCGGGCTATGGCCGGCTCGAGCCTGTGGCGCGGGCGGCGAAGACGCGCGAGCGGCTCGACCTCCTCGACGCCCATGGCCCGGCCGGTCTCGCCGAACGGCGCGCGGCCGGCCTTCTGTCGCCGGCGGCGCCCGCGGCGGCAATCGCGAAGGTCCGATCGGTGATGGCCGCGATCCGCCCCGACGGCTACGCCCAGGCGGTGCGCATGCTGGGCGCGGCCGACATCTTCGCCGATCTGCCGCCGGCCCGACCGACGCTCGTCGTCTGGGGCGGTGCCGATCGCGTGACGACGCCCGAGAGCTGCCGCGCCGTCGCCGACGCGATCGCCGGCGCCGAGAGGGTCGAGCTGCCGGGGCTCGGTCACGCCTGCTATGTCGAGGATCCGGCCGCGTTCGAGTCCGCGTTGCGTGCGTTTCTGGAGAAGACGATCGGATGAACGACGACAGATACATGGTGCCCGCGCTCGAGCGCGGGCTCCGCCTCCTGAAGTCCTTCTCGCGCGAGCGGCCCGACATCGGCCTCGCCGATCTCGCCCGCGAGCTCAATCTGCCGCGGACGACGGTGTTCCGCATGGCCCGCACGCTCGAGGCCATAGGGTTCCTCCGCCGCGTCAACAACGGCAAGACCTACCGGCTCGGCGCCGCGGTGCTCGGCCTCGGTTTCGAGTATCTCGCCGGGATGGACGTGACCGAGGTCGCGCGCGAGCACCTCGAGGCGCTCTCCCGCGCGACAGGGTTCTCGACCCATCTCGGCATGCGCGACGGGACCGACCTCGTCTATATCAGCCGCTACGCCGCGGTCGGCGCGGTCATCAGCAATATCCGCGTCGGCACGCGGCTGCCGGTGCATGCCTCGTCGATGGGACGGATCCTGCTCTCGGACCTCGCGCCGGACGAGCTCGACCGCCTCTTCCTCGGCCGGTCGCTCCAGAAATACACCGAGCAGACGCCGACCAGCCTGCCCGTCCTCAAGGCGATGCTGGCGCGCGACCGCCAGCGCGGCTATGTCATCAGCCGCGCGTTCTACGTGAAGGGTGTCTGCGGCATCGCCGCACCGGTCCGCGACGCGGCCGGCCGCGTCGTCGCCGCCATCAACCTGATCGCGCCCGACAGCCGGATCGACGCCGGCCAGCTCGAGGGCCCGCTCAAGGAGGCGGTGGTCGATTCCGCGCGCATCATCTCGACCTGGCTCGGCTACCGGCCGCGTACGCTCGGCCCGCGCATCATCGTCGCCTGAGCGCGATCCGCGCCGACGGCGCACGGAGGCAGCATGGATCTCGGTCTCGGCGGACGGATCGCGGTGGTCACCGGCGGCACGTCCGGCATCGGCATGGAGACGGCGCGGCTCTTTCTCGAGGAAGGCGCCCGCATCGCGATCTGCTCGCGCGACGCCGATCGGGTCGCGGCCGCTACGCGTGCGCTCGGCGATCGCTTCGGCGCCGATCGCGTGCTCGGGCTCGCCTGCGACGTCTTGGCGCCCGAGGCGGTGACGCGGTTCAGCGATGCGGTGGCGGCGCGCTTCGGCGCCGTCGACATCCTCGTCAACAATGCCGGCCAGGCCCGCATGGCGAGCTTCGCCGCGACGAGCGATGCCGATTGGCGCCAGGAGCTCGAGCTCAAATTCTTCGGCATCATCCACCCGACGCGCGCATTCCTGCCGCTCCTCGAGCGTTCGGACGCGGCGGCGATCGTTTGCGTCAACGCCCTCCTCGCGCGGCAGCCGGAGACGCGCCTCGTCGCGACCTCGGCGGCGCGCGCCGGTGTCCTCAGCCTCGCGAAATCCTTGAGCCTCGACCTCGCGGCGAAGAACATCCGCGTCAACTCGATTCTCCTCGGTCTCATCCGCTCGGGCCAGTGGGAGCGGCGCTACCAGGCGCAGGCGGCGCCCGGCGAGAGCCGCGAGGCGTGGTTCGCTGAGATCGCGCGCGACCGCGACATCCCGCTCGGCCGTCTCGGCCTGCCGGAGGAGCCGGCGGCGGCGATTGTGTTCCTCGCCTCGCCGCGGGCGGCCTATATCACCGGCGCCGCGCTCGACATCTCGGGCGGCCAGGCGCACCAGCCCTGACGCGGCGACCGGCGCCGCGACCAGAACCCGCGAGAGGAGAAAAGCCGATGGCCGTCAAACCGCATGTTCCCGTCCGTGTCGCCGCGCGCTGCCCGACCGTCGCCCGGTCGGAGGTGACGATCCGCGACTTCGCGCTCACCATCGACGAGCCGCGCGAGCGCCACGGCGAGAACAAGGGACCGACGCCGATGGAGATCCTGATGGCCTCCTTCGCCGGCTGCACCAACGTGATCCTGAACAAGATCTGCGCCGAGAAGGGCGTCCATCTCGCCGACGTCGCGGTCGACATCCTCGGCCAGCTCGACCGCCGCGGCATCGAGGGCACGGAACGGATCGCGACGGCGTTCCCCGAGGTGAGGCTCACCGTCACCTGCACGACGAACGCGACGCCCGAGCGGATGAAGGCGATCCAGGAGGAGCTCGCCTGGCGCTGCCCGGCCTCGGTCGTCCTCCGCGGCCAGGGCGCCGCGATCACCGAGACCTGGAACGTCACCTATCGGTGATGGCCCAGTGACGGCGCGGTGACGGGCCCGGTGACGGCGCGCGCCCGGCGCGCGCCCGGCGCCCGCGCTCAGATCTCGATGTTGCCGCAGCGGTTCCGGATCGCGCGCACCAGGCTGTAGGCGGCGAGCGAGGAGGTCTTGGGGTTGTTGGGGAGCGGCTTGCCCGCGATCTCGAGCCGCATCTCGCCGAACGCGCCGCCCGCCTCGATGAGATGGATGTTGCCCTTGGCCGCCGGATCGGCGGTGAGGAGCACCTCGGTCTTGTCGAAGCCGAGCCCGGCGAGCGCGGTCGTCGTCGCGACATTGGCGTTCTGGGGGTAGAGCTGCGAGGCCTCGTCGGCGCGGCCCTTGAAGAGGACGGTGCGTTCCTTGACGGATGCGAGATCGACGACCGTCTCGGCCGGCGTGCCCTTCCACGCCATCGGCGGCTTGCGCGAGGTGTAGCGGACATAGTCGAGCCCGCCGATGCGCGCCGCGGCGAGCGCATCCGCACCGGGAATCGCGCCGGCGGGCAGCATCAGCTTGGCCTTGCCGTGGCGGGCGGAGGCCTTGAGCTCGTCGAACAGGCCAGGTGCCGACAGCGAGCCGGCCGAGATCACGATCACGTCGATGCCGCGCTTCAGGAGCCCGACGCAATAGGTCGCGACCGCCTTGTGGCCGGCGCATTCGGCGGCGAGCGGCGGCAGCGAGGCGAGATCCTCGGTCGAGCCGACGACCTTGATCGAGGACGGCACAAGAGCGCGCACCGCCTTGACCCGCTCCGGCACCTCGAGGATCGCGACGATGCGGCCCGGCCCGTCGCCGAGCTTCTCGAGGACCGTGCGCCCGATGGCACCGTAGCCGATCAACAGGACGTCCATGTCGCCTCTCCCCGTCGCGGTCAGCCCGCCTTGCGGACCGGCGGTCCGGCGAAGGATTCGGCGAACGGGCCGACCGAGTTCATGTCGATCTCGATCATAGCAGGTCCGCGGCGCGCCAGCGCGTCGGCGATCGCCGGCGCGAACCCGGCCGCATCGGCGACGCGACGGAAGGGAAGCCCGATCGCCTCGGCGAACAGGCGGAGATCGGGCGCGCGGACGTCGGTGAAGTAGTGCCGGCCGCCGTATTGCGCGTCCTGGATATTGCGGATCACGCCATAGCCCCGATCGTTCATCACGATCGCGAGCACGTCGGCGGCGGACTCGACCAGCGTGCCGAGCTCGCCGAGCGAGACGCCGAGCCCGCCGTCGCCGACGAGGACCACGGTCTTCGCGTCCTGGCGCGCGAGCGCGGCACCGATCGCCATCGGCACGCCCTGGCCGATGCCGCCGCCGAGCGCATGCACGCCCTGGCGCGGATCGGCGAGCGCGGGCAGCCGGTTGCCCCAGGTGCTGTTCGAGATCGTGACGTCGCGCACCCAGAGCGCGCGCGCCGGCCAGTGCGCCTCGAGCGCGGCGAGAAGGCCGGCATAGGGCCCGAGCGCGCGGCGGAGCGCCTGGTCGGACTCGCGCTGCGCGGCGGCGATGTCATCGGCGAAGGAGGGGTCGGGGCGGAGCCTGCCGGCGAGCCGGTCGGCGAGACCGGCAAGCGCGGTGGCGGCATCGGCGACGACGAAGCGCGCCGACGGATAGGGCTTGTGCTCCTGCGTCGGGTCGATGTCGATGCGAAAGAGCGGCGCCGGCAGCTTCAGCGTGTATTTGAGCGTCTCGTTGCCGCGGAGCCGGGAGCCCGCGACGACCATCGCGTCGGCGCCGGCATAGAGCCGCTCGGACGCGGGCGTCAGGTTGAACGCGCCGAGCGAGCGCGGATCGCTCTCGGGCACGATGCCGCGCCCCTGGACGCTGGTGACGACGCCGAAGCCGAGCGCGACGAGCCGCGCCGCCGCATCAGCCGCGCCACGCGCGCCGCCGCCGAGCCAGAGGAGCGGGCGCCGCGCGTTTGCGAGCGCATCGGCGAGCGCATCGAGGGCGCGCGGATCGGGCGCCGGCGTCGCGACCGGGGCCGGGCCGAGATCGGCGGGCACGGCGATGCGGGCGCCCTGGACATCGATCGGGATCTCGACCGAGACCGGGCCCATCGGCGGCGTCATCGCGACTCGCACCGCCTCGCGGAGCGTGCCCAGCGCGTCTTCGGGAGCGGCGACGCGGAAGGCCGCCTTGCACACGGCGCGCAGCATCGCGAGCTGGTCGCGCGCCTCGTGGATGAAGCCCGCGTTGCGGTCGAGCCAGGCGCACTCGATCTGGCCGGTGATGTGGACGACGGGCGTTCCGGCCGTCAGCGCCTCGACCAGCGCGCCGCAGGTGTTGCCGGCCGCGGTCCCGGTCGAGGAGAACGCGACGCCGATGCGGCCGGCGACGCGCGCGTGCGCGTCGGCCATGTTGACCGCGCCCGCCTCGGTCCGGCTCGGCACGAAGCGGATGCGGTTGCGCCGGCCGATCGCATCGAGGATCGGCATGTTGTGGATCGAGATCACGCCGAACGCGGTGGTCGCGCCGGACGCCTCGAGGAAGCCGGCGATCATCTCGCCGACGGTCGCGGTCTCGGCCATCGCGCCCTCTCCTCCGTGTCGCTGGCGGCGAGCCTACGCCTCGGACGGCGCGAGTCAACGCACGGTGGAAACGCGGCGGGACATGATCTAGTCTCGGCACGAACTGTTCACGCAAGAAACGGAGGGAGGGAGCCATGCGGCGTCGTTCGTTCCTGAAGAAGGGCCTCGTCGGCAGCGCCGCCGCCGCGGCCGCCGCACCGCTCGCCGCGCCCGCGATCGCCCAGGCGCGCAAGGAGCTCAAATTCGTCACCAGCTGGCCGAAGAACCTGCCCGGCCCCGGCGTCGCCTGCGAGCGCATCGCCGAGCGCATCAACACGCTGTCGGGCGGCTCGCTCCGGGTGCGCGTTTTCGCCGCCGGCGAGCTGGTGCCGCCGCTCGGCGTGTTCGACGCGGTGTCCAAGGGGACGGCCGATTTCTACCACTCGGCCCCGGCGTTCTTCCAGGGCAAGTCGCCCGCGCTCAACTTCTACTTCAACATCCCGTTCGGCATGCAGGCGAACGAGCTGCGCGGCTGGATGCTCTACGGCGAGGGTCAGACGCTCTATGACGAGGTCGGCGCGCAGTTCAACCTGAAGCCGTTCATGGGCGCCGATTTCGGCGCCGGCATGGCGGGCTGGTTCAAGAAGGAGATCAACACCGTCGACGACATCAAGGGCCTCAAGTTCCGCATGCCCGGGCTCGGCGGCGAGATGCTGCGCCGGCTCGGCGTCGCGGTGGTGACGCTGCCGGCCGGCGAGATCCTAACCGCGCTGCAGTCGGGCGCGATCGACGGCACCGAGTGGATCGGCCCGTTCAGCGACATGGCGCTCGGCCTCTACAAGCACGCCAAGTTCTACTACTATCCGGGCTGGCACGAGCCGGCGCCGACCGCCGAGGTGACCTTCAACATGGACACCTGGAAGGGCCTCACCAAGGAGCAGCAGGAGCTGTTCCGCGTCGTGCTCGAGGCCGAGATCGACCGCACGCTCGCCGAATCGAACGCGCAGAACGCGCAGGCGCTGCAGACGCTCGTCGCCCAGCACGGCGTGCAGCTGAAGCGCCTGCCCGACGACGTCCTCAACGCGCTCGCCCGCGTCTCGACCGAAGTGCTCGCCGAGTCGGTTTCGAAGGATGCGCTGTCGAAGAAGGTGCACGACAGCTTCCTCGCCTTCCGCAAGCAGGCGCTCGGCTGGGCCGAGATCGGCGATCTCGCGTTTCTCCAGTACCGGCGCGGCGCCTATTCGTGACGGCGGCGCTCGACCGGCTCGCCGGCCTCGTCTCGCGCTGCAACGACGCGATCGGTCGCGCCGTCGCGTGGACGACGATCGTGCTCGTCGTCCTCGCGTGCGCGATCGTGATCATGCGCTATGTCTACGGGCTGTCCTCGCTCCTGATGCGCGAGGCGGTCCTCTATCTGCACGGGACGCTGTTCCTCATGGCGGCGGCGTACACGCTCCGCCATGACGGACACGTCCGCATCGACATCATCTACGAGCGGCTCGGCCGTCGGTCGAAGGCGTGGGTCGATCTCCTCGGCACACTCATCGTCCTGGTGCCGATGGCGATCCTGATCCTCTGGACCTCGATCCCGTTCGTGCGCAACTCGTGGGCCGTGCTCGAGGGCTCGATCGAGGGGACGGGCATCCCGGCGGTGTTCCTCCTCAAGACCGTGATCCCGATCGCCGCCGTCCTGATCCTCCTCCAGGGTCTCGCCAACGCGATCGGCGCGCTCGCGGTCATCGCGGGCCGCGCGCGCGGCTGACCGCGATGGGGCTCCCGGCGCAGGAGATCGTCTGCATCGTCATGGTGGTGGTGACGCTCGCGGGCGTTCTCGCGGGCTATCCGGTCGCGTTCACGCTCGGCGGCGTCTCGCTCCTGTTCGCGCTCGGCGGCTGGCTGTTCGGGCTGTTTGACCTCGCCTTCGTCACCGCGATCGTCGACCGCATCTTCGGCTTCATGATGAACGAGGTGCTGGTCGCGGTGCCGCTGTTCGTGTTCATGGGGATGATGCTCGAGCGCTCCAAGGTCGCCGAGGATCTCCTGATCAACATGGGCGCGCTGTTCGGCACCATGCGCGGCGGGCTCGCGGTGTCGGTGACGATCGTCGGCGCGCTCCTCGCCGCCTCGACCGGCATCGTCGGCGCAACCGTCGTGACGATGGGCCTCCTTGCGCTCCCGGTGATGCTCCGCCACGGCTACGATCCGGCGCTCGCCTGCGGCTCGATCGCCGCCGCCGGCACGCTCGGCCAGATCATCCCGCCGTCCCTCGTCCTCGTCCTCCTTGGCGACATCCTGTCGGCGTCCTACCAGGCGGCGCAGCTCAAAAAGGGGATCTTCGCGCCCGAATCGGTCTCGGTCACCGATCTGTTCGCCGGCGCGCTCCTGCCGGGGCTCGCGCTCGCCGGGCTCTACGCGCTCTACCAGCTCGCGATCGCCTGGGTGCGGCCGGCCTCCTCGCCCGCGGTGCCGCGCGCGGCGCTGCCGGCGACGGCCGCCGGGCGCAACCCCGCGCTCCTCCTCGCCGAGACGCTGGTGCCGCCGGTGGTCCTCATCGTCGCGGTGCTCGGCTCGATCCTCGGCGGCATCGCGACGCCGACCGAGGCGGCCGCGGTCGGCGCGGTCGGCGCGACGATGCTCGCCGGGCTCAAGCTCGATCCGCGCCGTGCCTGGATCGTCCGGCTCGCGGCGGTCGCCGTCGTCGTCCTCCTCGTCGTCACCGCAGTCTTCGACCTCCGCGTCGCGCGGACGCGGATCGGCACCGCCGACGGCATCGGCATCGCGATCGCGCTCGCCGCGACCGCGGTGATCGCGTGGGGCCTCTGGGTCAGCCTCGCCGCCGCACTCAGGGCCGATGTGCTCCGCCCGGTGATGCGCACCACCGCGCAGCTCACCGCGATGATCTTCGTCATCATCATCGGCGCCGGCATCTTCTCGCTGGTGTTCCGCGGCTTCGGCGGCGAGGAGCTGGTGCACGAGTTCCTCAAGGACCTCCCGGGCGGCGTCGCCGGCGCGGTGTTCGTCGTGATGCTGGTGATGTTCCTGCTCGGCTTCTTCCTCGACGTGGTCGAGATCATCTTCGTCGTGGTGCCGATCGTCGCGCCGGCGCTGCTCGCGATGGACATCAGCCCGGTCTGGCTCGGGGTGATGATGGCGCTCAACCTCCAGACGTCCTACCTGACGCCGCCCTTCGCGCTGTCGTTGTTCTATCTCCGCTCGGTGGTGCCGGCCGGGATCTCGACCCGCCATCTCTATGTCGGCGTGATCCCGTTCGTCGCGATCCAGCTCGTCGCACTCGTCGCCCTGGCGGCCTGGCCCGGGCTCGCGACCTGGCTGCCGCGGGCGATGTTCGACTAACGCCTCCACACGGGCGCGTCAACAGGAGGCGATCATGCGGCTCATGTCACAACGGTTCGGCGCGGCGCTCGCGCTCGCGCTCGCATCTGCAGCCGGGGTCGGGTCCGGACCGGCGGCGGGTTCACGATCAAGGGCTACGACCCGGTGATCACCGGGTCGCGCTGCATCACGACCTTCATGGCGGTCGAGCCCGGACCCGATCCCAATGTCTACGCCAATGTCGCCGAGTTCGACGCGGTGCCGGTCGAGGGCGGCACGCTCTGCCGCGACGGCCGCTGGCGCGCCTTCGAGGGCGGCGCCACCGGGACGACGCCGTTCCGCCTCTTCTTCAAGGACGGCGTGTTCCGCGCGTCGCCCTAAGGCGCGCTCAGCGCGCGCGGGGATCGTGGGTGCGCGACTTCCAGCGCCCGCCGCCGCCGGCCCAGTGGCGAAGCGCGGAGTGGATGGTCATCAGCGTGTAGAAGAGCCCGGCGACCGGGAGCAGGAGCGCCGCCGCCGGTGCCCGTCCATAGAGCCGGAGCGTCGGCACGTAGACCGCCGCCATCAGCATCCAGGCCACCAGCGCGAGGCCGCTCGCAAGCGCGCTCTCGTGCCACGGGAAGGCGAGCGCGATCGCCGGCGGCGCGACATAGGCGAGGAGCATCAGGACGACGGTCGCCTTCAGGGCGAGCACCGAGTAGCCGAGCTGATCGAAGGCGGTGCGCGCGACCATGTTCCAGATGTCGGCGAGCCGGTAGGGGCGGATCGATTGGGCCTCATTGGCGAGCCCGAGCCGGATGCGCCCCTCGCGCTTCAAGGCGCGCGCCAGCGCGCAGTCGTCGATGAGCGCGTTCCGCACCGGCGCGACCCCGCCAATCCGCCGCAGTGCGTCGCGGCGGACCAGGAAACAGCCGCCAGCCGCCGCCGCGGTGCGCCGCGCCGGGTCGTTGACCCAGGCGAACGGGAAGAGCTTCCGGAAGAAGAACACGAAAGCCGGGATCAGGAGCCGTTCCCAGAACCGCTCGCAGTGGAGCCGCACCATACGCGAGACCGCGTCGAGCCGGTCGAGCTCGGCGACGCGCACGAGGCGGCGGAGATGGCCCGGGTGGTGCGCGATATCGGCGTCGGTGAGCCAGACGAACGGCGCATCGGGCGCGATGCGGTCAGCGTGCGCGAGGCCCTCGGCGACCGCCCACATCTTGCCGGTCCAGCCGCCCGGCCGCGGACCGGCGCGCACGATCTCGAGCCGCGCCGCGCCGTCGCACGCGTCGGCCGCCGCGCGGGCGCGCGCGGCCGTGCCGTCCTCGCTCTCGTCGTCGACCAGGACGACGGTGAGACGGCCGCCATAATGCTGGCCGAGAACGGTCGCGAGCGCGCGGCCGATCACGTCGGCCTCGTTGCGCGCCGGGATGACCGCGACGACCGCGGGCCAATGGTCCGGGTCGGTGGCGCGGCTGAGGTCGGTCTGCGGCGCGACACGCCAGAACTGACCCCGCAGGAGGAGAAGATAGAGCCAGACGATCAGCCCGGCGGCGGCGACATAGGCGATCTCGTTACGCACGGCGAGGTTCCGTCCCGTTGTCCGTTGCGGTCTTCTTCGTTCCCGCGCGGCCACCGATCGGGAGCGATCGGCTGACGCTCGAGGGCCTTCGATGGTCGCATTGCCGCCGGCGAACCGGAGTTCGCTTCGCCGGCGAATGCTCTAGGGTCGGCGGCCGAGGAGATGCCGCCCCTCGGCGAGCTGCCAAGCGAGAAGCCCGGGCAGTCCCACGCCCAGCTCGCGCACGCGCTTCAGGAGCGACAGCGCGAGCCCCAGCGCCGGATCGAGCCCGACCGCGGCACCCAGGATCATAAATCCCCCTTCCTGGATGCCGAGGCCGCCCGGCACCATGAACGCCGCGCCCCGGATCGCCTGACCGATGCTCTCCAGGATCACCGCCTCCATCAGCGTAATCGGATTGCCGAGAAAATCGAGTGCGAGCCAGACCTCGACCGCGACCGCGAGGCGGAAGACGAGCCGCCACAGGGCCGACAGTATTACGTCGCGGCGGCGCGAATAGATTTCACCGAGCGCCTCGTCGAAGCCGGCACCGTGGCCGGCGACGCGCTCGCCGCGGAGCGCGGGCGCGAACCGGCCGGCGAAGCGCGCGATCAGCGCATAGGGCCGCGCGAGCTGGGCGCGGTAGAACCCGATCAGGCCGAGCGCGAGGAGGCCGACGAAGCCGAGCGTGCCGGCGATCACCCGATCGTCGCCACCGTGGACGAGCAGAAGCACGACGCCGGCGAGCGCGAACAGGAGCTGTGTCACCGCCTGGATGAACTTGTCGACGACGACGGAGGCGAAGGCGAGCGCGCCCGGGATGCGCGCCTGGACGAGGAGACGGGCCTTCACGACCTCGCCGCCGATCTGGGCGACGGGGAGAAGCCAGTTGACCGCGAGCCCGACCCAGGTCGCGCGCCAGGCGAGGCCGTGGCCGGGCGCGCCGGCGCGCGGAAAGAGGAGCCGCCACGACACCGCCGACAGCGCGATCGGGATCGCGGCGTAGTAGACCGGGAGCCACAGCGTCTGGAGGCCGGCGACAGTGAGCGTCTCGGCGATCGTGCCGGCGCCCTGCCAGGCGACCAGCACGATGACGAGCGCGAGCCCGCCGAGAACGGCGATCGCTGTCCCGAGCTTCATGCGCCGGCACGGACGGGGCGGCCCGTCACACCCGGTACTGGTAGGTCTTGCCCGCCTCGCGCTCGCAGTCGGGCGGATAGGACTCGCGCTTGTCGGCGTAATACTGCGCGCGGTGGTCGCCGGCGGCGGCCCGGTTATAGGTCGCGTAGATGACGCGCCGCGGCGTCGCGCTCAGGTTCGGCACCGATTGATGCGGGATGTAGGAATCGAACACGATCCCATCGCCGGGCCGGGTCGGCACCGGCACGAATCGGATGCCCTCGAGCTCGGCCGGCGTGAGCGGCTCCCACATGCGACCGATCAGCGCCCGGCGGTGACGCCATTGGGCGATCTCGAGGCAGCCGTTCTCGATCGTGGTCTCGTCGATTGTGATCGAGACGTTGACGTAGTAGTCGGCGTAGCTGTCCCAGCCGGCCTGCGCGTCCTGGTGCGGCTCGAACGCGCCGCCGCCGGGGAGCTTGAAATTGATCTTGTCCTTGAATAGGACCGCCGGCTCGCCGAGCACGGTGGCGACGAGGCCCTGGACGTCCGCACCCGTGAGGAGCGCGCCGAGCGTCGCGTCGTAGGGGACGAAGTTCTCCACCCTGTTGAGGAGCCGCCGGCCCGGCTCGACCAGGCTGTCCTCGAAATATTTCATGTATTTGCCCGGCGCCTCGGGGGCAGCCAGGAGGCGGTCGACGGCCGCGATCATGCGCCCGAGCGCCTCGCCCCGGACGAGGCCCGGCACGACGAGATAGCCGTCACGCTCGAAGCGGGCGCGGTCGGAGAGGGCGGCGGACGAGGCGGCACGAGACATCGGCGAGTAACCGTTCAGATCGGGAAGGAGACGGGAGACGAACGGTCATCATTCGGAAATACCCGAGTCTTGTCTATGTCTTGAATGTCGCTGGTGCTACCAGCCGAACAGGCCGTGCGCCGCGAGCTTGAGCCCGATCCCGACCAGCATGACCTTGATGACGGTGTCGAAGACCGATCGGCTCATGCGTTTCGACAGATGGATCGCAATCGGCATCACCGCCAGCGCCGGCACGAGCGCGAGAAGCCCGCCATAGACCCGCTCGGTCGTGAACAGATCGAGCTGGATCATCGAGACGATCTGGGCGAGCGAGACGGTCATGAAGAACGAGGTGACGGCGAAGATATAGGCCGAGGGCTCGAGCCGATAGGCGTGGACATAGGGGCCGATGATCGGGCTGCAGGTCCCCATCGTCCCCTGCAGGAGTCCGGCGACGATGCCGACCGGCGGCGCCAGGATGCGGCTCGCGCGCGGGCCGAGCTCGACCTTCGGCTTGAGCGCGGCATAGACGAGATAGAAGGCGACCCAGGCGGCGAGGAAGAGCGAGAGGAGCCCGTCGTCGAGCCGCGACAGCCCCCAGGTGCCGACGATGGTGCCGAGGACGCCGAAGGCGATCAGCGGGACCAGGTTCGACAGCCGCTGCGCCGCCCGGCGGTGGGTCCAGAGCAGGATCGCGTTGGTCACCGTCGACGGGAACACCATAGTGACGACGGCGGTCTGGACGCCGAGCACGGTCGCCATCACCGGTACCGCGATCAGCGGCAGGCCGAGGCCGGTCACCGACTTGGCGAAGCTCCCGACGGCGAGCGCGATGAAGATGGTGGCGAGGGCTTCGAAGGACACGGGCGTCGGCGGAAGGCGATGGGAGGCCGCACCGTAGCACCCGCCCGCGCCCGGCGCACGCGGCCGTTGCCAGGGCCGGACCCGGGGCGCTAGACAAAGGGCGGGGTGGCATGGGACGGCGCGCGGATCGCGCGGCGACAACGATCGGCTAAGGCTTTGTCCCTACCCTTCCCCGGCATAGCTGGTGGCGGGTGACATGCGGCTTTCGGGCCTCGGTTCTGGAGCCTGGTCGTCCTCGTGGTGCTGGCGCCGATCCCGTTCGGCGCGATCGAGGCGTGGAGCTGGTCGTTCCTCGGCACCGCCGTCGGGCTCCTCCTGATCGTCTGGGCGGCCGATCTCGCGGCGTCGGGCGCCGCGGCACCGGCCGGGTTGAGGCGGCTCTGGCCGCTCGTCCTCCCGTTCGCCGTCGTCGCGGTCTGGATCGCGTTCCAGACCGAGACCGGCACGCTCACGACCCAGCACCATCCGCTGTGGAAGACGACCGCCGAGGTGCTCGGAGTTCCGGTCCAGGGCTCCGTCTCGCTCGACCGCTACGAGACCGGCGCCGCCCTCTTCCGCCTTCTCACCTATGGCGGCATCTTCTGGCTCGCGCTCCAGCACGGCCGTGACGCGGCGCGCGCGCGGCAGATGATGCAGGCCGTCGTCGTCGCCGGCGTCGCCTATGCCGCCTACGGCCTCGCCGTCGAGTTCTCCGGCGCGCAAATGATCCTCTGGTACGACAAGGTCCGCTACGTCGACAGCCTGACCTCGACGTTCTGGTACAAGAACGCCTATGCGACCTATGCCGGGCTCGGCCTCGTCGCCGCGCTCGGGCTGTTCGTCGCCGCGATCGGCGAGACCACCGGGGCGGGCTTCGGGCGACGCGAGACGGCGGCGATGCTGGTGAACCGGCTCCTCGCGCGCGACTGGATCATCCTCGTCGCGCTCGTCGTCCTGCCGACGGCGCTCCTCCTCTCCGATTCGCGCGCCGGATTCCTCGCGACCTGCTTCGGGCTTCTCGTCCTCCTCATCGCGGCGCGGCTCGGCGAGCGGCGCGCCGCGCGC
>VGEU01000083.1 GCA_016869145.1 Alphaproteobacteria bacterium | reverse complement strand
GCGGCTCAATCCGAGCCCATTCAGCATCATTCAGCCAATAAATCGTTCTCATCCGAGGCTCCCCAAAATCAGAGCCTTGAATCACCACCAACCCAAATCAGTAAGCCAAATTGAGTACAGACCCTAGACCCCAGGATACGCTCTAACCTCCTGAAATAGCTGGGTTGCGGGCCGCCTTCGGGGGCCCCGATGCCGACCCATCGGCGGCGGCGCATTTCTCGCCGAGCCCCCCTTGAACGCGGCTTCGGACCGCCCTAAGTCGCGCCTTGCTAGCACTCGGCTTCAAGGAGTGCTAATACCCCGACGCAACGTTCAAGAGGGACAGGAGAGAACTCATGAAGTTCAGGCCATTGCATGACCGCGTCGTCGTCAAGCGTGTGGAAGAGGAAGGCCGTTCGGCCGGCGGGATCATCATCCCCGACACCGCCAAGGAGAAGCCGATGGAAGGCGAGGTGGTGGCGGTCGGCCCGGGCTCGCGCAACGAGAAGGGCGCGCTCGTCGCACTCGACGTCAAGGTCGGCGACCGGGTGCTGTTCGGCAAGTGGTCGGGCACCGAGACCAAGATCGACGGCCAGGAGCTCCTGATCATGAAGGAGTCCGACATCATGGCCGTGATCGAAGGCTCGAAGAGCGCGCGCAAGGCCGCCTGAACTCGCGGACGGAGGAATATCGATCATGGCTGCCAAGGAAGTTCGTTTCTCGTCCGATGCTCGCCAGCGCATGCTGAAGGGCGTCGATATCCTGGCCGACGCGGTGAAGGTCACCCTCGGCCCCAAGGGCCGCAATGTCGTCCTCGACAAGTCGTTCGGCGCACCGCGCATCTCCAAGGACGGCGTGACGGTCGCCAAGGAGATCGAGCTCGCCGACAAGTTCGAGAACATGGGCGCACAGATGGTGCGCGAGGTCGCGTCCAAGACCAACGACAATGCCGGTGACGGCACCACGACCGCGACCCTCCTCGCCCAGGCGATCGTGCGCGAGGGGTCGAAGGCGGTCGCCGCCGGGATGAACCCGATGGACCTCAAGCGCGGCGTCGACCGTGCAGTCGAGGCGATCGTCGAGGATCTCAAGAAGCGCTCGAAGAAGATCAAGACGAGCGAGGAAGTCGCCCAGGTCGGGACCATCTCGGCCAACGGCGAGCGCGAGATCGGCGAGATGATCGCGCGCGCGATGGAGAAGGTCGGCAACGAGGGCGTGATCACGGTCGAGGAGGCGAAGTCGCTCGAGACCGAGCTCGACATCGTCGAGGGCATGCAGTTCGACCGCGGCTACGTGTCGCCCTATTTCGTCACCAATGCCGACAAGATGACCACCGAGCTCGAGAGCCCGTACATTCTCATCTTCGAGAAGAAGCTCTCCGGTCTCCAGTCGATGCTGCCGCTCCTCGAGGCGGTGGTGCAGACGAGCCGGCCGCTCCTGATCATCGCCGAGGACGTCGAGGGCGAGGCACTCGCCACGCTCGTCGTCAACAAGCTCCGCGGCGGGCTCAAGGTCGCGGCGGTCAAGGCGCCGGGCTTCGGTGATCGCCGCAAGGCGATGCTCGAGGACATCGCGATCCTGACCAACGGAACGATGATCTCGGAGGACCTCGGCATCAAGCTCGAGAGCGTCACCCTCAAGGACCTCGGCACCGCGAAGAAGGTCGTCATCACCAAGGACGATACGACCGTCGTCAACGGCGCCGGGAAGAAGGCCGAGATCGAGGGCCGCTGCAACCAGATCCGGGCGCAGATCGAGGAGACGACCTCGGACTATGACCGCGAGAAGTTGCAGGAGCGACTGGCCAAGCTCGCCGGCGGCGTCGCGGTGATCCGCGTCGGCGGCGCGACCGAGGTCGAGGTGAAGGAGAAGAAGGACCGCGTCGAGGATGCGATGAACGCGACCCGCGCCGCGGTCGAGGAAGGCATCGTCCCCGGCGGCGGCGTCGCGCTCCTCTACGCCTCGCGTGTCCTGTCGAACCTCAAGCTCGGCAACCACGACCAGCAGGTCGGCATCGACATCGTGCGCCGCGCGGTGCAGATGCCGGCGCGCCAGATCGCCGAGAACGCCGGCGTCGACGGTTCGATCGTGGTCGGCAAGCTCTCCGAATCGAAGGACCAGAACTGGGGCTTCGATGCGCAGGAGAGCAAGTACAAGGACCTCGTCAAGGCCGGCATCATCGATCCGACCAAGGTCGTGCGCACCGCGCTCCAGGACGCGGCCTCCGTCGCGGGTCTCATGATCACGACCGAGGCGATGGTCGCCGAGAAGCCCGAGAAGAGGGCCGCGCCCCCGATGCCGGGTGGCGGCATGGGCGACATGGACTTCTGATCGGCGTTTCGCGCCGATCGGACGGACGGACGGGGCCGCCTCGCGCGGCCCCGTTTCGTTTCGCCCCCCTGCGACAACATTTTCCGACGCGGCCGCTTTTCTTGCACCCCGGGTGCCGGTCGCCCATTATCGCGCCACCCGGCGACGGCCGGGCACGTGGCGTGGACAAGGGCCGATGATCGTCTTCTTCCGAACGGTGCCGAAGTACAAGTTCATGAAATATCGCCACCTCGCTTTCGCGGCGACGGTGGCCATTATGATCGCGTCGGTGATCGCCCTCCTCGCCAAGGGGCTCGACTACGGCATCGACTTCAAGGGCGGCGTCCTGATCGAGGCGCGCTGGACCAAGCCGTTCGACATGGCCGAGGTGCGCGGCAAGCTCAACGATCTCGATGTCGGCGAGGTTGCGCTGCAGAACCTCGACAACCCGAACGATCTTCTGATCCGCGTCGAGCAGCCCGAGGGCGGTCAGGCCGGTGCGCTGCGGGTGATCTCCCAGATCCGAGCGACATTGCCCCCCGACGTCGAATACCGGAACGTGGAGATGGTCGGGCCGCAGGTCTCGGGTGAGCTGTTGCGCGGGGCGCTGATCGCGGCCGCACTCGCGGTGCTCGGTATCGCCGGCTATGTCGCGTTCCGGTTCGAATGGCAGTTCGGCGTCTCCGCCCTGATCGCCACCGGTCACGACGTCTTCTGTACGTTCGGGCTGTTCGCGCTTCTCGATCTCGAGTTCAACCTGACCGCGGTGGCGGCCATCCTGACGATCGCCGGCTATTCCGTGAACGATACCGTGGTGGTGTTCGACCGGGTGCGCGAGAACTTGCGCAAATACAAGAAGATACCTCTCATCGAGCTGTTCGATCTCAGCGTCAACGAGACACTGTCGCGAACCATATTGACCAGCGGCACGACGCTGATCGCGATCCTGCCGCTCCTGTTCTTCGGCGGCATCGCGATCCACGACTTCGCCCTGGCGATCACCTTCGGGATCCTGATCGGGACCTACTCGTCGGTGTTCGTCGCGTGCGGCATCCTCCTCTACATGCCGCCGATCGGCAAAGCGCGCGCGGTCGCGGAGGAGACCGAGGATGGGGCGAAGGCCTGAGGGGCGAGGCGGCTATTCGCGAACCGCGGCCTCGCGCAGCTCCGTCGTCGTGCAGACCGGGCCGCCCGGGCCCTGTTCGACCCGCGACCGCTCGATCATCGGCTTCAGCGCCGGCGCGATCGACTTTAACACCTGGGTCGGAAGCGCACTCGTGAACTCGTACTGGCCCGCCTCCGGCCCTTGCACGAAGGCCGTGAGCGTGCCGTAGAAGCAGTCGCCGATATAGAACACGAACGCGGCGGCGCGGCTGACGACCTTGGCCTCGAACACCTTGCCGCCGACGACCACGCGCTTCTGGCGGTGGTCACCGGTCCCGGTCTTGCCGCCGATCGCGAGCTTGTGGCCTTCCGCGTCGGTGAAGGAGCCGGCGACCCGACGCGCGGTGCCGTTCTGGACGACGTCGGCGAGCGCCCGGCGCAGCACCTGGGCGACCTCGGGCGCGAAGATGCGCTCGACCTCGCCGGGGCTCGGCACGACGACGGTCTCGTAGGGCGTGCCGGCGGCGAAATGGAGCCGCGTCACGCGATGGGTGGGAAGCCGAACGCCGTCATTCGCAATGAGGCCCATCAGGTCGGCGAGCGCCGACGGCCGGTCGCCGGAGCTCCCGATCGAGGTCGCGTAGGACGGCGTCAGGTTCTCGAACGGATAGCCGACACGCTGCCAGGCCTCGTGCAGATGCTCGAACGCCTCCTGCTCGCGGATGATGCGGATGCGCTTGTCCTGGGCGCGGCGGTGTCGCGTCTTGAAGATCCAGGCATAGGCTTCCTGCCGCTCGTCCTCGCTCGCGTTCATGACCTCGGTCCGCGTCGCCTGCGGATGCGTCTGGAGGAATGCGGCGAGCCACAGTTCGAGCGGATGGATGCGGGCGATATAGCCGCGGTCGTGCAGGTTGAACCGGTCGACGCCGTAGCGCTCGAACAGCGTCACGTAGTCGTCCTCGTCCTTGAGCGGCGCCGGCAGCTTCTTCTTCATGAAGGCGACGAACGCGTCGAAGCCCGCCTCGGGCCGGACGGAGCGGAACGCGGTCGCGAGCCGCGGCCCGGTCGGCTTGACGCGGCTCGCCAGGAGATCGAGCACCTGGTCGGGGTTGCGGCCCCGGTAGGACTGGTAGAAGCGATTGAGGAACTCGCGTCCTTCCTGGTCGGCGAAGAGCTCGAGATAAGCGCGCCGCATGTCCTCTTCGGACTCGGCATCGGACGGCCCCTCGCCGTTCGCCGCGATCTCCTCGCCCGAGTAGAAGGCGATGACGTCGCGCATCATGCGGACGAAGACGAGGTTGACCGAATGCCGGAACGCCTCGCGGACCGGCATGACGTCGCCGTCGTGCTTGCGGTCGAAATTGTTGAACGCGTGGACGCCGCCGCCGGTGAAGAAGCGCTCGACGGTCGAGGCGGAATAGCGCCGCTCCATCGCCGCCTCGAGCACGGCGAGAAGGCCCGGGTCGCCTCGCTCGACGAGGAGCTGGATCGTCCAGCGGGTGAGCGGATCGCGCTTCTCGCCCTGGAGGCTCCGGAGCTGCGCCGGCGTGCGGTCGCGGTGGCGCTCGTAGATCTCGGCGACGACCTCGAGATAGGTGACGAGCGTCCGGAGCTTGGCCGTCGAGCCGAGATCGATCCGCGAGCCGTCGTTGATGTCGAGCGGCCGGTCGCTGTTGTCGGTCTGGAGACGGAGATGGTTCGCGTTGCGGCCGCGCTCGTAGATCGCGACGGAATAGGTCACGTTGGCGGGATCGCCGCGGCGCAACAGGCGATCGCCGACGAGGCCCTGCTGGCGGACATGCTCGGGATCGGCGAGCCGCTTGAGCGCCTCCGTCACGCGCTCCTGGGCGAGCGCATCGATCGTCGAAGCGGCGGTGAGATCGAAGCGGTCGAGGCGATAGAAGCTGTCGACGCCGAGGAGCCCGAGAAGGTGGGCGCGCAGCATGGTCTCGGCCTTCCGATTCACGAACGCGGCCGCCTCGTTGAGCGGCGGGTCCTCGCGGAACTTGAGGTCGATGGCGAGCGCGGCCTCGGCGAGCCGATCGTCGATGAGCCCGCCGGCGCGGAGCACGCGGATATGGCTGTCGGTGAGATCGCGGAGCGCCGCGCGCTCGCCGATGAGATAGCCGGACGGCCGGCGCTGGGCGAGGAGGAGGCTCAGGACCTGCTTGAACACGCCGGCCTTGAGCTGGAGTGTCACCGGGTCGTTTGCCTCGCGGCGGAGGATCGCGTTGGCGGCATCGAAATCGGTGCCATACCAGGCGTAGAGGCCGTCGCCGAGGCCGATGACCTCGCCGAACCCAGGCCGCGCCGAGAGCGGTGTCGAGTTGAGATAGTCGACGACGATGCGGCGGCGCGTCGCCGTGGTGTCGGGCCCGTCCTGGTACGCGCGGACACTGGCCGAGATCATCTGGCGGACCTTCTCGGCGCTGTCGACGGTCTGGCCGCCCGGCGAGTGGCGGTACTTCTCCATCTGGGTCGCGAGCGTCGATGCGCCGGCGACGCGCCCGTCGCGCGAGACCGCCTTGACCGCGGCGCTCAGGACCGCGGCCGCGAACCGGTCGCCCTCGATCGCGGGGTTGCGGTTCGGCGCCTCGTCGTCGAGGAGCTCGCGGTTCTCGATGAAGAGGAGCGAGTCGACGACGAGCTGCGGGATCGACGGGAAATCGGCGTAGGTCCGCTCCGGATAGCGGCTCTCGAACATGCGGCCGCCGAAGCGGTCGCGCAGCAGGAGCCCGGCGCGGGTCTTCTCGTGGTAGATCGCGAAGCCGCCCTTGCGCACGAAGGAGGCGAGCTCCGGCGACATGCGCGCCTGCTGCTCGACCTCGTAGTCGCGATCGGCGAGGGTCTCGAGGGCGGACGGCAGATGGGCGTAGCCCAGCCGTTCGTCATACGGCCCCGCCGTCGGGTAGAGCGGGTCGGGATTGGCGCCGGGCTCGATGGTGAAGCCCATGCCGCGCGCGAGCTTGGTGAAGACCCGCGTCTGGACCTCGAAAGTGTCCATCTCGATCGAGACCGCGTAGGCCGCGCCTGTGACCACCGCACCGGCGAACGCCCCGAACAGGAGCGTGCGTCCCATCGCGCGGATCATCGTGGCCGACCCGCCGCGCCGGTTTCGTCTGTTCGAGGCCGTTCCTTTGCCCGCCACTGCCGATCAACCACGCCGAACACGCTGTTCCCCCTGGCCTGCCGCGGCACCCCTGAAGGAGCCGTCCGCTCATCGCGCGGGGCAGGGCGTCTCCGACCGGAGCCGGTGCGCCGCCGCCGTTCGTCGCGGACTGGTGCGCCTTGCGATCGTCGAGGGTTCTCACTGCATCGTTAAGAGACCGTTTAATGTCCGGCTCCCGGCGACCGCGGCGACCGAAACCGGCGCTGATTGCCGGCGGTTGTTGCCGTCTCGCCACGCCGTCGAACGACGGCGTGCCTGGCTCTGGGTCTCTCGTCTGGATGTAGGAAATGCGGCGCGCGGTTCAATCGTCGCGGAGCCGGATCGCGCCCGAGCCCGCGAGGACGCGGGTTCCGGCCGAGCCGTCGAGGAGCGAGGCCGGCTGGTCGAGCCGGCCGATGGCGGCGAGCCCGCCCGCGGCGGTCGCAAACCGCACGCACGCCTCGACTTTCGGTCCCATGCTGCCGCGATCGAGGCCGAGCGCCGCGAGCCTGTCGCCGCCGGCGCTCCTTACCAGGCGCTGCCGCGGCGTTCCCCAGTCAAGGTAAATGCCCGGGACATCGGTCAGGAGGAGGAGGGCATCGGCCCCGATCTCGACCGCGAGCAGCGCCGCGGCGCGGTCCTTGTCGATGACCGCCTCGACGCCGCGGAGCGTGCCGTCGGCCTCGGCCGTGACCGGGATGCCGCCGCCGCCGAGACAGACCACGACCACCCCGTCCGCGACCAGGCGGCGGATGGTCCGCATCTCGACGATGTGGCGGGGCGCCGGCGAGGGGACGACCCGGCGATAGCCGTTGCCGTCGGGCGCGACCGTCCAGCCGTGCCGCGCGGCCAGCCGCTCGGCCTCGGATTTCTCGAACACGGGGCCGATCGGCTTGGTCGGGTCGGCGAAGGCGGCATCGTCGCGATCGACCACCACTTGCGTGAGGACGCATGCCACGTCGCGGCCGGCCAGCCGGTTCGCGAGCTCTTGCTGCAGGATGTAGCCGACCATCCCACCGGTCTCGGCCCCGAGTATGTCGAGCGGGTAGGGTGCGACCGCCTCGTAGGCGACCGATTGCAGCGCGAGGAGGCCGACCTGGGGGCCGTTGCCGTGGACGAGGACGACCTGGTGGTCCGCGGCCAGCGCGGCGATCGACGCGGCCGCGGTGCCGGCGTTCCGCCGCTGCGAGGCGGCGTCGAGCGGCTCGCCGCGGCGAAGGAGCGCATTGCCGCCGATGGCGACGACCACACACACGTGGCAATCCTCCCCTGGTCGCGCGGGCGGAGACAGTGCCGCACCGCCTTTTCCCTTCCGCCTAAGCCACCACATTCGGGTTAAGTCAACGACAATCACCGGCCGACGGCATCGGCGGCATGGCGGAAGGGGCGATGACCGACCTCCAGCTACAGACACTACTCGTGCTTACCGCGGCGGCCGTGGTCGCCGTGCCGATCGCGCAGCGGCTCCGCTTCGGTGCGGTCATCGGCTATCTGGTCGCCGGGATCCCGGTCGGACCGTGGGGCGCGAGCCTCGTCACCGACATCAAGGAGATCGCCCATCTCGGCGAGCTTGGCGTCGTGTTCCTCCTGTTCCTGATCGGTCTCGAGCTCAAGCCGGCGCGGCTCTGGCTCATGCGCCACGATGTGTTCGGCCTCGGCGGCAGCCAGGTCGTGCTGACCGCGCTCGTGATCGGCGGGGCGGTCTATTTCGCCGGATACGGCCTCGAGGCCGCCATCGTCGTCGGCCTCGCCCTCTCGCTCTCGTCGACCGCGATGGTGCTCCAGCTCCTGAGCGAGCGCCGCGCGCTCAATACGCGGAGCGGGCGCACCTCCTTCGCCATTCTCCTGTTCCAGGACGTGGCCGCGGTCCCGATGCTCGCCCTCGTCGCCGTCCTCAGCGTCGGCCGTGACGTCGCGGCCGCTGATTTCGGCACCGCCGCGCTCGAGGCCGTCGCCATCATCGCCGCCGTCGTCGCCGGCGGCTGGATCCTGCTCCGCCCGCTCCTCCATGCCGTCGCCTCGGCGCGGACGCCGGAGGTGTTCGCCGCGGCCGCGGTGCTGGCCGTTCTCGGCACCGCTTGGATCGTCGGGCTGGTCGGCCTGCCGATGCCGCTCGGCGCCTTTCTCGCCGGCCTCCTCCTCTCGGAATCGGAATTCCGCCATCAGATCGAGGCCGATATCCAGCCGTTCCGCGGCTTCCTGCTCGGCCTCTTCTTCATGACCGTCGGGATGGGGATCGATTTCGGTCTGGTCGCCAGCGAGGGGGCGACGCTTCTCATCGCCGTCTTTCTCCTCCTCGCCGTCAAGGCGCTGCTACTCCTCGGCTTGACCGGTCTGTTCGGCGTGCCCGGGGCCGACCGGCTCCGGATCGCGCTCCTTCTCGCGCAAGGCGGCGAGTTCGCCTTTGTCCTGTTCGGGCTGGCGGGCGCGAACGGGATCATCTCGGCCGCCGAGCGCGACATGCTTCTGCTCGTCGTCGCGGTGTCGATGGTGGTGACGCCGGCGCTTGCCTCGCTCGGCGCGCGCGGCGCGCGCCATCGGCGCGTGGCGACCGCGACGGTGGCGCCGGAGGCGGTCGCGCGGCCGGTGATCATTGCGGGCTACGGGCGGGTCGGGCAGACCATCGCCGCCATCGTGTCGGCCCGCGGCATCCCCTATGTCGCCCTCGATCTCGATTCCGAGCGTGTCGCCCATGCCCGCTAGAAGGGCCTTCCGGTCTATTTCGGCGATGCCGGCCGGGGCGATGTCCTGCGTGCGTCCGGCGCCGCCGACGCGCGCCTCGCGGTGATCACGCTCGATGAGGCGGAGGCGGCCGAACGCGCGGTCCGCGCCTTCCAGGCGATCCGGCCGGGGGCGCCGATCTTCGCCCGCGTGCGCGATCGCGCCCACGGTCATATCCTCACCGAGCTCGGGACGGTCCACGTCGTTCCGGAGACGCTCGAGGCGAGCCTGCAGCTCGGCGCCCAGGTGCTCGGCAGCCTCGGCGTCGTCGCCACCGAGATCGCTACGATCATCGACGGCTATCGCGACCACGACTATGCGCGGCTCACCGCGCTCGAGGCACCCGACAACAAGCTCTGAACGGAGGAACGATCATGCGAGTCCCCGTGCTCACTGCCGGCTTGCTCCTCGTTGTGACAATGGCTGTCGCCGGCGCCCAGACGGCGATGCCGGACCGGTCCGGTGCGGCCGATCCTGCGGCGATGCGCGCCGAGATCGACGCCCTCAAGCGCGAGGTCGAGGGCCTGCGCGGGCGGATCGACGCGCTGGAGCGACGCTACAGCCCGCAGCCTTCGCTCGGCAGCGATCGGCTCCAGCCTTATCTGACGCCGCTGCCGGCGCCCAATCCGGTTCTCCGCTGACGCGACCGCGATGCCGGAGCTTCCCGACGTCACCGTCTATGTCGAAGCGCTCGCGCGGTGCATCGGGGCGCGCGTTCTCGACGCGGTCAGGATCGCGAGCCCGTTCCTCGTGCGGACGGTCGATCCGCCGATCCGCGATCTCGCCGGCCGGCGCGTCGCAGCCATCGGGCGCCTCGGCAAGCGGATCGTCATCGGCTTCGAGGGCGATGTTCACCTCGTCCTCCATCTGATGATCGCGGGCCCCTCCATTGGCGCGAGCCGGGTGCGCGGCTCGCCGGCAAGTATCAGCTCGCGGCCTTCGACTTCGCGGACGGCACCTTGACGCTGACCGAGGCCGGCTCGAAGCGCCGCGCCTCGATCCACCTCGTCGCCGGGACCGCGGCGCTCAGCGCCCATGATCCGGGCGGTCTCGAGGTTCTCGAGGCGGACGCGGCCGCCTTCGCCGCCGCATTTCGGCGCGAGAACCACAGGCTGAAGCGCGCGCTGACCGACCCCCATCTCCTGAGCGGCATCGGCAACGCATACGCCGATGAGATACTCCACCGCGCCCGGCTGTCGCCGGTCGCGATGACGGCGAAGCTCACGGCGGGCGAGGTCGAAAGGCTGTATCGCGCGACCGTCGCGACGCTCGAGGACTGGACCGCGCGGCTTCGCGCCGAGGCGGGCGACGGCTTCCCCGAGAAGGTGACCGCGTTCCGCCGCGGCATGGCCGTGCACGGGCGCTACCGCGAGCCGTGCCCCGATTGCGGCGCGCTGGTTCAGCGCATCGTCCACGCCGAGAACGAGACGAACTACTGTCCGCGCTGCCAGACCGGCGGCCAGATCCTCGCCGACCGGTCGCTGTCACGCCTTCTCAAGGCGGACTGGCCACGCACGCTCGAGGAGCTCGAGGCGCGCCGGCCGGCGCTCAGCGCGGCTGCCAGACGACCACGCGGATCGGGGTCGGGTTGAAATCGTTGACCGGGTTGTTGATCTGCGGACAGTTCGAAATGATCGCGAGCACGTTGATCTCGGCGCGGAGGTCGACATGGTCGCCGGGCTTCGAGATCGACGGCCCCATGCCCATCGCGCCGTTCTCGCCGACCGGCACAAACATGAAGAAGTTGACGTTGGCGACGATGTCCTTCTTGCCGAGACCGAATTTCCGGAGCTCGCCGAGAAAATTGTCGCGGCAATTGGGTTGCCACGGCACGCCGTAGCGGAGCGTATTGATCTCGGCGCTGCAGCAACCGCCGATCGTGTCGTGCTTGCCGCAGCTGTCCTCGACGATGGTGAAGAGCTTGCTCTGGCGGTCGGTGTAGAGCACGGTTCCCTTGCCGAGGAAGATCGTGCCGCCGAGCTTCATCGTGTCGGCGGCGTTGTAGCGATCCTCGGGATCATCGGCGTTGTAGCAGAGGAAGTCGACGGCCTGCTTGCCCTCGAGATCGATGATGCGGAGCATCTCGCCCTTGCGCACGACGCGGCTCCACGGGGCGCGGGCGGGAACGACGGTGTCCTCGATGATGGTGCCGTCGATCGGGGGCATCGCCATGCGTGGTCTCCTCTGCCGGGGCGGCAACGGTAGCGCAGCCTGACCCTGTGGCCAACCGTCGGCCAACCGCCCGAACGCGGTCGCGGGGCTGTTCGCGACGGCGGTGGCGGAGTAGGTTCGCCCGACCATGCGGACGGGCGTCGGGACGGAGGGAGCTGGAACAGCGGTGAAGAGGCGGCGCCTCTTCTGGACCACGCTCGTCGCGATCACGCTCCTCGGTCCGCTCACCCTCCATCTGTTCCTGCCCGCGTTGCCGGCCGTGCAGCGCGATCTCGCGGTCTCGACCGCGCTCGCCCAGGCCGCGCTCAGCCTCGCGATCGCGACCATGGCCGCGACGACCGTGGTCTACGGCTCGCTTTCGGACCGCTTCGGCCGCCGCCCGGTGCTGCTCGGCGGGCTCGCGCTGTTCACCGTCGGCATGGGCATCTCGGTCGTGGCGACCGATATCGTGACGCTCCTGATCGGGCGCATCGTCCAGGCCGCCGGCGCGGGCTGCGGCATCGTGATCGCGCGGGCCATGGTGCGCGATGTCTTCGGCGACGCGAACCTCGCCAAGTACATCTCCTATCTGACCGTGCCCTATGTGCTCGGTCCGATGCTGGCGCCGATCCTGGGCGGTCTCCTGATCGATGCGCATGGCTGGCGGGCGATGTTCGTCGTCTCGCTCGCGACCGGGATCGGTGTCCTCATTCTCGCCGTGTTCTGCCTCAGCGAGACCCATCTCGAGCGGCGCCGCGGGCAGGGCTTCGCCGGACTCGTCGCCGGCTATTCGATCCTGATCCGCTCGCGCCGCTTTACCGCGCTGACCCTGCAGACCGCCTTCTCGACGGGTGCGTTCTACGCGCTGATCTCGAGCGCGTCCTTTCTCGTCAACGACGTCCTCGGCGAGCCGACCGCGACGTTCGGGCTCTACTTCATGACGCTCCCGATCGGATACCTGCTCGGCAATCTGATCTCGGGCCGGATCGGCGGCAGGGTCGGACCGGAGCGGCTCGTCGTGATCGGGAGCATGATCGCGTTTGTCGTGGTGTGCCTCCATGTCTGGTTGCTGTTCGACGGGCCGATGAGCGTCGCGAGCCTGATCATTCCCGGCGCGCTGATGACGTTCGGCCAGGGGCTGTCGATGCCGAACGCGCAGGCGATCGCAATCGCGAGCGAGCCGCATTTGACCGGAACCGCGTCGGGGCTTCTCGTGTTCGTGCAAATGGGGATCGGCGCCGTGTTCGCGCAGCTCGTCGGCATCTTCGCCGACAAGACGTTCCTGCCGATGCTGACATTGATGCTGATCGGCACCGCCCTCGCGCTCGTTGTCGCGATTATCGGCGCCGGTGCGAGGCGGCCTCAACCGTCGACGTAGTGCGGCTCCGGCCGCTCGTGGAGCTCTTCGTAATGGACGAGGACGGGCGCGCCGAGCGCGCATGCGCGTCCGCCGCGGAACGCCCATTCACCGCGATCGCAATCGGCGGCGCGGACATAGCCGTTGAGATAGAAGCGACGCTCGCGATCGGTCCGGTTCGGCCCCGAGCCGTGCACGAGGAAGACGTTCCACAACGCGACGTCGCCCGGCTCGAGCACGAGATCGACGAGGCGCGACGCATCGAGGCCCGCGCGCGCGAGATCGGCCGCGCTCTTCGCCTGGTCGAGCACCTGTCCGCCGGCGCCGAAGTCGAGCTCGCCCCGGCGGTGACTGCCCGGGACGAGCGTCATCGCGCCGTTTTCCGCCCGGTGCGCATCGACCGCGATGCCGGTCTGCACATAGGCGGTCGCGAGCGCACGGTAGGCGCTCCGCGGCCGGCGGAAGCGGACGTCCTGGTAATAGCCGAACTCGACATGGGCCGCGCCCGGTGTCTTCCAGTGCAGCTGGTTGATGATCTGCTTGACGTCGCCGCCGATCAGCGGCTCGACGATGCGGCGCATCCGCTCGTCGGTGCGGTAGCGCGCGAGCGTCTCGTCGAAATACGCGCACCACTGCGCGAGCCGGTAGAAGACGTTCTGATGGCGGAAGCTCCGGCCATAGGCGAGCGCCCGCGCGTGGATCCGGTCGAAGGCGCCCCGCAGCGCCGCGACATCCTCGGCCCCGAACACGCCTCTGACGACCGCATAGCCTTCGCGCCGGTAATGCTCGACGAAGTCCTGATCCATGACCGCGGGCTCTGTCCGGCGATCCGCTCGCCTCGCCGTTCCGGTTAGGGGCTCCGGGTTAATGAACCCGCAACGCCGTCACGGATAGCGGCAGGCATCCGATGTCACCGTCACGAAGCCGCGTGAATCGCCGGCCTCGACGAGGAAGCGGTGCTCCGTATTGTTGACGACGATCGAGTGATGGAGGGGGAGCGTTCCGGACGCCGCGGTCGCCCGGCCGCCGATCTGTACGAAGCGGACGGTGAGCGGTTTGACCGGATCGAACCATGATTGCTGGCGCCCGGACGGGTCGATGGTCGGCTGGCCCTCTGCCGTTACCTTGATCGTGCGGTCGCCGAAGGCGACGTTGTCGTTGCCCGTGGTCGACGGCCCGGTGCGGACGATGAAGCGCTTGCTGACGGGACGGTTGTCGCAGTTCCGCGCGTTCTCGACGCTGCCGAGGACCGCGGCGAGGCGCTGCGCCTCGACACCGGCCGAGAGCTTGGCACGCGCGAGGCGCATCAGCTCCGAGATGGCGCCGGTCGGGACATCGGCCTCGTAGCGCTGCCGGAGCGCCTCGGCCTCGGCACTGGCTGTCGTGCGCTCGTGCTCGAGCCGGCTCTTGTCCGCCTGCAGGGCATCGACCTGGGTCGAGAGGCTCGCGACCTGGTCGCGGAGCCGCACCACGTCGCGCTCGGCGAGTACGGTGCCCGCCTCGTGGGCGTGGTAGCCGATCGCCACCGCCAGCGCGAGGACGAGCGACCAGCGGAAGCCACGGAACAGGATGCGGCCGCGGCGGCGGCTGCGGGCGCGTTCTTCCGAGAATCCATACCGCATGGGACGATTTTACCCGCCCCGGCACCCACGCTTCAACGCGTACGGGCGGCTCCGATTCGCGACCGTCAGGGCCGCGTCAGCGCCTCGGTCGCGAATTCGCCAGGCGTGGTCAACTCGAACAGCATGAGATCTTCCGACCACGCGAGCACGTCATGCGCAATGCCGGGCGGCTGGTGCACGCAGTCGCCGGGGCCGAGGGTCATCTCGCCATGGCCCTCGTAGTAGAAACGCATCCAGCCCCGCAGGAGGTAGACCATCTGGAAATCGAGCGCGTGGCGGTGGAGTCCGATCGGGCGCGTGCCGGGGCCGGTGGCGCGCAGCAAATGCGCGAGCCAGCGCCCGCCCATCGCGGCCTTCACGCCGAGATCGCGATAGGCGAAGCCGGCGCGCAGTCCATCCTGGGCGAAGGCGCCCTCATCGCCCGCGACGACCGAGAGCCGCGGCGCGCCGACGAGCCCGGTCGGTGCCGCCTCGCCGGGCCGGAGCGAATCGGTCTGGAACGACGACGGCGCGATGATCTCGAGGAGCTCGAGATCCTCCGACCAGCCGACGACATCATGCGCGAGCATCGGCGGCTGGCAGATCGCGGCGCCCGCGGTCGTTGCGAATGTGCCGACGCCTTCGAAATAGACATCGAGCCGGCCCTTCAGGATGAACAGGAGCTCGAAATCGAGATTGTGCCGGTGCAGACCGAAACTCGCGCGGCATGGCTCGAGCGCGCGCATGACATAGGCGTCGACGCGCCCGCCGCTCGATCCCACGATGCCGAGATCGCGATAGGCGAATTGCGGGCGAAAGCCCTTGCGGTCGAACGCCGAGCCCTTCGCGGTCACGCATGAGAAATGCATCCGGCCACCGTCCATGGTCTCCTCCCGGTCGCTCGCGCGAGTCTATCAGCCCAATAGGGGCCGCGTCACGGTGCCCAAGGCGGCGAGCTCGTCGGCGAGGCCGGCGAGCGTCCGGTCCGCGAGCGCCTCGCCCCGGGCGCGCTCGAGCGTGGCTGCGATCGCCGCGACGGCGGGGCTGTCGGCGATGGTGCCGGCATCGAGGCTCGGCC
>VGEU01000082.1 GCA_016869145.1 Alphaproteobacteria bacterium | reverse complement strand
TCGGCCGCGGCGGCGAGGTCGGCGATGTCGAGAACGACGAAGCGGTGCGGCAGGAGCGTCTGGTCGATGACGCGGACGATGCCGCGCTCGACCCAGATCGTGCGAAACGGCCGGCCGTCGACCTTCATCGCAGCACACGGCCGGCGACGGCGTCGAGCCGGGCGACCAGCGCCGGATCGCGCGCCGCGGGCGCGGTGATGACGGCGTTGTCGAGCGCGGTGTGGCAGCCCTGGCCGCACGGGCGCCTCCGCGCGCCGATGCGCGGCGCGAGCGCGCGGACGAGGCGCCGCGCCTTGGCGGCATTGTCGTGGAGAACCGCGAACACCGCCTCGACGCTGACCGCCGCCTCGTGCGGATGCCAGCAGTCATAGTCGGTCACCATGGCGACGGTCGCGTAGCACATCTCCGCCTCGCGGGCGAGCTTGGCCTCGGGCATGTTGGTCATGCCGATCACGTCGCAGCCCCAGGCGCGGTAGAGCTCGGATTCCGCCCGCGTCGAGAACTGCGGCCCTTCCATCACGAGATAGGTGCCGCCGCGGACGACGGAAACCCCCGCCTCGCGCGCGGCCTCCATCACGATGTCACCGACCAGCCGGCACACCGGGTCGGCCATCGAGACATGCGCGACGCAGCCGGTGTCGAAGAAGCTCTTGGTGCGCGCGAAGGTGCGGTCGATGAACTGGTCGACCAGCACGAAGGCGCCCGGCGGCAGATCGGCGCGGAGGCTGCCGACCGCGCTCACCGACACGATCTCGGTGACGCCGAGCCGCTTGAAGGCGTCGATATTGGCGCGGAAATTGAGCGCGGACGGCGGCACGCGATGGCCGCGGCCGTGACGCGGCATGAACGCGACCGGCTGCCCGTCGAGTGTGCCGCGGAGGATCGCGTCCGATGGCGCGCCGAACGGCGAGGCGACCTCGACCCAGCGCGTATCGACGAGCCCGTCGATCTCGTAGAGGCCGGAGCCGCCGATGATCCCGAGCACGGGGTCGGCCATCGCCTGCCCTCCCCCTTACGCCGCCGTCATCAGTGGACGGCGGCCCACACCTTCCGCTTCACCGCGTAGAGCATGCCGGTGAGGACGAGGAGGAACAGGATCACCTTCACGCCCATGCGCTTGCGCGTTTCCATCTCCGGCTCCGAGGTCCAGGAGAGAAACATCGTCACGTCGCGCGCCATCTGACCGACGGTCGCCCGCGTGCCGTCGGCGTAGGTCACGCCGTCGGGCTGCAAGGGCGGTGCCATCGCGATCTGTTGGCCGGGGAAATAGGTGTTGTAGTTCATCCCGTCCGGCAGGGTGACGTTGGCCGGCGGATCGGTGTAGCCGGTCATCAGCGCGTAGAGATAGTCGGGCCCGTTGAACCGCGCCTTGACGACGAGCGAGAGATCGACCGGATAGGCGCCGTTGTTCGCCGCGCGCGCCGCGGGCTCGTTGGCAAACGGTCGCCGCGCGCGATCGGACGGGCGCGCCGGGCGGGTGAACATCTCACCCTGATCGTTGGGGCCGTCGGTGACCTCGTACTCGGCCGCGATCTGCTTCACCTGGTCCTCGGTGAAGCCGATCTGGGTCAGATGCCGGTAGTAGATCTGGTTGAGCGCATGGCAGGCCGCGCAGACCTCCTTGTAGACCTGGAAGCCGCGCTGGAGCGAGCCACGGTCGAAGGTCCCGAACAGGCCATCGAACGACCAGCGCTGCGCCGGCGGCTTCGGGGTCTCGCCGGCGGCCCAGGCGGGCGCGGCAGCGGAGGCGAGACCGATCGCCGCGACGATGGCTGCGAGGACGCGGCGCATCAGGCCTTCTCCATCGGCTTGGCGGCGGCGGGTTGCGCGCGGACGCCGCCGCCCTTCAGCACGGGCTCGCTGATCGAGGTCGGCACCGGGCGCGGCCGCTCGAGCTTGCCGACCAGCGGCAGGAGCACGAGGAAGTGGAGGAAATAATAGGCGGTCGCGATCCGGCCGATGACGACGAAATAGCCCTCGGGCGGGTTGGCGCCGACCCAGCCGAGGACGATGCAGTCGGCGAGGAAGATCCAGAACAGCTGCTTGTAGATCGGCCGGTAGCGGGCGCTCCGCACCTTCGAGGTGTCGAGCCAGGGCAGGATGAACAGGATCGCGATCGAGCCGAACATCGCGACAACGCCGGCGAGCTTCGCGTCGATGAACCAGATGTCGGGCACCGCGCGGAGGATCGCGTAGAACGGCAGGAAGTACCATTCCGGCACGATGTGCGGCGGCGTCTGGAGCGGGTTCGCCGGGATGTAGTTGTCGGGCTCGCCAAAGAAATTGGGCGCGAAGAACACGAAGCCGGCGGAGAAGATCAGGAACACGCCGAGGCCGAAGAAGTCCTTCACCGTGTAGTAGGGATGGAACGGGATCGAATCCTGCGGCCCCTTGGTGTCGATGCCGACCGGGTTGTTCGACCCGTGGGTGTGGAGCGCCACGACATGGAGCACCACCACGCCCACGATCACGAACGGCATGAGATAATGGAGCGAGAAGAACCGGTTGAGCGTCGGGTTGTCGACCGAGAAGCCGCCCCACAGCCAGGTCGTGATCTGATCGCCGACCAGCGGGATCGCCGAGAACAGGCTGGTGATGACGGTCGCGCCCCAGAAGCTCATCTGTCCCCACGGCAGGACATAGCCCATGAACGCGGTCGCCATCATCAGGAGGAGGATGACGACGCCGAGCATCCACAGGAGCTCGCGTGGCGATTTGTACGAGCCGTAATAGAGGCCTCGGAAGATGTGGATGTAGACGACGATGAAGAACATCGACGCCCCGTTCATGTGGACGTAGCGGATCAGCCAGCCATAGTTGACGTCGCGCATGATCCGTTCGACCGAATCGAACGCATAGTTCGTGTGCGGCGTGTAATGCATCGCGAGCACGATGCCGGTCACGATCATGATGACCAGGATGATTCCTGCCAGCGAGCCGAAGTTCCACCAGTAGTTCAGGTTCTTCGGCGTCGGGTATTCATGCAGCTCGTGCTGCATGAAGGTGATGATGGGGAGACGATGGTCGATCCAGTCGGAGACCCGCTGGACCACGCCCGGCGACGCCATGGCTGAGCTCCTAGCCGATGCGGAGGATGGAGTTTTCGAGGAACTCGTAAGCGGGGACCTCGAGGTTCTTCGGCGCCGGCCCGAGACGGATGCGCCCCGAGGTGTCATAGGCCGAGCCGTGGCACGGGCAGAACCAGCCGCCGAACTGGCCGCGCACCTCGCCGGCCTTCTGGCCCTGCGGCACGCAGCCGAGATGGGTGCACACGCCGACCACGATCAGCCACTGGGCGCGCTTGACCCGCGCCGCATCGGTCTGCGGATCGGGCAGGTCCTTGACGTTGACGGCCTGGGCCTGCTCGATCTCGGCCTTGGTGCGGTGGCGGATGAACACCGGCTTGCCGCGCCAGGCGATGGTGATGCTCTGGCCTTCCTGGATCGGCGACAGATCGACCTCGGTGGTCGAGGCGGCGAGGGTGTCGGCGGCGGGGTTCATCTGGCTGACCAGCGGCCAGACGGCGGCGCCGGCGGCGAAGGCGCCGAAGGCTCCGGCGGCGAGCATCAAGAAATCACGCCGCGTCTCGCCCTCGTCATGCGGCGAGGCGGCGGTCTGTTCATGGGTGCTGGCCATGGGACTCCTCGTGGCGGGCGCGAGCGGCGACCGGGGCGAGCCTGCCCGAGCCGCGCGGGGTTTGCTACCATGAACGCCCCCCCGACGAATGCGGCACTTTGGCGCACGGTTTGCGGCGGCGGGACGCCCGGTCGCGAGCCCCATCAAATGCTTATCATGCGCCGGCGATTCGAATCCGGGTGACGCGGCGGACGCCATGTGCCTCGCTCTCTACGAGCCCGACATCCCGCAGAATACGGGCGCAATCCTCCGCCTCGCGGCCTGCCTCGGCGTCGGCGTCGACCTGATCGAGCCGTTCGGCTTCGTGTGGGACGACCGCCGGCTGCGGCGCGCCGGGATGGACTATCTCGACCGCGTCGATCTCGTCCGCCACCGCTCGTGGGCGCGCTACGCCGCATCGCGCGACGGCGGCCGTCTCGTCCTTCTCACCACGCGCGCCGCGACGCCTTATCCGGCCTTCGCGTTCGCCGCCGATGATACGCTCCTCCTCGGGCGCGAGAGCGCGGGCGTGCCCGAGGCGGTGCATGAAGCCGCGGACGCCCGGCTCGTGATACCGATGCGCCCGGGGCTCCGCTCGCTCAACGTCGCGCTCGCCGCGGCGATCGTGCTCGGCGAGGCGCTCCGCCAGACCGGACGGTTTCCCGACTCAGGGGAGAGGACATGACGCAGGACGGCCACAAGGAACGCGCCGAGGCGTGGTTCGTGACGCTGCGCGACCGCATCTGCGAGACATTCGAGGCGCTCGAGGACGCGGTCGTCTCGCCGCAATGCGCCGGCCGGCCGGGCCGGTTCGAGCGCAAGGCCTGGGAACGGCCGGACGGCGGCGGCGGCGTGATGTCGATCATGCGCGGGCGCGTGTTCGAGAAGGTCGGCGTCAACGTCTCGACCGTGCACGGCACCTTCTCGCCCGAGTTCCGCCGCCAGATACCCGGCGCCGATGCGGACGGCCGCTTCTGGGCCTCCGGCATCTCGCTCGTCGCCCATCTGTGCTCGCCGCGCATCCCGGCGGTGCACATGAACACGCGGATGATCGTCACCAGCCAGTGGTGGTTCGGCGGCGGCGCCGATCTCACACCGATGGTCGCCGATGCCGACGACACCGACCGTTTCCACGCCGCGCTTCGGGCCGCCTGCGACCGCCACGACCCCCTCTACTACCCCCGGTTCAAGACGTGGTGTGACGAATACTTCCATATGCCGCACCGCGGCGAGCCGCGCGGCGTCGGCGGCATCTTCTACGACAACCACAACACCGGCGACTGGGAGCGCGACTTCGCCTTTACCGCGGACGTCGGGCGCGCTTTCCACGACGTCTACCCGGCGATCGTCCGCCGTCACATGAACGCGCCCTGGACCGAGGCGGAGCGCCACCACCAACTGGTGCGACGCGGCCGTTACGTCGAGTTCAATCTGCTCTACGATCGCGGCACGCAGTTCGGGCTGCGGACCGGCGGCAACCCCGAGGCGATCCTGATGTCGCTGCCGCCCGCCGTCGCCTGGCCGTGAACAACCGCGCGGAGCCCGTCCGATGATCCGATCCCTCGTCCTCGCCTTGGTGCTCGTCGTCGCCGTCCCGCCCGCCGCCGACGCCCAGACGCAGCGCCAGTCGCGCGCGCCGGCGCCCCTCTCCCCGGCCGCGTTCCATGGCACCTTCCAGGGCTCGGGCGTCGCCTCCAACGACGACAGCCTCTATTTTTCGGCGTCACCCAGCGCGATCGCGACGTGGTGATCCGCCCCACCGATGGCGGCGGCTTCTCGGTGCGCTGGACGAGCGTGATCCGCCAGGGCGGCGATCCGCGCGCGCCCGACGTCCGCCGCAAGGAGACGGTGCGGACCTTCGCGCCGACCGAGCGTCCCAACGTCTTCCGTGCCCGCGAGGAGGGCGATCCCTATCGCGATGGCGAGTTGTCGTGGGCGCGCATCGAGGGCACCACGCTCATCGTCTACCAGATGGTGATCGGCGCGGACGGGCGCTACGAGGTGCAACGCTACCGGCGCACGCTGTCGGGCACCGGCATGCAGCTCACCTACAGCCGCATTCGTGACGGCGAGCAGATCCGGACCGTGCAGGGCCGGCTGGTCAAGATCGCACCGTGACATCCGCCCACCCTCGCCTCCGCGGGAAAAGTGGAGGCGGGGCGTGCGGGGACGAGCGCGGGGGCGAGGACAGGGGCGTGCGGGGAAGAGGGCGCGGGCGACGCGGCTATCCCGGCGTGCGGCCCCATACCTGCACGACCGTGTAGGACGTGAACACGGTGTCGGGCCGGGCGAGATGCGCGCGGCAGGCGGCGAGCGTGTCGGCGAGCGCGGCCTCGCCCATCAGGCCGCGTCCGACCACGGTCGCGCGGAGCGATTCGACCGTCGCGGGCAGATAGTCGATCCACGGATCGCCGGCGCGCACGCCGACCAGGAACGGCCGGTACTGGACGTCGGCGAGGCCCGCTGCGCGGAGGAGACGATAGCTCCGCCGCGCGAGCGAGATGTCGGCGCCGACGGCGTCGAACGCATCGACCATCGCGGCCCCGGAGCGCATCCCAGGCCGGATGCGGCGGGTGGCACACGAGGCTCGCCATGTCGGGATCCTGGAGCGCGACGACGCCGCCCGGGCGCGCGAGACGCATCGCCTCGGCGATCAGCCGTTCGGGCTCGCCCGCGGTCGAGGCGACAAAGCGGAAATGGACAAGATCGAAGGACGCGGCCGGGAGCGCCGCGCGATAGGCGTCGCCCTCGACATAATCGACATTGGCAAGGCCCGCCGCCGCCGCCCGCGCGCGGGCGAGCGCGACGAACGCGGGATCGGCATCGAGCCCGACGACACGGCCGGCCGCACCGACGCGGGCGCTCATCAAGCCGGTGATTCCGTCCGGCCCGCAGCCGAGATCGAGGCAGCGCCAGCCGGGCGCGACGCCGATCAGCGCCAGCATCCTGTCGGCGTCCGGCGCGAGTGCCAGGCCCTGGGCGTCGAGGCGCTCGACCTCGCCCGAGCGCCGCTCCAGCGGGTAGGCGCCCGAGCGCCCCCCCGCCGTCACGACCAGAGCTTCCGGCTCGCGATGCGCGCGCCCTCGGCCATCGCCTCGAACTTCGCCCACACGATCGTCGGATGCACCTCGGGCGTCGCCGAGGCCTGGGTGCCGAAGCCGCAGTCGCCGCCCGCGATCACGTTCTCGCGCCCGACGAGGCGCGCGACGCGGATGATGCGCTCGGCGATGAGCTCGGGATGCTCGACCAGGACCGAGGCGTGCGTGATCACGCCGGGGATGAGGATCTTGCCGGCGTTGAGCTTCGTCGTCTCCCACAGATGATATTCGTGCTCGTGGCGCGGGTTCGCGGCTTCGAACGAATAGGCGCCGGCGTTGATCTTCAAGATGATGTCGAGCACATGCTCGAGCCCGAGCTCGTGCACGCGGGGGCCCATGTTGATGCCGTAGCACGTGTGGTAGCGCACCCGGTCGGCCGGGATGCCGCGGAGCGCGTGGTTGATCGCCTCGACCTGCTTCTCCGCCCACTTGCGATAGGGCGCGATGCCGACGTCGTGCGATTTGATGTAGTGCGTGACGAGATGCGGATCATCCATCTGGAGGATGAATCCCGCATCGACGATCGCGCGGTACTCGATGTTCATCGCGTCCGCGATCGCGTAGAGGAACTCGTCGTCGGTTTTGTAGTGGAGATTCTTCTGGTTGCCGAAGACATCGAGCGGCGAGATCGAGGGCACGAAGGTCTCGGTCGGCTTGTGGCGCTCGACGGCCGCCTTGAGATTGGCGAGATCGCGCTTGAGGAGCGCCTCGCCCTTGTAGACGACGGGGCCGGTGCAGACCATCTCGGTCACCTGCGGCACCGCGCCCGCGCCGTGCGGGCGGTTCGCCTGGTAGAACTCGGGGAACGCGCGCCCCTCGCGCGAATCGATCCAGTTCGATACCTACGGCTTCTTGCGGTGCTCGTAGCCGCCGAGCCGCTCGTTGACATAGACGGCGAAGCCGCGCTTGGAGAACTCGCCGTCGTCGACGACGTCGACGCCGAGCTCGATCTGCTTCCTGACGATGCCGCCGACCGCGTCCTTGAGCATCGTCTCGTAGGCCGCGCGGTCGATCGCGACGCCGCGCTCCTCGGCGACCATCGCCTCGATGAGCTCCCGCGGCCGCGGCAGGCTGCCGACATGAGTGGTGAGAATGCGATCGGCGCTCCGCTGCATGGTGGCCTCCTTATCCGTTTCGCCGACCATGCTAGTGCATGATCGCGTCCCTTTGAACAGCCGGGCTTGATCTCGACGCCGTGTTGCCGTCACTCTCGCCCACGCAACCGCCGGGACCCACGGCTTGACCGAGATCGAGAACGCGACGCCCGCGCCCGAGGCGGGCCGCTGGGCGGACATTTTCACCGGACGCTTCGCGGTCTACACGCTCGTCCTCGGGCTCGGCATGACGCTGTTCGCGACCAACCAGTTCGTCGTCACGACGATCATGCCGAGCGTGGTCGCCGAGCTCGGCGGCGTCGACTTCTACAGCTGGGCGTTCTCGCTGTTCGCGGTCGGCGCGATCGTCGGCGCCGCGAGCGCGGGCCCGATGCGCGAGGCGTTCGGTGCGCGGCGCTCGTTCCTCGCCGCCAATCTCACCCTCGCCGTCGGTCTCGCCGGCGCCGCGATCGCGCCCGACATGCCGGTCTTCGTCGCCTTCCGCCTGATCCAGGGCATCGGCGGCGGCGCCGTCGCCTCGCAGTGCTATGGCCTCGTCGCAGTCCTCTACCCGCCGCATCTCCGCGGCCGCATCCTGTCGGTCATCTCGACGATCTGGGGCCTCGCGACGGTGGCGGGGCCAGGCTATGGCGGCGTGTTCGCCGCGCTCGGCTTCTGGCCGGGTGCGATGTGGAGCCTGGTCGGCGCCGCGCTCGTCGTCGCCTGGCTCGGCTGGCATCGCATCCAGGGCGGCGCCGGCCACGGCCGGCTGTCGGAGCTGCCGTTCGGCCGGCTCGGATGTCTCGGCGCCGCGGTGCTCGTCCTCTCCGCCTCGTCGCTGCCGATGCCGCTCGCTGCCCGGGTCGCGCTGATCGTCGCAGCGACCGCGATCGCGGCCGTCGTCTTCGCCGCCGACGCGCGCGCCGAGCGGCCGATGTTCCCGCGCGCGGTGATCCGGATGACGACCGCGATCGGCGCCCACTACTGGATCGTCTTCTTCGTCACGATCGTCCTGACCTTCGTCAACACCTACACCACGTTCTACCTCCAGGCGCTGCACGGCATGGACCCGTTCAGCGCCGGCTATCTGTTCGCGATCCAGTCGCTGATGTGGACGGTCGGCGCGCTCGCCTTCGCGCCGTTGTCGACGCGGTTCGAATCCCACGCCGTCACGGGCGGCGTCCTCGTCGTCCTGGTCGCCGCGATCGGCGTCGCCTATGTCGCCGTGCCCGGCCCGCTCGCCGCGATCGCGGTCGCGATCGGCGGTGTCGGCCTCGGCATCGGCACGATGAACAACCCGACGATCCAGCGCATCATGGCGGCGGCGCCGGCGGACGAGGGCCACATCGCCGGCGCCTCGGTGCAGACGGTGCGCAATCTCGGCATCTCGACCGGAGCCGCGCTCTCGGGCACCGTCGCCGCGGCCGCCGGCCTCGCCGACGGCGCGAGCCGCGCGGTGATCGCGCGCGCGATCGAATGGGTCTACGGCGCCGGTGTCCTGTTCGCCGCCGCCGCGGTCGCGATCGTCCTCGGCCTCGCGCTCGGCAACCGCCCCCGGCGGTGACAGCGCAGCGCTTTGCCGGCAAGATGGCGCGCCGCACCCAGCCGCCGAGGTCCACATGAGCGCGCCCGTCTGGATCATCGAAGCCGATGTCACCGCGCTGATCGCGCTTCCCGACGCCGTCGCCGCGCTCGAGCGCACGCTCGCGCTCGAGGCCGAGGGCCGCGCGACGTCGATGCCGAAGACCCATCTCATGGTCGCGAAGAACGACGCGATGCACGCGATCGGCGCCGCGGTCGCCGGCGCCGGGCTCTGCGGGACGAAGACCTGGATCAATGTCGGCGGCAAGTCCGAGACCGTGCTGGTCCTGTTCTCGCTCGACGACGGACGGCTCCGCGCCGTGATCGAGGCGACGGCGCTCGGCCAGATGCGGACCGCGGCCATGACGGGCGTCGGCACGCGCCGGCTCGCCGCGGCCGATGCCGACGAGCTCGCGGTCATCGGTTCGGGCAAGCAGGCGCTGCCGCAGGTCGCGGCGTGCGCCGCGGTCCGCACGCTCCGCCATGTCCGCGTCCACAGCCGCCGACCCGAGGCGCGCGAGGCCTTCGCGGAAGCGGTCCGCAAGACGCTCGGGCTCCGCGTCACGGCCTGCGCCTCGGTCGCGGAGGCGGTGCGCGATTGTCCGATCGTGACGCTGATCACCAACGCGACCGAGCCCTTCTTCACCGCGGCGATGGCGGCGAAGGGCGCCCACATCAACGCGATGGGCGCGATCGTCCCGGCGCGGATCGAGATCACCCAGGACATCTTCCCGCGCTGCGCCGTCGTCGCGGTCGATACGATCGAGGGCGTGCGCGAGCTGTCGGCGGAGTTCCGCGCCCGCTACGGCGAGGACGCGCGCGCCTGGGCGGAGGTGCGGCCGATCTCGGCGCTGATCGCCGCCGGTGCGTCGCGGCCGGCGGGCGCCGACCTCACGCTGTTCAAGGCGATCGGCATGGGCCTCGCCGATCTCGCGCTCGGCGCCGAGATCCTCGCGCGCACCGAGAAGCGGGGCGGCGCGCACCGCCTGCCCGAGCGCGTCAAGGTTCCGCCGCGCCTAGTCTGACGCCGCGATCTTCGCGCGGAGGAAGGCGAGGCAGGCGGCGCGGTCCGGCGCGAAGTCGTTCTCGATCCACCACGCCTCGACCGCGGCGACGAGCGCGCCGACCGCGGGCCCCCGCGGCACGCCGAGCGCTCGCGCGTCGCGTCCTTTGATCGGAAGCTCCGGCCGCCGCCAGCGCGCCGCGTCCCAGACCGGCCGCCACGCCTCGTCCAGCCCGTCCGCGCGCGCCCAGGCGACGGCGAGCGCATCGTCGACCGCGTCGTTACCGTCTTCATAGACGAGGCGGCGGAGCGCGCGCGGATCGATCGTCGGCGCGAGCGATCCGTGGCGGCCGGCGATCGCGACGAGCCGCTTGCGCTCCGCCCGCGACAGGCGGAGCCGCGCGGCGAACGCGCCCGCGCCCCTGGCATCGACGTCGAGGAGCGCGGCGAGGCGGCGGAGCGGATCGGGCACGAGCCCGAGCGCGGCCTCGAGGCGGACGAGGCGGCGGAGCGCCGTGCGCGGCCCCGCCTCGGGCAGGACGTGCGCGAGCACGAGATCGGCCGCCATGAGATCGAGCGTCGCCGCCGGCTCGGGCGCGGTCATCAGCCGCGCGAGCTCGGCCCACACGCGCTCGACCGAGAGCGAGGCGATGAGCGGCGCGAGCGCGCGGCAGGCGGCGAGCGTCTCGCCGTCGGGCGGCACGCGCCCGTAATGGGCGTGGAAGCGGAAGAAACGGAGGAGGCGGAGGACGTCCTCCTTGATCCGCGCCACGGCCGAGCCGACGAAGCGGACCCGCCCTTCCGCGAGATCGGCGAGCCCGCCGGTCGGATCATAGACCCGGCCCTCGGCATCGCCGTAGAGCGCGTTCATCGTGAAGTCGCGCCGTTCCGCATCGGCCGCCCAGTCATCGGTGAAGGCGACGCGCGCGTGGCGGCCATAGGTCTCGACGTCGTGGCGGAGCGTCGTGATCTCGAAATGCGCGCCCTCGGCCACCGCCGTCACCGTGCCGTGGTCGAGCCCGGTCGGCACGGCGCGGATGCCGGCCGCCTCGAGGAGCGCGACCACGCGCGAAGGCGGCTCCGGGGTCGCGATGTCGACATCCTTGACCGCGCGGCCGAGCACGGCATCGCGCATGCAGCCGCCGACGAACAGCGCGCGCGCGCCGCCCGCCTCGATCGCGGCGATCACGCGCCGCGTCTCGGGCGCCGTCATCCAGGGCTGCGGCGTGATGCGGCGCGCCGCGTCCACGCCTCAGCGCCCGCCTTCCCTGGGCACGATCTCGCCGGGGACGACCTGGCCGTCGATCACCCGCGCCGGGGTGTAGCTCGCGTCCGCCGGCGCGCGATCGACGACGAGCCAGATGAGGCTCGCGGCGAGGCAGGCGAAGCCCGAGCCCGCGATCCAGTACCAAGGCCACGCCTCCCACGGCGAGCGCGCCGCCTCGCCCGCGCGGCGCCGACGCCAGTCGTCCCAGATGCGATAGCCGAGATAGCCCGCCGCCGGCAGCACGAGAGGCACGACATAGGTGAACAGGATCCGGAGCATCAGCGGCGGACGAATTCGGAGAGGTTGACCAGGAACCGCGCCGTCAGGCCCCAGATGTCATGGCGGCCATAGGGGATCGCGTAGAACTGGCGCTCGACGCCGCGCGTCACGCGGGTCCCGAACTTGTGATTGGCGGGATCGAGCAGGAACGCGAGCGGCACCTCGAAGATCTCCTCGACCTCGGACGGGTCGGGCACGAGCGCGAAGCCGGGCGCGACGAGGCCGACCACGGGAACGACGCGGTAGCCGGTCCCGGTCTCGCGCACCCCGAGCCGGCCGACCAGCGAGACGTGGCGGCGGACGAGGCCGATCTCCTCCTCGGTCTCGCGGAGCGCGGTGTCCTCGGGCGAGCGATCGGTCGCCTGGCGTCGGCCGCCGGGGAACGAGATCTGGCCGGCATGGGAGGGCAGATGCGAGGTGCGCTGGGTGAGAAGGACGGTCATGCCGTCCGCGCGGTCGATCAGCGGCACCAGCACCGCGGCCGGCGTCAGCGTGTCGTCGGCGACCTGCGTCGCGGCGATCGCCTGCCAGCCGGCGCCGTCGGCCACGGTCTCGCTCGCGCCGAAGGCTCGCAGGATCGTTTCGCGCATCGGAATTAACCAATCCCTGGCTCGTCGAGGCGGCCGAGCGGGAAGAACGAGCCCGCGCTCCACACGCCGAACGTCATGACGCCGGCGCACTCTTCCTCGACCCCGAGCTCGACGAGGTCGTAGAAGACCGCCCGCGCGATCAGCGCCTCGAGCCGGCCGCGCACCAATAGATATGGTGAAGGCGCACCGGTTTCCACATCGATCGCGACCCGAATCGGGTGCGCGGCGTCGGCGACGACGACATCCTCGACATTGGTCGTGAAGTGGAGCCGCTGCGCGCGGCCGGCCCCCTCGACCGTCATCAGGACGGCGAGGAAGGGCGCGTCGTCGACCCGAATCCGGCAGCGCTCGGCCGGCGTGATCAACCAGAAGTCGCCGTCGGCCTCGCGGTGCAGGACCGAGGCGAACAGCTTCACGAGCGGCTTACGCCCGATGGACGAGCCGTGGTAGAACCACGTGCCGTCGCGGGCGATGCGCATGTCGATGTCGCCGCATAGTTCGGGCCCGCCGGTCCCGCCCGGCAAAGGCAGCGTGGTCGACGCCGCGCCGTCCTCGGGCAGGTGATCCGCCCGCGCCTCGCGCGGGATGTCGCTGGCGATGGACTTCGACATGCCGAACCGTGAGCTCCGTGCCGCCCATGACCAGTCCCGAGAACGTTGCCGCTCTCGCCGATAGCGCCGAACCGCCGGCCCGTCTGATCGCCGAGATCGAGGCCCTCGGCCATCGGCTCGCGCTGGTGCGCGACCGCATCGGCCGGATCATCTTCGGCCAGCAGACGGTGATCGACCAGACCCTTATCACACTGCTGTCGGGCGGTCACGCGCTGGTGGTCGGCTTCCCCGGCCTCGGCAAGACCAAGCTCGTCGACACGCTCGGCACCGTGCTCGGCCTCGACGACAAGCGGGTCCAGTTCACGCCCGACCTGATGCCGGCCGACATCCTCGGCTCGGAGGTGCTGGAGGAGAGCGAGGCGGGCCGCCGGTCGTTCCGCTTCCTGCCCGGCCCGGTGTTCTGCCAGCTCCTGATGGCCGACGAGATCAACCGCGCCAGCCCGCGCACCCAGTCGGCGCTCCTCCAGGCGATGCAGGAGCGGCGCGTCTCGGTCGCCGGCCACTATCACCCGCTGCCGCGGCCGTTCCACGTGCTCGCGACCCAGAACCCGCTCGAGCAGGAGGGCACCTATCCGCTGCCCGAGGCCCAGCTCGACCGCTTCCTGATGCAGATCGACATCGACTACCCCGACGCGGTGGCCGAGCGGCAGATGCTGATCGCGACCACCGGCGCGGAGGAGGCCGCGCCCGAGCCGGTGATCGGCGCCGCCGACCTCCTCGCCGCCCAGGCGCTGGTCCGCCGCATCCCGGTCGGCGACGCGGTCGTCAAGGCGATCCTCGACATCGTGCGCGCCGGCCGCCCCGGCCCGGGCGCGCTGCCTGAGGTCGACGCCCATGTCGCGTGGGGCCCCGGCCCGCGCGCGAGCCAGGCCCTCATGCTCGCGATCCGCGCCCGCGCCGTCCTCGACGGCCGGCTCGCGCCCTCGCTCGACGACGTCGTCGCGCTCGCCGGGCCGATCCTGCGGCACCGCATGGCGCTCAACTTCGCCGCGCGCGCCGACGGCGTCATGGTCGACGACATCATCCGACGCCTCTGCGCGCCCCACGCGTGAGATATCCGTTCCGCCATAGCGTCGCCGAGACCACGCCGGCGGGCCTGAGCAAGACGGCGGAGGCGGCCGCGGCGACGCTGCCGCCGCTCCTCGTCGCCGCCGAGCGCGTCGCGGCGACGGTTGCGCAAGGCGTCCACGGCCGGCGCCGCGTCGGCCAGGGCGATACGTTCTGGCAGTTCCGCCGTTATCAGACCGGCGATGCCGCGACCCAGATCGACTGGCGCCAGTCGGCCAAGTCGCAGGCCGCGTTCGTGCGCGAGAACGAGTGGGAGGCGGCGCAGACGGTGTGGCTGTGGACCGACGGCTCGGCCTCGATGCGCTACGCCTCCGAACGCGAATGGCCCGAGAAGGCCGAGCGCGCCGCGGTCCTGACGCTCGCGCTCGCCATCCTTCTCAACCGCGGCGGCGAGCGCGTCGCGCTCCTCGACCGCGGCATCGGGCCGTCGGCGGGCCGCGCCGTCCTCGGCCGCATCGCGGTCGCGCTCGCCGCGGCGGCCGTCGACGAGCGCACCGCGAACATGCCCGCGCTCGCGCTTCTGCCGCGCCACGCACGGCTCGCGCTGATCGGTGATTTCCTGAGCCCGCCCGCGGAGGTCGAGCGCGTCGTGCGCGCCTTCGCCGGGCGCGGCGTGCGCGGCCACATCGTCCAGGTGCTCGACCCGGCCGAGGAGACGTTGCCGTTCCGCGGCCGCGTCCGCTTCCGCGGTCTCGAGGGCGAAGGCGAGCTCCTGGTCGGACGCACGGAGGCGCTCCGCGAGGACTATCTCGCGATCCTCGCGAACCACCGCGCCGCGATCAGCGACATCGCGCGGAGCGCGGGCTGGACCTACGCGATGCACCGCACCGACCGGCCGCCGCAAGCGGCCCTCCTCGCGCTCCATTCGGCGCTCGCGCTCGCGCCGGGGCTCTGAGCGATGCTCGAAATCGGCGCCCTCGCCTTCGCCTCGCCCTGGATGCTCGCGGCGCTCGCCGCGCTGCCGGTGCTGTGGTGGCTCCTCCGCGTCACGCCGCCGACGCCGCGGCTCCTCGGCTTTCCGCCGCTCCGCCTCCTTCTCCTCCTCCGCAAGCAGGAGGAGACCCCGGCGCGGACGCCGTGGTGGCTGATCCTGATGCGCATGGTGCTCGCCGCGCTCGTCATCCTCGCGCTCGCCCACCCGATCCTCAACCCCGGCACCGCGCTCACCGGCTCGGGGCCGCTGGTCCTCGTCATCGATGACGGCTGGTCGACGGCGGCGCGCTGGCCGCAACGCGAGCAGGCGATCGCGGCCATGATCGACCGCGCCGAGCGCGCCGACCGGCCGGTCGTCCTCCTGACCACCGCGCCGAGCCGGCCGGGCGA
>VGEU01000081.1 GCA_016869145.1 Alphaproteobacteria bacterium | reverse complement strand
CCCCGGCGCCGCGGCCCCGACCGCGACCAGCGGCGGCGCCTCGCGTCCGAGTTGGGCCGCCGCCGCCGTCATCGCCGCCGCCGAACGCTCCTCGAACACCGCGGCCTTGGCCTCGGCGTCGGTCAACACGAAGGCCATCTCGTCCGCGCCGGCCCGCCAGTTAAAGGGCGTGAAGACGAGGCCGAGCCGCTGGCACGCCCAATAGAGCGTCGCCATCTCGAGCCGGTTGGCGAGGACGGCTACGAGATGATCGCCGCGTGCGAGCCCGAGACCCGAGAGACCGCCCGCGACGCGGCCGATCACACCATCCCAGGTCGCATAGTCGAGCCGGGTCGCCCCGTCGACGATCGCGAGCGCGCCCGGCTCGCGCGCGACCGTGCAAGCGAAAGCCGTCCCGAGGTCCATCAGCCGCCGCCGTGCGCGACGTCCATGATCGCGCTCACGATCTGCTCGTAGCCGGTGCAGCGGCAGATGTGGCCCGACAGCATGTCGCGCACCTCGGCCTCGGTCGGCTTCGGGTTCTCGGCCAGGAACGCGGTCGTCGACATCAGGATTCCAGCGGTGCAGAAGCCGCACTGGAGCGCATGGTGTCGGTTGAACGCGGCCTGGAGCGGCGTCAGCGTATCGCCGACGGCGAGGCCTTCGACGGTGCGTATCGTCGCGCCGTCGCATTGCACGGCGTAGCGGAGACAGCTCCGCGTGGCGCGGCCGTCGATCTCGACCGTGCAGGCGCCGCAGACCCCGTGCTCGCATCCGACATGGGTGCCGAACAGCTTGAGCTCGTGGCGGAGGAAATCGCTCAGCAGCATGCGCGGCTCGGCATGGCCGAACAGCCAGCGGCCGTTGACGACGAGGCTCACGCGCACGCGCTCGTCGGGCTTGACGCGTATCATCTTAGGCTCCCCGCACGGCGTCTTCGAAGGCGGCGGCGAGCACGCGGCGTCCGAGGACGCGGACGAGCTGGCGCCGGTAGTCGGCATTGGCCTGGAGATCGACGATCGGGACGACGCGCGAAGCCGCGTCCTCCGCAATCGCCTCGGCGAGCGATGCATCGGCGCGCCGGCCGGCATAGCCCGCGGTCTCGATCCGGATCGGCCGATCCTCGATGCCGCCAAGCCCGAGCGCGAGATGGCCGAGCGTGCCGTCGGGCACGACCTCGGCCGCGACGGCGACGGCCGCGATCGCGAAATCGCCGTGGCGCTGCGCGATCTCGTCGAACGCGTAGACGGTGCGCGGTCGCCGTGTCGGCCACTCGAGCGCGACGAGAAGCTCGTTCTCCTCGCGCGCCGTCGTCAGCACGCCAAGGAAGAAGTCGGCGGCCGGAACGCGCCGCGTTCGCCCCTTGGCGCGGAGAACCACCGCGCCGCCGAGGGTGACGAGGGCGAGCGGGATCTCGGCGGACGGATCGGCGTGCGCGACCGAACCGCCGAGCGTGCCGCGGCTCCGCGTCTGGTAGTGGCCGACATGGGGCAAGGCGTGCGCGAGGAGCGGCACATGCGAGGCGATGGTCGGATCGCGGAACGCATCGACCTGGCGCACCAGCGCACCTGTCGTCACCACGCCGTTAGCCGCGACGATCGTATCGAGCCCCGGCACGCGATTGATGTCGAGCACGATGCGGGGACGAACGAGGCGCATGTTGAGCATCGCGCCGAGCGAGAGCCCGCCCGCGATCACGCTCGCCTCGCGGCCTTCCTCGGCGAGGAGATCGATCGCCTCCTCGACCGTCTCGGCGCGGGCGTAGCCGAACGCGACCGGCTTCATGCATCGCCTCCGCCGAACAGCCGCCGCCACATCGAGCGCTTTTCGGCCGTCGCCTCGGGCTCAATTCGCCGCTCGAGACCCTTGAAGAACTGCGCGATCAATACGCGCGCGACGGTGCCGAGCATGCGCTGGCCGACGGCCGCGACCTTGCCGCCGACATTGGCGCTGTAGCTGTAGCTGAGCCGCGTGCCACCCGTGGCCGTCGGCTCGAGCCTGACGCGTCCCTCGCCCGCGCCGTGGCCGAGGGCGCCCGCGGCCTTGCCGATCATGCGCATCGAGGCCGGCTCGCGCTTGTCGGCGATCGCGATTTCGGCCTGGTAGCTGCCCTTGATCGCGGCGACGCCGATCGTCACCGCAGCGACGAAGCGGTCGGGGCCGACGAGATCGAGCCGCTCGCAGCCTGGCACGATGCTCGCGAGCGTCTTGGGGTCGAGGAGAAGCGCCCACACCTGGGCCGGCGGCGCGGCGAGCTCGACCGTGCCCTCGCCGACGAGACCGCCGGGCTTTGCCGCCGCCTGCGGCCCCGCGCCGATGCGGGCGCGCGGTGCGCCGGCGCGCTCGTGCCGGCGGCCATGCGCGATATCCCACACGCGATTGAGCGTCAACGGCAGCTCGACCTCGTCGCTGCCGACCGCATCGGCGACCGCATTGGCGAGCGCCGCCGGCGTCAGCATCGACGAGCCGTCGCCCATCCCCTTGGAACCGAGCGGGTTGGTCGGCGACGGCGTCCGCACCCGGCCGACGGTGAGCTTCGGGAGCTCCGGCGCGGTCGGACAGAGATAATCGGCGAAGGTGCCGGACTGGAAGTTGCCGTCGGCGTCGTAGACGAGCTCCTCCAGCATCGCGCCGCCGATCCCATGCGCGAAGCCGCCATGCACCTGGCCCGCGACGATGAGGGGATTGAGCTCGTTGCCGACGTCGTGGACGGAGACGTATTTGTCGACAGTCACCCTTCCGGTGGCCGGGTCTATGTCAATCGCGACGAGATCGCAGACATAGCCATAGGTCACCGAGGACGCGACGCGGTCCTCCTCGTCGGGCGAGCCCAGCATCTCGGGCGACATGACGACGCTCTCGTAGATGCCGGGGGCGATCCCCTGCGGCAGACCGGCCGGGTTCCAGTGGGTCGAGGTCGCGACGCGGCGGACGGGCATCGCCTTCTCCGGGACGCCGACGACGCGCGCCGTGCCGTCGGCGAGCTCGACATCCTCGGGCGCGACCTCGAGCTCGTCGGCCGCAATCGCCTTGAGCTTGTCGGCGACGCGCTCGGCGGCCTGCGAGATCGCGGTGATGACGATCGAGGCGAAGCGGTTGGCGTAGTTGCCAGAGGCGAGCGACCACGCGCTCGTCAGCGTATCGATCTCGGAGACGACGGTGATGTCCTGCGGCCGGAGCCCGAGCGCGTCGGCGACGACCTGCGCCGCGACGGTCTGGTGGCCCTGGCCGGCCGGCGTCGATGCGGTCCTGACCGTCACTGCACCCGACGGATCGATCGAGATCGTCGCGACGCCGAGCGCGCCCGACTTGGCGCCGGCCTTCGCGCGCTCCTCGACTGTCTGCGCCAACGTGACATAGGCCATGTTGGAGCCGGACGGCTCGATGCCGGCGGCGATGCCGATGCCGTAGAGCCGCCCCGCCGCGCGCGCCTCGTCGCGGCGGCGCTTCAGCGCCTCGTAGTCGGCGAGCCTCAGAGTCTCGTCGAGGCCGGCGAGATAGTCGCCCGAATCGTAATGCGAGCCGCCTGGCGAGATGTAGGGGAACTGGCTCTTCTCCAGCATGTTGCGGCGGCGGATCTCGACGATGTCGAGCCCGAGGCCGCGCGCGGCGATCTCCATCAGCCGCTCGAGCGCGAAATAGAACTGCGGACCGCCATAGCCCCGGTTGAGACCGACCGGGCACTTGTTGGTCACGACGAGGTCGTTCTGGATGAAGATGTTCCGCACCTTGTAGCAGCCGTTCGACGAGGCGTGCATGCGGTAGACCGAGGCCGGCTCCGGCGCGCGCACATAGGCGCCGACATTGACGAGATTGTGGAAGCGGAGCCCGGTGAGGATGCCGTCCCGGGTGAATGCGCCCTCGACCGATCCGGCGCGGTCGGCGGCGGCGGACGAGCCCATCAGATGCTCGAGCCGGTCCTCGATCCACTTGACGGGTGCGCCCACGAGCCGGCTCACCGCCGCCATCAGGACGATATAGGGATAGAGCGCCTGTTTGATCCCGAAGCTCCCGCCCGAATGCGGCGCGGTGATGAGGCGGAGCCGGTTGCCCTGGATCTTGAGCGAGCCGCACATCAGCGCGTGCAGGATGAACGGCCCCTGGAAGTTCGACCACACGGTGTAGCGGTCGGGGGCGCGCTCGAAATGGGCGACGAGACCATAGGTCTCCATCGGCGTCGACGAATAGCGCGGATAGCGGCAATGCGCCTTGAACACCGCGTCGGCAGCGGCGAATGCGCCGTCGGGATCGCCGTAGTGGAAGGTGCGGCTCTGCGCGAGGTTCGATTTGTGCGCCTCGTGGAGGAGGGCCGCGTCGGCGCCGGCGGCGGCCTCGGGATCGACGACCGCCGAGAGCGGCTCGTAATCGACCTCGATCAGCTCGAGCGCATCCTCGGCGACATAGCGGTCGATCGCGACGACGACGGCGACCGGCTCGCCGACATAGCGCACCTTGTCGACGGCGATCGGGTAATACGCCATCGCCGCGCGGACGGCGCTCGGGATCGGGCCGATCAGCGCGGTCACCTCGGCGGCCGCGACGACGCCGATCACGCCGGGATGAGCGCGCGCCTTCTCGAGGTCGATCCGCCGGATGCGCGCATGCGGGTGCGACGCGCGCAGGATCGCGGCATGACGGATGCCCGCGACCGGCTCGAGATCGTCGATGAAGCGGGCGTTACCCGTGAGAAGCGCCGCGTCCTCCATGCGGGGAACCGCGGCGCCGATCCATTTTCGTGCCGGCTCTGTCATGGCGGCGACTGTAATGGCGGCCCAGGGCCGCGTCCATGGCCGCGTGCGGACTTGCGGCGGAATGCGGGCCTGCTATGACTCCCGCATGCCGGGGGGGCATTGTGCACGATCTCGACATCGAACGATTTGACGGCAGCGCCGATCTCGCGGCCTCCTACGCGATCCGCCGCCGCGTCTTCATCGAGGAGCAGGGCGTCGCCGAGGCGCTCGAGATCGACGGCCGCGACCGCGGGGCGGTCCATTATCTCGTGCGGCGCGACGGTCGCGCGATCGCGACCGCGCGGGTGCGCGATCTCGCGCCGGGCGTCCTCAAGGTCGAGCGCGTCGCCGTCCTCGTCGAGGCGCGCCACGCCGGCATCGGCCGGTGCCTGATGGCGCGGATCATCGCCGATGCGATGGCGGACGGCGCACGACGCATCGAGCTCAGCGCGCAAGCCTATGTCGAGCGCTTCTACGCCGATCTCGGCTTCGCGCGCGACGGCCCGGTCTTCGAGGAGGCCGGGATGCCGCACGTCCACATGCACCGCGATCTCTAGGCACCAGCCGCGAGGATGCGCCGCGCGAAGGTCTCGAAGTCGGTCGGCGGCCGTCCAAGGATCCAGGACAGGACCTTGGTGCTGCCCTCGAAGCCGTGCCGGCTGTAGTGGTCGAGCATCCGCGCGAGGCAGTCGAGCGCATGGTCGCTGGCCCCGGCGTGACGGGCGTGATCGAGGACGGTCGCGAGCGGGGTCTGGCCGGCGCGGATCGGACGGCCGAGGACGCGGGTGAGGATCGCGGCCTTCTCGGTCGTGGTGATCGCCGGGCCGTTGATCTCGAGAATCGCGGCGGCGTAGCCGGGATCGGCGATGACGCGCGCCGCCGCCTCGCCGAGGTCGACGAGATCGATCAGGCTGATGCGCGCATCGACCGCGAACCCCATCGTGTGCTCGCCCGTCTCGACCATCCGCGCCCAGCCCGGCAGCATGTTCTGCATGTAGGAGGAGGCCTGGAGGATCGTGAACGGCACGCCCGATTCGATCAGCGCCTCTTCGACGAACAGGCGGTTCCAGTGGTGGCGGAGCGCTTGGACCTGGCAGTGCAGGACGGAATGGAAGACCAGGCGATCGACCCCGGCCGCGCGCGCCGCGGCGATGATGTTGGCGCCGTGGAGGCCCTCGTTCGGACTCATGTTGGGCGGAATGTAATAGATCGCCCGCACGCCCCGCGTGGCGCGCTCGACCGCGGCGGCATCGGCGAGATCACCGGTGACGACCTCGGCCGCGCCGAGCGCCTTGAGCGCCGCGGCGGCGGTTCCCGACCGCACCAACGCGCGCACCGCATGACCATGGGCGACGAGCGCCGGAACCACGGCCTTTCCGGTCTTTCCGCCCGCGCTCGTCACCAGGATCATGTCGGCCCTCCCTCGTCGGCGGGCATGGTCCGTGGCCATCGCCTTCTTGTCAATCGCACCACCCGCCGCCGATTGGCCTTGCCGCCGCGCGGGCCCTAACGATAATCGCGCGATTGCCAGCACCGACGAGGAGGGACACGTCCATGGCCATCACCCGCATCGATTCCGGACCGCGTATGAGCCGCGCCGTCGTTCACGGCGACACCGTCTATCTTCAGGGTCTCACCGCGACCAATCCGAGCGAGGACATCAAGGGCCAGACGCGCCAGGTGCTCGCCCGCATCGAGGAGGCGCTGGCGCAGGTCGGCAGCAACAAATCGAAGCTCCTGTCGGTCAATATCTGGCTCTCGAATATCGGCCATTTCGCCGGCATGAACGAGGTGTGGGACGCCTGGGTCGACAAGGCCAACGCACCGGCGCGCGCCACGGTCGAATCGAAGCTCGCCCGCCCCGAGATCCTCGTCGAGATGATGTGCGTCGCCGCCAAATAGCCGCGCAACAATTTCTCAACTATAGGACGCCAGCATCCGGGGGAAGCGACGACTCCTTCCCCGGGATGCAGGCGTGCACGCAGCGAGACGGCCATCCAGAGCGGCGGACCAGCGCCCCGGCGTGGATGGCAAGCTCGCGGCCGCGCGCGCCCATCTCGCCGTGGGCCGCGCCGAGCGCGCCGAGACGATCTGCCGCGCGCTCGCCCGTCGCCGCGACCCGGCACCCGAAGCGCTCCATCTCCTCGGCCTGATCGAACGGCGGAACGGCCGGCTCGATCGCGCGCTCCGGCTCCTCGAGGAGGCCGCCGCCGCGGCCGCCGACGATGCGGCGATCCTCTGCGATCTCGGTAACGCATTCAAGGCGGCAGGCCGCATCGACGAGGCGCTCGTCCGCCACGCCGAGGTCGTACGCCTCATCCCCGCCTCCGCCGAGGCCCTGTCCAATCTCGGCTCGACCTATCGCGCGCTCGATCGGCTCGAGCCGGCGATCGCCTGTCTCGCGCGCGCGGTCACGCTCCGGCCCGACGACGCCGAGCTCCACTACAACCACGGCAATGCGCTTCTCGCGGCCGAACGCTTCGACGCGGCCGCCGCCGCATTCGGTGCCGCACTTGCGCGCGCGCCCGACCACGGTCGCGCCCACGCCCATCTCGGCATCGCGCTCAAGGAGATGGGCCGGATTGCGCCCGCGATCGCGCATCTCAGGATCGCCGTCGCGCGCACGGGCGATGTCGCCGAGGCACGCTGGAATCTCGCGCTGTCGCTCCTCCTCGCCGGCGATTGGCGCGAGGGCTTCGTGGCCTACGAGATGCGCCGCGCGCTGCCCCGCTTCTCGATCCGCGCCGTCGACGGACCCGCCTGGGATGGCCGCCCGCTCGCGGGGCGGAGGCTCTATGTCCATGCCGAGCAGGGTCTCGGCGACACGATCCAGTTCGCCCGCTACGCCGCCCGCCTCACCGCCGAGGGCGCCGATGTGATCCTCTCGGTGCTGGAGCGGCTCGCGCCTCTCCTCGCCGAGCTCGCCGACCGGCCGCAGATCGCGACCGACAACGAGCGGCCGGCCTACGACGTCGAAGCGCCGCTCCTGTCGCTGCCGCATCTCCTCGCCGAGACCGGGCCGTTCACCCCGACCCGGCCCTATCTCGCCGCCGATCCGGATCGCATCGCGCGCTGGTCGGGACGGCTGCCCGATGCGGGGCTCCGGGTCGGCATCGCTTGGCAGGGCAATCCCGACCACCGCGCCGACCGCCGCCGCTCGGTGCCGCTCGCCGCGCTCGCCCCGCTCGCCGACGTGCCGGGCATCCACCTCCTCGCGCTGCAACACGGCCCCGGCCTCGGCCAGCGCGCGGCGCTCGCCTGGGCGGTCGAGCGGATCGCTGCGCCCGAGCCGGACCGCGATCAGGACGGCGCGTTCCTCGGCACCGCCGCGATCATCCAGAACCTCGACCTCGTCATCACCAGCGACACCGCGATCGCCCATCTCGCCGGCGCGCTCGGCCGGCGGGTGTGGCTGACGCTCGCGCACGTGCCGGACTGGCGCTGGGGCCTCGCCGGCACGACGACACCCTGGTACCCGACGATGCGCCAGTTCCGCCAGACCACGCCCGGCGACTGGGCGGGTGTGGCCGCCGACATCAATGAAGCCCTGAAGGAAATCGCGCGATGAACCCAACTGCGTCGCTGTTCCGCCGTGTCGTCGATCCCGAGGATCGTCCGCTCGTCGCGTCCGTCACCATCGCGGTCTCGCCGGCCGAGCTGATCGACAAGATCACCATCCTCGAGATCAAGGCGGAGCGCCTCGCCGATCCGGTCAAGCGCAGCAATGTGCGCACGAGCTCGATATCCTCCTCGCCGCGCAGACGCGCGCCGTGCCGCCGACGCCCGCGCTCGAGCGCATGATCGCCGAGCTCAAGCAGATCAACGCGCGGCTCTGGGACATCGAAGACGGCATCCGCGTCCACGAGAAGAACGGCGATTTCAGTGCGCCGTTCATCGCGCTCGCCCGCGCGGTCTATCGCGCCAATGACCGGCGCGCGGCGATCAAGCGGCGGATCAACGAGTATCTCGGCGCCGCGATCCGCGAGGAGAAATCCTATGTCTAGCGCGCCCGCTGCAGGACGACGCAGGTGATCCGGTAGTTGTTGAAGAGCCAGTAGATCTTCTTCATCGAGCGCTTCCAGCGCGTGTAGCCGAGAAACGGAAACGGCGCGCGGACGATCTGGCGGAGGATGATCCACGGCCGGCGCCGCAAATCGTCGCGGTAGGAGCCGGGCTCGATCACCGCCGCCTCGAGGACGCGCGAGCGCGCGAAGAGGCCGGCCACCTCCTCCGCCGTCGGCCGATAGAGCGTGTCGATCGGATCGCGGTGATACGGGTAGCTGAGCGGCACCGTGACGACGATATAGCCGCCGACCGCGACGAGATCCTCGCAGCGCCGGGCGAAGCGCGCCGGATCGACGACATGCTCGAGGATGTTGCAGATCAAGACGCAGCGAAAGCCACGGCCCCGCAGCGTCTCGAATACCCGGTCATCGAAGATGTCGCCCGAGACGTCGATGCCCTCGCCCGACTTGAGGTCGCTGTGAACGATAGCGACGGCGCGCGCGGCGAGCGGTGCGAACAGCGCACTCTCGATCCAGGGCTGGATCACGGCCCGGAACTTGCGGTCGGAGCTCCCGAGATTGAGGAGCGGCATCAGCGCATCGCCGGGAACGCGCCCGAGCGCGCGCGTGATCCATTCCGCCTCGTGCCAGAACATCCGGCTCAGGCCTCGTCGCGGAGCTTGGCCCCGATCGCGAGCCCGATCGGCAAATGGAAGAAGAGCCAGGACGGATTGGGGGGCTCGATCAGCGTATAGCCGTGGGTGAGGCCGGTGACGAGCCCGAACACCATTATCGCGAGCGGCAGCGGATCGGCATGGAGGCGCAATGCTCGGATCGCAGCCGGCGCGAACAGCGTCAGCATGGCGAGGAGGAGCGCGCTCGCGACCACGCCGCCATAAAGCTGGTTGCCGAGGAAGATCGAGTGCGGGTTGGTGAACCGGTGCCCGTCGGCGAGGGTGCCGAACTCCAGCTTCGCGACGAGGCCATAGCCGAGCCATGGACGATCGGCGATGAGCCGACCGGCCTCGCTCCAGATCAGAAGACGATAGGAATCGAGACGGGCGTGAAACGCCTCGAGATCGGCAAAGAGGAGCGCAGCGGCGACGAGGGCGACGAGGACCGCGAGCATCGGGATCCGGTAGCGGCGCCCCGCCGCGGCGAGGACGGCCATCGCGATCACGAGCGCGAGCAGCGCCCCGCGTGCCTGAGCGAGCGCCATGGCGAGGACGAGGACGAGAAGCGCGACCGCGATCACGGCGACCCGCCAGCCGGCGCGGCTCGACGGTCGATAGAGAAAGGCCGCCGCCGCCGCGATCGCGATGCCGAAATTGGTCGCGCCATAGAGAATGTCGCCGCCCTGGCCGATCGGAACGAGACGCTCATTGGCCGAACCGAGATGGAGGATCGTCGCGATCGCGCCGGCGATCGCCGCCGTCGCGAGGAGCGTCCAGCCGACGCTGGTCGCGAGATTGCGTACACGCGCCGCGAGATAGGCGGTGAGACCGACGAAGCCGAGGATCAGGAGGAAATAGCGGAAGCGGTCGAGCGCGCGGGGCCAGTCGTTCGCCGCCTCGACGCAGGTGATCGCCGAGAGCCAGGCACCCCAGAGCGCCGTCGCCCGGAACAAGGGATCGCGCAAGATCGCGCGGAGCGTATCGCGATCGGCGAGGAGGACGAGGAACGGCACCAGCGCGGCATAGACCGCGACGCGTCGCACGCTCGCATCGAACAGCGCGAAGGTCGCGATGAACACGAGAAACCCGACCAGCCCGATCCGGTCGGCATGCGGGGTGACGGCCTCGCGCAGGCGCTCGATCAGGGAGCGTCCTCCCGATAGGCCGGGCAGCGGCGTCATCGCTTGCGCTCGCCCGCGTAGAGCCCGCCGATCGCAAGGATCATCGAGGCCCCGCGGCAGGCATGGTGGATCCGCTTCATCACGATGTGCCAGCCACCGAGCGGCGCGATGACGAGGAACGGCACCGCGGTAAGGAACCCGGCGAGGAAGCGGCGGACGCCGTGGAAGGCGAGATGGCCCATCGCCGCGCCGCGCCCCATGCGTCGCAGGAGCTTATGCCGCTCGACGAGGCCGATGCTCATCCAGCGCCGGATCAGCCAGCGACTGGTCGCGCGGTGGCGCGGGATGTTCTCGTAGACGACCGCATTCGCGGCATGGACCATCGGGAAGCCGGCGCGGTAGGCGTCGTCGAAGAAGATCGTGTCCTCGCCGAGGACGAGCGCGAGCTTCTCCTCGAACCGGATGCCGCTGTCGGGGAGCGCGCGCGAGAACATGACATTGCCGGTCGAGGCCCCGGCGACCGGCAGGAGATCGGGCTTGTCCGAGGGCTGCAGAAAGCCGCCGCGGCGGAACCAGGCCGGCGCATCGTCGGGGAGGATCGGCACCACCGGCCCGGCGACGACCGCCGCACCGCTCACGGCCTGCGCCGCGAGAAGCGCATCGACCCAGGTCGCGCACGCGACCTCGTCGTCGTCGACGAAGGCGAGGAAATCGTAGTCGAGCGGCGGCGCGGCGAGGATCGCTGCGTTCCGCGAGGTCGCGATGCCCGGACGGGGCTGGTGCAAGACCGTCGCCGGAAAGCGCGTGACGAGCGCCTGCAAGTGCTCAGGCGTCACCTTCGGCGTCGCATGGTTGTCGATCACCGCGATGTGGAGATCGGGGGCGCCGTGCGGAAATGTCTGCGCATCGAGCGCGCGCAGGCAGTCCTCGAGCGGGCGCGGCCGGTTGTAGGTGAGGACGCACACCTTGACGACCGGGCGCCGCGGCGGCGGGGCGTGTCTCTCAGGCAATGGCCGCATCCCGGATAGGTGTGGGATCGGCGCCGACGAGCGTCGGCCACGGCCACGCTTCGGGTCGGAGCGTGCCGAACACCGCCTCGACCAGATAGCGCGCGACACGCCGCTCATCGAACAGGTCATGATAGCGACGTGCGCCGCGCTCTGCGATCGCGCGCGCCTCGCGGCCATCGGCACGGAGCGCGGCGATGCGCGCGACCAGCGCCGGCTCGGATTCGTAGAACGCGATCTCGTCGTCGCCGAACAGCGTGTCGTAGCCGCTCGCGCGGTCGAGGAGCGCGAGGACGCCATTGCCCATCAGATGCGCGAGCCGGTCGGAGGCATAGAGGTGGCGGTCGTTGCGTTTGCTGAGCGCGAGACCGAGACGGCTCGTCTCGAGGAGCCGCTGATAGGCATCGCCCTGGATGTGCGGCTCGCCGCGCATCCCCGGCGTCGCGAGGCGAAGGCCCGGCACCTCCCGCGCGATCCGGGCGATGAGCGCGTCGGGCACGACCGCATGGCCGCAATGATGGCGCGCCTCCTCGCCGCGACCGACCGGGAAGACGAGGTCAAATGCCGGCGCCTCGTCGTCGAAGGCGCGGCCGCGCTCGATCGAGGCGTCGACAGGATTGGGCAACCAGCCGAGAATTCGGCCCGGCATGGCGAGCGCGGCGAGATCGGCGCCGGCGGTCGAGACGAAGCTCGCATCGACATCGGGGATCCGGGCGCGGACGCGCGCACGGTTGCCCTCGTCGAACAGCGGATCGACGTTCCATTGCAGGAGACGGACGCCCGGAACCGCGTCGCGGATCGCAGCCAGCGTCGCGGGCACGATGACATCGGCGTGGCCGAGCATGACGAGCTCGGGTGCGACCGCGCGGCAGAGCTCGATCAGCGCCTTGTTCGCCTGCGCGGCGCCGAATTTCCGGTTGCCCAGGAGCGTCGAGGCGCGCGCCACGTCGCGGTCGGAGAAATTGACCACGGCGTGGCCGTTGCGGATCAGCCCGTTCGTGAGCTTGGTGGCGACGCCGTGGATGAAGGCACCCTTGGCCCGCAGGGGAAAGCTCCCGACATGGACGATGCGAATTCTGCCGGTCACCGGTCGGGTCCGCGTTGCGACGAAGGGCGTGGAAGATACACGGCGCGAGCGACGAATCCCTGCGGCGCCGCAGCGTCACGCGATGCCGTGCTATAGCGCACGGGCATCGGCGTGGCCATGGGCAAGCCTATGTCCCCAAGCCCTTGTTATCGTCGTCGGCCACGAGCTCGAGCGAGACCGAGTTCATGCAGAAGCGCGCGCCCGTCGGTGCCGGGCCATCGGGGAAAACGTGGCCGAGATGGGCATCGCAGCGCGCGCAAAGCACCTCGACGCGGCGCATGAAGAAGCTGTTGTCCTCCTCCATCCGGACCGCGCCCTCGGCGATCGGGGCCCAGAAACTCGGCCAGCCGGTGCCCGAATCGTATTTGGTCTCCGAGCTGAACAGCGGGTTGCCGCAGCAGGCGCAGCGATAGGTGCCGCGCGTCTTGGTGTTCCAGTACTTGCCGGTGAAGGCACGCTCGGTGCCGCCCTTGCGGCAGACCTGGAACTGCTCCACGGTCAGGGTCCGGCGCCACTCCGCCTCGCTCTTCTCGATCCGATCAGCCATGGCTCAATCCCGCCTCCTCGCGCCGGCCACCCAGCGTGGTCCAGATCCGGCGGTTGACTGCGGCGTGGCTCGGGTCAACCACCTTCAGCCGGTCGCGCATCAACCCGTGCAGCGCCGGCAGCGCATGATAGGGCACCGCCGGGAAAACGTGGTGCTCGGTGTGAAAAGGCATGTTCCAGGCGAGCCAGCGGATCACCGGCCCCGCGAGCGTCGTCCGCGCGTTGGCCAGCATGTCGTCGGAATGGGCGCAGAGCCCGTGCTCGCCGTTGAGATAGAGCCGAAGGAACGGCTGCCCGAGAAGCGCCGGCCCGATCCAGTAGAGGAGCGGCAGCCACGGATCGGTCAGCGCCGCGGTCACGGCCACCGCGCCATAGGCCGCGAGCACCAGCCGGCATTCGCGCACCACCTGGGGCTTCAGCGCGTCGGGCACGAACGGCGCATCGACCCGCCCGGTCAGCGCGGTGCGGACGATCAGGGTGAGCTTGCCGCGCCAATAGGGAATCCCGGTCGCCCACCACAGGAACGCGGCGCGGGTCGGCGGCCGCGGCGGGACGAGCTCGGGATCGCGCGCCGGGTCCTGGGTGTGGCGATGATGGGCGAAGTGGAAGCAGCGGAACCAGACGCGGGGATAGGCGATCAGGAACGTCGCGACCCAGGCGACGGCGTCGTTGAGCCAGCGCGTGCGGAAGCAGGTGCCGTGGATGCACTCGTGATGCGGGGCGAACAGGAACACGAGGAGGATGCCGTGGACGGCCATTGCCGGCACGATCCAGACCGTACCGACGGTCGCCGCGATCGCGGCACCTGACAGGATCAGCGCCCCGATATGGCTCGCGAGATGCAGAAGCGCAGGCCTGTCCGCGCGCTGCGACAGCGTCCGCAGCACGTCGCGTCGGACGAGATCGCTGCGCGCGACGAAATCCTCCATGGACCCGAGCATAGGCCAGGACCCTCGCCCATGACAAGGCGAGGCGGCCCCGGTCGCCGTCCCGTCAGGCGACCAGGAGCCCGACCTTGCCGAGGATGCGGCGGCCCGATTCGGCGAGCGTGTGCATCTTGCGCCCGAGATCGGGATGATCGAGCCGTCCGGCCCGCTTCCGGAACCGACCCGCGATCATCACGCTGTCGACATTGCCGGGATGAGCGTGCATGACGACCGACTGCACCGGGTTGTGCGCGGGGAAGAGGTTGAGATCGGTCGCCCGGATCATGATCAGATCGGCCTCCTTGCCGGGCGTCAGCGAGCCGATCCGGGATTCGAGCCCCATCATGTGCGCGCCGTTGAGCGTCGCCCAGCGGAGCGCATCGCGCGGCCCATGAGCGAGCTTGGGCGGCGCCTTGCCGGCCTGGGCGTGGGGCTCGTTGTCGACCGCGCGCTGCATCTGCATCGCCATGCGCATCACGGTGAACATCTCGCCGCCGATGTCGGATTCGACATCGACCCCGATCGAGGGCCGCGCGCCGAGCCGGATCAGCCGGCCGGTCAGCGGATAGCCGAAACCCATCTGCATCTCGACCTCGGGCGTCACGGTGACGTTGACGCTGACGTCGGCGAACACCGCGAGGATCGCGTCGGTGAGATTGTTGCCGTGGACGACGTTGAGCCGGGGGCCTAGCAGCTTCGCCGCGGCCAGCCGCTCGAACCCGTCCGGAATCATTCCGGTCGCGCCGCCGACATGGCAGCTCACCGTGATGTCGTAGCGGCGCGCGAGCTCGAAGTCGTGCTTCGTCACGTCCCAGATCGAATAATGCGGCCCGAGGATGCACATCGCGAGCGTCATCAGCCCGCCGTCGCTCGCGAAGCGCCCGGCGCGGAGCCGCTTGATCTCGCTTTCGGGATGCGGCTTGTGGCTGAACGGGAGATCGCCGTCCTTGGCATCCGGCTTGGGTGAGCCGTGGCCGAACACGCAGCGGATGCCGGCCTCGTCGAGGCCACGGATCGCGGCGTCGGTATGGGCGGGCGTCGGATTGTTGTGACACCAGTCGAAGACGGTGGTGACGCCGTTGTTGATCTGGTTGATCGCGCCGATCAGGTTGGCGATATAGATGTCGTCGGGCGCGAATGCGGGTGCGAGGCCCGCATGCATCGCGCGGAGATAGTCCATCATCGTCCAATCGCCGGCGATGCCGCGGATGCCGGTCTGCCAGGTGTGGAGATGGGCGTTGACGAAGCCGGGCATCACGATCATGCCCGAGGCGTCGACGACGGCGGCATCGTCGACCGCGAGCGAGCGCCCGACGGCGGCGATCCGACTGCCCTCGACCAGCACATCGCCGGTGAAATCGCCGATCGCCGCATCCATCGAGACGATCCGGCCGTTCCTGATCACTGTCCGCGCCATCGTATCCTCCGTCCCGTGCCGCGCCGGCAGTGTGTTCGAAGCCCGCGCCGCGGTCAACGCAACGACCCGGTGTGACGACCGGGCCGCGACGACCCGGCCGCGACGCTGCTAGACTGCCCGGCGGCAAGGGGAGCGGAATGATGGCGGAGCTCGACGACCGGGTGGCGATCGTGACCGGAGCGGCCGGCAATCTCGGCATCGCGGTGTCCGCCGCGCTCGCCGCCGCCGGCGCGCGGCTCGTCCTGGTCGACCG
>VGEU01000080.1 GCA_016869145.1 Alphaproteobacteria bacterium | reverse complement strand
GCGGCCGCGGCGCGTGCACGCGCGTCGGTCTCGAGCCGCGCGACGACGTCGGGCGCACCGCGCTCGAGATAGAGGAGCCCCGCCACCGCCGGCACGACGAGCGCGAGCACGACCGCGAGCTCCCGCGCCCGCGCGCCACTACCCGCGGCGGCCGCGGCGGCCGCGGCGGCAGGCGCATCCTCGGTCGCGAGGATCCGGCGGGCGATCTCGGCGCGCGCGGCCTCGGCCTCGGTCGCGGAGAGGAGACCACGGTCGCGGTCGCGCGCGATCTCGTCGAGCTGGTCGCGGTAGGCCGCGCGGGCGAAGGCCGCGCGCGGCGTCGCGGCGGCGCTGCGGCGGAGGAGCGGCGCGGCGAGGATCGCGGCCGCGGCGAACGCCATGACCACGAGCGCGAGCCACAGCATCAGCGCCGCCCGTCGTCGAGGAGCCGCGCGAGGCGGGCCTCCTCCTCGGCGCTGAGCCGGGCCACATCGGCGGCGCCGCGACGGCGGCGGAGGACTACGACGACCGTGAGCGCGGCGAGCCCGAAGAGCACCACCGGCGCCGCCCAGAGCGCGTAGGTCGAGGGCTGGAACGGCGGCTTCAGGAGGACGAAGTCGCCATAGCGGTCACGGACGTAAGCAACCACCTGCCGATCCGTTTCACCGGCGGAAAGCCGCTCCCGGACCACGGCGCGGAGATCGCGCGCGAGGTCGGCGTCGGAATCATCGATCGACTGGTTCTGGCAGACGAGGCAACGGAGCGTCTTGCCGATCTCGCGCGCGCGCGCCTCGAGGGCCGGATCGGCGAGCCGCTCGCCGGGCTCGAGCGCGCCGGCGGGGACCGCGCCAGCGAGGGCAAGCAGGACGACGGCGAGGACGCGGATCATCGCGCGAGCCGGGCGAGCAGCGGACGGATCACGGTCTCGAGGTCGCGCTCGGTGATCGCGCCGACATGGCGGTAGCGGATGCGGCTGTCGCGGTCGACGACGAAGGTCTCGGGATAGCCGTAGACGCCCCAGTCGATCGCCGCGCGTCCCTGGCGGTCGGCGCCGATGCGGGCGAAGGGATTGCCGAGCTCGGCGAGGAAGGCCTTGGCGTCCGCGGGCTTGTCCTTGACGTTGATGCCGTAGACCAGGACGCCCTCGCGCGCGAGGCGCATCAGGAGCGGATGCTCGGCGCGGCATGGCGGGCACCACGAGGCGAACACGTTGACGAGGACGGCGCGCCCGCCGAGATCGGCCGAGGCGAGCCCGCCCGTCATCCCCTCGATCGGCGGCAGCGCGAGCGGCGGCGCCGCGCGTTCGATGAACACCGACGGCACCTCGGCGATGTTCTTGCCGCCCGAGCCGACCTGGTGGAGATAGAGCGCGAACACCGCCGCGAGCACGGCGAAGACGAGCGCGGGAACGACGTAGCGGAGCCGCACGGCTCAGGCCTTCGCCGCCGACGGCTCCGACCCGGCGCGCGCCGCACGCCGCGGCGCGCCGACCCGGTGCCGCCGGTCGCTGAGCGACAGCATGCCGCCGAGCGCCATCACCACGGCGCCAACCCAGATCCACGGGACGAGCGGGTTGTGGTAGAGCCGGACGCTCCACGCGCCGCCCTCCTCCGCCTTGCCGAGGACGACATAGATGTCGGCGAGCCAGGTGGTGTGGATCGCGGCCTCGGTCGTGGTCTGGCCCTCGGCCGGATAGAAGCGCTTCTGCGGCAGGAGCGTCGCGACCAGCCGGTCGCCGTCGCGGACGACGAGGCGTCCTTCCCAGGCCGAGTAGTTGGGACCGCGGACCTGGCGCGCGCCGTCGAAGGTGACGGCGTAGGACGCGAGCGCGACGGTCTCGCCGGGACGGAGGAGGCGGAGCTCCTCGACCTGCCAGTGCGCCGAGGCCGTGATGCCGGCGACGACGACGCCGAGCCCGGCATGGGCGACGGCCATGCCCCAGGCCGAGCGCGGCAATTTGGCGGCTCGCCGCAGGCAATCGCGCGCGCCGACTGTGCCGAGCCCGAGCCGGGCGGCGAGATCGACGGCGATGCCGACGACGAGCCAGACCGCGAGCGCGAAGCCGAGCGCGGCGAGCGCGTGGCGGAGGCCGCCGAGCCCGAGCGTCGCGACCGCGACGAGGCCGGCGGCGCCGGCGGCGAGCCAGAGCCTGCCCATGACGCCGGCGAGATCGCCCCGCTTCCACGACAGCATCGCGCCGACCACGACCGCGAGAAGCGTCGGCACCATGATCGGCACGAAGGTGAGGTTGAAGAAGGGCGGGCCGACCGAGACCTTGCCGCCGCCGAACGCATCGAGGACGAGCGGATAGAGGGTCCCGACCAGGACGACGGCGGCGGCGGTGCAGAGGAGGAGGTTGTTGAGGACGAGCGCGCCCTCGCGCGAGACCGGCGCGAAGAGGCCGCCGCCCTTGAGCGCCGGCGCGCGCGCCGCGTAGAGCGCGAAGGCGCCGCCGAGGAGAAGGATCAGGATGCCGAGGATGAAGACGCCACGCGCCGGATCGACCGCGAAGCTGTGCACCGAGGTGAGGACGCCGGAGCGGACGAGGAAGGTGCCGAGGAGCGACAGCCCGAAGGTGATGATCGCAAGGAGCACGGTCCACGTCTTGAGCGCATCGCGCTTCTCGACCACGATCGCGGAATGGAGGAGCGCGGTCCCGACGAGCCAGGGCAGGAAGGACGCGTTCTCCACCGGGTCCCAGAACCAGAACCCGCCCCAGCCGAGCTCGTAATAGGCCCACCAGCTGCCGAGCGCGATGCCGACGGTGAGCGCGCACCAGGCGGCGAGCGTCCACGGCCGCACCCAGCGCGCCCAGGCCGGATCGACGCGGCCCTCGATCAGCGCGGCGACCGCGAAGGCGAACGCCATCGAGAACCCGACATAGCCGAGATAGAGGAACGGTGGGTGGAACGCGAGCCCGGGGTCCTGGAGGAGCGGGTTGAGCCCGCGGCCCTCGACCGGCACCGGCACGATGCGCTCGAACGGGTTGGAGGTGAACAGGATGAAGGCGAGGAACAAGGCGCCGATGATGCCCTGCACCGCGAGCACGCGCGCCTTCAGGCTCGGCGGCAGATTGTGCCCGAGCGCGGCCACCGTCCAGCCGAACGCGGCGAGGATCAGGACCCAGAGCACCATCGAGCCCTCGTGGTTTCCCCACACCCCGGTGATCCGGTAGAGGAGCGGCTTCAGCGTGTGCGAGTTCTCCGCCACGTTGGCGACCGAGAAGTCGGAGCGCACATAGGCGAGGGTGAGGATCGCGAAGGCGACGGCGATGAAGAGGAGCTGCGCGGTGGCGGCGGCCGAGCCGACCGCCATCAGCCGCGCATCGCCGCGCGCGGCACCGAGGAGCGGCACCGTCGACTGCACGAGCGTGACGACGAAGGCGACGGCGAGGGCGAAGACGCCGAGCTCGGGGATCATCGCGCACCCTCGCCTTTCCACTGGCCGGACTTCCGGAGCGCGTTGGCGACCTCGGGCGGCATGTAGTTCTCGTCGTGCTTGGCGAGTACCTCGTCGGCGGCGAACGTGCCGTCGGTGCCGAGCCGTCCTTGCGCGACGATGCCCTGGCCCTCGCGGAAGAGATCGGGGAGGACACCCTTGTAGCGGACCGGGAGCGTCGTCGCGAGATCGGTCAAGACGAAGGCGACCGTTACGCCGTCCCGCTCGCGTTGCAGGCTGCCGTCGACGACGATGCCGCCGACGCGGAGGCGGCGGTCCTTGGGCACCGGCTTGGTCGCGATGTCGGTCGGGCTGTAGAAGAAGACGAGATTGTCCTCGAACGCCGCGAGCACGAGGGCGGTCGCGCCGCCGAGTGCGAGCATGCCGAGAAGGACGATGGTGAGCCGGCGTCGCTTACGCGTCATCCGCAGACCCGCCTTGCCGGCGCCGGCGCGGCAATGCCGCCTCGAGCGCGGCGACCGCGCGCCGGCGTGTGTTGAGCGTCCGGACACTCGCGATCAGGATGCCCGCCAGCACGACGAGCGCGATCGCGTAGGCCGGCCACACATAGGCGCCATAGCCGCCCATCGCGAGGAACTGCCCGAGCGCGTCCATCGTCGGCTCAGCCGAGAACAGGGCCGCGCGTCGCGGCGGCGGGCTCGGCGGCATGCGCCTGGGCGAGCCTGAGCGCGCGCAGCCGGCGCGCGAGGAGCTCGCTCCGGATCCGGATCAGGAGCACGACGACGAAGAACAGCATGAAGCCGGCCGCCATCAGGAGAAGCGGCGTCAGCATCGCGGGGTGGATCGTCGGGCCGCCGATCTTCACCACGCTCGCCGGCTGGTGCAGCGTGTTCCACCAGTCGACCGAGAACTTGATGATCGGGAGATTGACCGCGCCGACGAGCGCGAGGACGGCGGCGGCGCGCTCCCCACGGTCGCTGTCGTCGAAGGCGTGGCGGAGCGCGATCAGCCCGAGATAGAGGAAGAGAAGGACGAGGACCGAGGTGAGGCGCGCATCCCACACCCACCACGTGCCCCACATCGGCTTGCCCCACAGCGAGCCGGTCGCGAGGCAGATCGCGGTGAACGCGGCCCCGATCGGCGCGGCGGCGCCGGCGGCGACGAAGGCGAGCGGGTGGCGCCAGATCAGCCCGACCGCGGCGGCGAGCGCGATCGCCGCATAGGCGAACAGCGCCATCCACGCGGCCGGCACGTGGACGTACATGATGCGCACCGTCTCGCCCTGCTGGTAGTCGGGCGGCGAGGCGAAGAACGCGACATAGAGGCCGGCCGCCAGCGCGAGCGCGCAGATCGCCGCGCACCACGGCTGGACGACCGCGGCGATCCGCAGGAACCGGGCCGGGTTCGCGAAGCGGTGCAGCATGCGGAGGATTTAGTCCGGATGGCGGCCGAATGAAAGAAGGCGCGGCGTCGCGGACCGGCCGATGACGGGTCCGTGATGATCAATCGAGCGCCTGGCGCACCGATGCGGTCGCCGCCCACGGGCAGAGCACCAGGGCGGCGAGGAGGAGGCCGGCGAGGAGGAGGAGATGCGGGCGGGGGCTCAACCCGGCGAGCACCGCATCGACCGCCGCGGCGCCGAGGATGAGGACCGGGATCAGGAGCGGCAGGACGAGGAGCGCCAAGAGGACCCCGCCGCGCCGGGCGCCGAGCGTGAGCCCGGCGCCGACCGCGCCGATCAGGCTGATCGCCGGCGTGCCGAGCGCGAGCGCGGCGAGGAGCACCGGATAGGCCGCGTCGGCGAGATTGAACAGGAGTGCGACGGCCGGCGCGACCACCAGGAGCGGCAGGCCCGTCGTCAGCCAGTGGGCGGCGATCTTGGCCGCGACCGCGACCCAGAGCGGGCTCGGCAGGAGGGCCAGGAGATCGAGGCTGCCGTCCTCGAGATCGGCCTGGAACAGGCGCTCGAGCGACAGCATCGCGGCGAGGAGCGCGGTGACCCAGACGATCCCGGCTGCCATCTGCGCGAGGAGGTTCGGCGCCGGCCCGACCCCGAACGGGAACAGGACGGCGGCGAGGACGAAGAAGGCGAGCACGGTCGCGGCATCGCCGGGCTGGCGCCAGGCGAGGACGAGCTCGCGCCGGAGCAGGGTTCCGAAACCCGCCATCACGGTGCTTCGGCAAAGCGCTCGAGCGCGACGACGGCGGCCGCCGGCAGCCCGATCGCGACATTGCTCGAGACGATCGCGATGCCACCCGCCGCACGGTGGCGGGCGATCGCCGCCTCGACGGCGGCGACCGACGGCGGATCGAGCGCGATGGTGGGCTCGTCGAGGAGCCACAAGGACGCGGGGCGCGTCCACAACCGCGCCAGAGCGAGGCGGCGGCGCTGGCCGGCGGAGAGAAACCGCGCCGGCGTCACGGCGAGCCGGTCGAGCCCGACGGCGGCGAGCGCGGCGGCGACCGATCCCGTGCCGCCGCCGAGCCGGGTCCAGAGGCCGAGATTCTCCGCCACCGTGAGCGCGGGCTTGACCGCATCGAGATGGCCGACGAACTGGAGCCGGGCCGCGTGCGCCTCGGGGTCGGCCGCGATCGGCACCCCGGCCCAGGCGAGCGCGCCCGCGGCCGGACGGCCGAGCCCCGCCATCAGGCGGAGAAGGCTCGACTTTCCCGATCCGTTGGGGCCGGTAAGCAGAAGCGCGCCGCCCGCACCGACCGCGAAATCGAGCCCGGCGAACACCACCCGCCCGCCCCGCATGCAGGCGAGATCGCGGCCGCTGAAATCGGTCATGCCCTGCCTCCCCGGGCGCGAGATTAGAGCATGACCGGGCCGGATTGAATCGCCGCCTCGGCCGCGTTCCCCACGGCGCGGCGATGCACTAGGCTCGTCGCCGCGCCACGGCGCCATGCCGCGGCCGCCACGGGAGACACGCGATGGACGACGCCCGGACCGCACCGCTGCCCGATCTCGCCTGGCGCCCGGGCGATGTCAGCGGCGTGCCTTATCGGGTCTACACCGACCCGGCGATCTATGCGCACGAGCAGGCGCGCATCTTTCGCGGCCCGACCTGGAACTTCCTCTGCCTCGAGACCGAGATCCCGGCGCCCGGCGACTACAAGACGACGTTCATCGGCGACACGCCGGTGATCGCGGTGCGCGATGCCAACGGGACTATCAACGCGCTCGTCAACCGCTGCGCGCACAAGGGATCGCTCGTCTGCTACAAGCCGTTCGGCAATGTCGCCGAGTTCAACTGCGTCTATCACAACTGGGTCTATGACCTCCGCGGCCGGCTGACCGGCGTCGCGTTCCGCCGCGGCGTCGGCGGCAAGGGCGGCCTCACCGAGGCGTTCGACCAGGACGCGCACGGGCTCGAGGCGCTCCGCGTCGCGACCTATCGCGGCCTCGTGCTCGCGACCTTCGACGCCGGCACGCCGGCCTTTCCCGACTATATCGGCGCCGAGCTCCTCGGCTCGATCGACCGCGTCCTGATCAAGCCGCTCAAGGTGCTCGGCTATCACAGCCAGATCCTGCCCAACAACTGGAAGCTCTATGTCGAGAACAACAAGGATTCCTACCACGCGAGCCTCCTCCACGTGTTCCACAACACCTTCGGCGTCGTGCGCCCGACGATGGGCGGCGGCATCCGCATCAGCGAATCCGGCTGGCACCATCTGAGCTATACCGAGCGCGTGCCGATCGCCGACGACGAGATCGGGCGCGAGAAGGTCCGCTCGCTCAAGGACCAGTACCAGCTCGACGATCCGTCGCTGATGGAGCACCGGCTCGAGCTCGGCGACACGGTGACGAATTCGATCCAGACCGTGTTCCCGACCCTCGTCGTGCAGCAGATCCTGAACGCGCTCGCGGTGCGCCAGCTCGTGCCCAAGGGCGTCGACCGGAGCGAGCTGATCTGGACCGTGCTCGGCTTCGAGGACGACGACACGGCCATGCTCGAGCTCCGGCTCAAGGTCAACAACCTGGTCGGGCCGGCGGGCTTCGTGTCGATGGAGGACGGCTGCGTCGGCGGCTTCATCCAGGAGACCGCGAAGGCCGACGGCCGGGCGCGGACCGTCTTGCCGATGGGCGGGTCCGGGATCGAGCCGAGCCAGGGCTCGCGCGTCACCGAGGCGGCGGTGCGCGGGTTCTGGAAGGGCTGGCGCGACTGCATGGGGCTTTGACATGGATACGGCCGTCCGCGGCGCGAGACCGCCCGTGCCCGACCCCGTGCTCCAGACGCGGATCGAGGCGCTCCTCGCCGACTACGTCCATTGCATCGACGACGACCGGCTCGAGGACTGGCCCGCGTTCTTCACCGCCGCGGGGCGCTACCACGTCGTCACGCGCGAGAACCATGAGCGGAAGCTCCCCGTCGCGCTCATCTATTGCGACGGACGCGGCATGCTCCGGGACCGCATCTCGGCGCTCCGCAACGCCAACATCTTCGAGCCGCACGTCTATTGCCACACGGTGAGCGCGGTCCGGGTGCTCGCGGCCGGGGCCGACGGCTTCCGGGCGCGCAGCAATTTCTCGGTGGTGCGCACCATGGCCGACGGCGAGATCATGCCGTTCGCGAACGGGCGCATGTTCGATCACATCGTCGAGGAGGCCGGGACGCTTCTGTTCGCGGAACGGACGGTGGTCCTCGATTCGCGGCGCATCGACACGCTTCTCGTCATTCCGTTCTGAGGAGAACGGACGCCCCGCCGCCGGCGTAAGACCCAAAAAAGTCGCCGCCGGCGTTGCCGCCGACGGGAGACCAAAAAAATCGCCGTCGGCGCTACCGCCGACGGCGAGTAGAGGGTCCAGCCTGTTCGGCTGGTCGGACGCCGAGGTAAAGCGTCCGAGGGGGCTAGGCGTTAAATAATGGGTAGGGAATATGTCCCGATCCCGGCCCAATCGTGGCAAGATTCTGGTGGGCGGACACGAGCCGGTTACGCCGGTGTGATCGCGCCGTCAGGACATCGGCCGACCGCGCCGCCGACGACGCCGCGGCGGCGACCGCGCGCGCCGGCGCAACCGGGCGCAGACTTGAGGCGTTAACCAAAACGGCGCTAATGTCCGAGCCTGTTCAATGCCCTGGACAGCCCATCAAGATTCGCGAGGAGACCGCCGTGAGCGCTTCCGGCCACGACACCCTGAAAGCACGCCGCACGCTCGCCGTCGGCGCCAAGAGCTACGACTATTTCGCCCTCGAGGCGGTCGCCAAGGCCGGGTATGGCGATATCGCGCGGTTGCCCTATTCGCTCAAGGTGCTGCTCGAGAACCTCCTCCGCTACGAGGACGGCCGGTCGGTCAAGGTGAACGACGTCAAGGCGGTCGCGGCGTGGGCCGACAAGCGCACCTCCGATCATGAGATCGCGTTCCGCCCGGCGCGCGTGCTGATGCAGGACTTCACCGGCGTGCCCGCGGTCGTCGATCTCGCCGCGATGCGCCAGGCGATGCTCGACATGGGTGGAAACCCGCAACGCATCAACCCCTTGTCCCCGGTCGATCTGGTCATCGACCACTCGGTGATGGTCGATTCCTTCGCCTCCGCTGGCGCCTTCCGCGACAACGTGCGGATGGAGTTCGAGCGCAACCGCGAGCGCTACGAGTTCCTGCGCTGGGGCTCGCAGGCGTTCAACAATTTCCGCGTCGTGCCGCCCGGCACCGGCATCTGCCATCAGGTCAATCTCGAATATCTCGCCAAGACCGTGTGGACCCAGACCGACGGGTCGAAGACGCTCGCCTATCCCGACACGCTGGTCGGCACCGACAGCCACACGACGATGGTCAACGGCCTCGCCGTGCTCGGCTGGGGCGTCGGCGGCATCGAGGCGGAGGCGGCGATGCTCGGCCAGCCGATCTCGATGCTGATCCCCGAGGTCGTCGGCATGAGGCTCACCGGCGCGCTCCGCGAAGGCGCGACGGCGACCGATCTCGTGCTGACCGTCACCCAGATGCTCCGCGCCAAGGGCGTGGTCGGCAAGTTCGTTGAGTTCTACGGCCCCGGCCTCGACAATCTCGCGCTCGCCGACCGCGCGACGATCGCCAACATGGCGCCCGAGTACGGCGCGACCTGCGGCTTCTTCCCGATCGACCGCGAGACGTGCAACTTCCTCGCCTTCTCCGGGCGCGATGCCGACGTCGTCGCGCTGGTCGAGGCCTATGCCAAGGCGCAGGGCATGTGGCGCGATGCGTCCTCGCCCGATCCGCTGTTCACCGACACGCTCGCGCTCGATCTCGGCACGGTCGAGCCGACGCTCGCCGGGCCGCGCCGGCCGCAGGACAAGGTGCTGCTCTCGGCGGTGCCCGAGAGCTACGCGAAATTTGCCAAGGAGCTCGGCGCCGGCACGCGGAGCCGGCAAGTCGCCGGCACCGACTATTCGGTGAAGGACGGCGATGTCGTGATCGCCGCGATCACGAGCTGCACCAACACGTCGAACCCCTCGGTCATGCTCGCCGCCGGTCTCGTTGCGCGGAAGGCGCAGAAGCGCGGGCTCAAGGTCAAGCCCTGGGTCAAGACCTCGCTCGCGCCGGGAAGCCAGGTGGTGAGCGACTATCTCGCCGCCGCCGGTCTCCAGACCGATCTCGACGCGCTCGGATTCAACCTCGTCGGCTATGGCTGCACGACCTGCATCGGCAATTCGGGACCGCTCCCCGATCCGATCGCCGAGGCGGTCGACGAGGGCGATCTCGTCGTCGGCGCGGTGCTGTCGGGCAACCGCAATTTCGAGGGCCGCGTCCACCCGCAGGTGCGCGCGAACTACCTCGCCTCGCCGCCGCTCGTCGTCGCGTTCGCGATCGCCGGCACGCTCGCGCTCGATCTCCACAAGGACCCGATCGGAACCGGGTCCGACGGCAAGCCCGTCTACCTCAAGGACATCTGGCCGTCGAACAAGGAGATCGCCGACACGCTCAAGGCTGCGCTCACGCCGGCGATGTTCCGCAAGCGCTACGCCAACGTGCTCGACGGCCCGACCGAGTGGAAGGGCATCAAGACCAACGTCACCGAGACCTATGCCTGGCAGGACACCAGCACCTATGTGAAATATCCGACCTTCTTCGAGGGCATGGCGAAGGAGCCGGGCAAGGCGGCCGACATCAGCGGCGCGCGGCCGCTCCTCATCCTCGCGGACTCGGTGACGACCGACCACATCTCGCCCGCCGGCTCGATCAAGAAGGAGAGCCCGGCCGGCACCTATCTGATCGAGCGCCAGGTGCGGCCAGCCGAGTTCAATTCCTATGGCGCGCGGCGCGGCAATCACGAGGTCATGATGCGGGGCACCTTCGCCAATATCCGCATCCGCAACGAGATGGTCGCCGGCATCGAGGGCGGCGTGACCCACCACCAGCCGTCGGGCCTGCAGATGTCGGTCTATGACGCGGCGATGCGCTACCAGGCGGACGGCGTGCCGCTCCTCATCGTCGCCGGCAAGGAGTACGGGACCGGCTCGTCGCGCGACTGGGCGGCCAAGGGCACGCGGCTCCTCGGCGTCAAGGCGGTGATCGCCGAGAGTTTCGAGCGCATCCACCGCTCGAACCTGGTCGGCATGGGCATCCTGCCGCTCCAGTTCATGCCGGGTGTCGACCGCAAGACGCTCAAGCTCGACGGGACCGAGATATTCGACTTCACCGGCCTCGTCGGCGGCATCCGGCCGCGGATGGACGTCACGGTGCGGATCCGCCGCGCCAACGGGTCCAGCGACACCATCACCGCGGTGTGCCGGATCGATACCCTCGACGAGGTCGAGTACTACCTGCATGGCGGCATCCTGCAATACGTGCTGCGGAACATGCTTAAGGCGGCCTGACGACGGGGCCTGAGAACGGGGCCGGCGGCGGGGGCCCCGGGGCTCCCGTCGAGAACACGTGATTGGCGGGCCTCCGCGCGCCCTCCTATGTTCCGCCCATGCGTATCGCGGTCCTGATCGCGGCGGGATTTCTCGCCCTCGTCCAGCCGGCCGCCGCCGAGCCGGCGGCGCAGACCCGCGTCGTGGTCGAGCTGTTCACCTCGCAGGGCTGCTCGTCGTGCCCGCCGGCGGATTCCTATCTGCGCGAGCTCACCAAGCGCGAGGATCTGCTCGCGCTGTCGCTCCACGTCGACTACTGGAACTATATCGGCTGGCGGGATCCCTTCTCGTCGAAGCAGATGACCGAGCGCCAGCACGCCTATCGCAAGCACTTCCAGCTCCGCTACGTCTACACCCCGCAGATGGTGGTCGACGGCACGACCGAGTTCGCCGGCATGCACCAGGGGACGGCTGAGGCCGCGATCGCCGCGGCGATGAACCGGACCCGGCTCCCGATCACCGTCATCGCCGGCAAGGACGGCGCGGTCACCGCCAAGGTGCCGGCCGGCGCGCACCAGGGCGAGCCCGCGGTCGTGTGGGGCGTCCTCTACGACGAGGAGAAGAAGACGGCGGTCGAGCGCGGCGAGAACGCCGGGCGCAAGATCGTCAACACCAACGTCGTGCGCATCTGGCGCAAGATCGGTGTGTGGCAGGGCACGGCGGCCGAATACCGCGTCGCGCTCGCCGCACTCGGTGCCGCCGAGCGCGACGGCTTCGCGGTCATCGTGCAGAAGGCCGAGGTCGGCGAGATCCTCGGCGCCGCGGCGCTCTCGCTCAAGATGCCGATGCGCTGAGCCGCCGCGCGCGGCCCGCGCTCAGCCCCCGATCGCCCGCGCCATCACCGCGCTCATCCGGCGTGCGAACGCGGCCGGGTCGGGCAGCGGGTCGCCGTCCATGATGCGCGCCTGGTCGAGAAGGAGCCACGCCGCGTCCTCGAGCCGCGACGCGGCGCCGGCGCGCCCGACATCGGCGGCGAGCGCCCGCATCAGCGGGTGGCGCGGGTTGATCTCGAGGATGCGGAGGCTTGCCTCGTCGAGCTGGCGGTGCTGCTTGAGGAGACGCTCGAGCCGGATGTCGAGGTCGGCCTCGTCGGCGACGAGGCAGACCGGGCTCTCGGTCAGCCGGTCGGAGACGCGGACGTCCTTGACCGCATCCTTGAGCGCGAGCTTGAGGAGCGCGAGGAGCGCACCGACGTCGACCGGCTCGCCCTCGGTCGCCAGCGCCTCGCCGATGCCGGCGAGATCGGCGCCGCCCTTGGTGACGGAGCGGAACGGCTTCTCCTTGTAGCTCCGCACCGCCGGGATCCAGAACTCGTCGATCGGATCGGTGAGAAGCAGCACCTCGATGCCGCGGGCGCGGAAGCCCTCGAGATGCGGGCTCTGATCGAGCATCGCGCGGTCCTCGCCGGTGAGATAGTAGATCGCGCTCTGTCCCTCCTTCATGCGACCGACATAGTCCTCGAGGCTCGCGAGCGTCTCGCCCGCGGTGGTGCGGAAGCGGGCGAGCGCCAGGATCTCGTCGCGATGCTCGCTCGGCTCGTAGAGCCCCTCCTTGAGGACGCCGCCGAAATTGTCCCAGAACGCGGCGAAGGCGTCGGGCTCCTTCTCGGCCTTGCGCGCGAGATCGCCAAGCACGCGCTTGACGATCCCGCTCCGGATGCGGGCGATGCGCGGATTGGCCTGCAGGAGCTCGCGGCTGATGTTGAGCGGCAGGTCCTCGGTGTCGACCAGGCCGCGCACGAAGCGGAGCCAGGCCGGCACCAGGCCGTCGCAGTTCTCGGTGATGAAGACGCGCCGGACATAGAGCTTCACCCGGTGCTTGCGCTCGGGGTTGAAGAGATCGAACGGCTTGGTCGACGGGATGAACAGGAGGGCGGTGTATTCGATCGTGCCTTCCGCGCGCCAGTGGAGCGTCGCCCACGGCTCGTCGAAGGCGTGGCCGACATGGTGGTAGAACTCGGCGTATTGCGCCGCGGTGATCTCGGCACGCGGGCGCATCCAGAGCGCAGCGGCGGCGTTGATCTTCTCCTCCGCACCGTCCTCGACGAAGAGGATCGGGATCGCGATGTGGTCGGAATAGGTCTTGACCACATGCGCGAGGCGCGCCGGCTCGAGGAACTCGTCGGCGTCGGCGGCGAGGGAGAGGATCACCCGCGTGCCGCGCGTCTCCTTCTCGGCCGGCGCGACGGTGAACGTGCCCTTGCCGTCGGACGCCCAGCGCCACGCCTCGGCCTCGCCGGCGCGCCTCGTCACCACGGCGACGGTGTCGGCGACCATGAACGCGGAATAGAAGCCGACGCCGAACTGGCCGATCATCGCCATGTCCTTGCGCGCATCGCCGGTCAGCCGCTCGAGAAACGCCGCCGTCCCCGAGCGCGCGATCGTGCCGAGATCGTCGACGAGCGCGGCGCGGTTCATGCCGATGCCGTTGTCGGCGATCTCGAGCGTGCGCGCGGCCTTGTCGACGACGATGCGGATGCGGTACTCGGGGTCGTCGGCGACGAGCTCGGGCCGGGTGATCGCCTCGTAGCGCAACCGGTCGCAGGCGTCGGAGGCGTTCGAGATCAGCTCGCGGAGAAAGATCTGCCGCTCGCTGTAGAGCGAGTTGGCGACGATGTGGAGAAGCCGTCCGACCTCGGTCTGGAAGCTGAGGCGCTCTTCGCTCATCTGCGGCCCTCCCCGGCCGTCTTGCGCGCTTTGTCGTCCGGTTCATATGCGGCCGCGCGCCGGGGTCTGCAACCCCCCCCCGGCCGGGGGGTCATGCGAGGCGTGACAGGGGCGGCGCCGATCGCCGATACTGGGCCATGGCCAGCCGCGACCTCCGGCCCCGCGTGAGTGCCGTCCTGGGGCCGACCAATACCGGCAAGACCCATCTCGCCATCGAGCGCATGCTCGGGCACCCCTCCGGCATGATGGGCTTTCCGCTCCGGCTCCTCGCCCGCGAGAACTACGACAAGGTGGTCAAACTCAAGGGCGCGCGCCAGGTCGCGCTGATCACCGGCGAGGAGCGCATCGCGCCGCCGACGGCGCGCTATTTCCTCTGCACCACCGAAGCGATGCCGCTCGACCGGCCGGTCGACTTCCTCGCCCTCGACGAGGTCCAGATGTGCGCCGATCCCGAGCGCGGCCACATCTTCACCGACCGGCTGTTGCGCGCCCGCGGCCTGGTCGAGACCATGCTACTCGGCGCCGACACGATGCGCCCGGTGATCCGCGCCCTCGTGCCCGAGGCCGTGTTCATCGCCCGGCCGCGGCTGTCGCGGCTCGGCTATGGTGGACCGAAGAAGCTGACCCGGCTGCCGAAGCGGAGCGCGGTGGTCGCGTTCTCGATCAACGAGGTCTACGCGATCGCCGAGCTGGTGCGCCGCCAGCGCGGCGGCGCGGCGGTCGTCCTCGGCGCGCTCAGCCCGCGCACCCGCAACGCCCAGGTCGCGCTCTACCAGGCCGGCGAGGTCGACTACATGGTGGCGACGGATGCGATCGGCATGGGCCTCAACATGTCGATCGACCACGTCACCTTCGCGAGCCTCGCCAAGTTCGACGGCCGCCGCCAGCGCCGGCTGTCGGCGCCCGAGATCGCCCAGATCGCCGGCCGCGCCGGGCGTCATCTCGCCGACGGCACGTTCGGGCCCTCCGCCGAGCTCGGCCCGATGGACCCCGAGCTCGTCGAGGCGGTCGAGAGCCACCGCTTCGATCCGCTCGCGGCGGTGTTCTGGCGCAACCACGACCTCGACTTCTCCTCGGCGCGCGGCCTCCTGCTCGCGCTCGAGGGGGCGCCGCGCCACGCCGCGCTGGTGCGCGCGCGGATGGCCGACGACCACCTGTCGCTCGTCCATCTCGCGCGCGAGGACGACATCGCGCTGACCGCGCGCGGCCGGCGGCGGGTGATGCTGTTGTGGGACGTCTGCCAGATTCCCGACTTCCGCAAGACCATGCCCGAGGCGCACACCCGGCTCCAGGCGCGCATCTTCCGCCACTTGACGTCCGACACCGAGCGCCTGCCGACCGACTGGGTCGCCGACCAGCTCGCCCGCCTCGAGCGCACCGACGGCGACATCGACACGCTGATGGCGCGCATTGCCCATGTCCGGACCTGGACCTATGTGTCGCACCGGCCGGATTGGGTCGACGACGCGGTGCACTGGCAGGAGCGGGCGCGCCAGATCGAGGACCGGCTGTCGGATGCGCTCCATGACCGGCTGACGCAGCGTTTCGTCGACCGGCGCGCCGCGGTGGTGAGCCGGATGCGGGCGGCCGACGGCGCGCCGATCGCGCTGGTCGGGCGCGACAACGCGGTCGTGGTCGAGGGCGAGGCGATCGGCCGGCTCGACGGTTTCCGCTTCGTGCCCGACGCCGGCGGCAGCAGCGAAATGCTGCGGGCGCTCCTCGCCGCCGCCCATCGCGCGCTCGTCGGCGAGATCATCCGCCGCGTGCAACAACTGGAGAGCGGGCCGGACGAGGCGGTGACGCTCGCCCCCGATGGCGCGATCCTGTGGCAAGGGGCAGCGATCGCGCGGCTCCGCCCGAACGGCACCCTGCTTTCGCCCCGCATCGAGACCGTCGCGAGCGAGCTCGTGGCGGATCCGATGCGGCGGCGGATCGAGGCGCGCCTCGCCGACTGGCTCGGGCGGTGTCTCCGCGCCGATCTCGAGGCCCTTTTCCGGCTCGGCGAGGCGGCGACGCTCGCCGGCGCCGCGCGCGGGCTCGCGTTCCAGCTCGTCGAGGCGCTCGGCTCGCTGCCGCGCCGCCG
>VGEU01000079.1 GCA_016869145.1 Alphaproteobacteria bacterium | reverse complement strand
TCGCCCGGCTCGATGCGATGCCGCGCGCCGCCGCCACGGCCGCCATCGTGCGCCACCAGGCGCCCGTCCTCACGGTGCCGGGCCTTCTCGCGCCCGAGCACTGCGCGCGGCTGATCGCGCTCTGGGAGGGCGGCGATCGCGTCGAGGGCCGCGTCGACGGCGATCGCGGCGGGCGCCGCCTTCTCAAGGCCGACGTCAAGGTCCGCGACGACGTGTTCCTCCCCGACCTCGAGCCGCCGACGCAGGAGATCTTCGCGATCTTCCGCGCCCGCCTTCTGCCCGAGATCGAGAAGGCGTTCCACTTCGCGGTCACGCGCGTCGAGACGCTCCGCATCGGCTGCTATGACGGCGCACGCCGCGGCTATTTCGCCGCGCATCGCGACAACACCGTGCCCTCGACGCTGCATCGCCGCTTCGCGATGTCGCTCAATCTCAACGCCGACTATGACGGCGGCGCGCTCCGCTTTCCCGAGTATGGCGGCCCGCCCTACAAGCCCGACACGGGCGGTGCGGTGATCTTCTCGTGCGCTCTCCTGCACGAGGCGATGCCGGTGACGCGCGGGCGGCGCTTCGGCATCTTCGGATTCTTCTTCGGCGAGGCCGAGGAGGCGGCGCGCTATGCGCGGAACCCGTCGTTCTCGACCACACGGATCGACCGCCCGGTCACTGCGGCTTCGTCGCCACCTTGAGATAAGCGAGGAGGTCGTCGAGCTCGGCGTCGCGGGTGATGCCGGCGAACACCATCTTGGTGTTGGGCACCATCTGCTTCGGGTTGCGGAGATAGTTGCGGAGCGAGTCGTCGTCCCAGGCGAGGCCGAGCGCGGCCATGTCCTTCGAGTAGGCGAATTTGGGCACGCTTCCGGCCTTGCGCCCGAAGATGCCGTGGAGGCTCGGGCCGATGCCGGTCTTGCCGTCCTCGAGCGCATGGCAGGCCTTGCATTTGCCGTAGGCCTGCTTGCCCTTCTCGACATCGCCCGCCCGGGCGTCGGCGGCGCCGAGCACGAGCGCACCGACCGCGATCAACCCCATCCACCGGCGCATGCCCGAACTCCCGTCGCCCGATCTTCGGTTGGAGACCGGGAAGGAACCCGCGCCGTCCGGCCCTGTCAAGCGGGCGGGGTCAAGCGGGCGGGCGGGACAAGGCGGGGGCTGCTATAAGAGGCCGCCGGGGAGCGAGCGGGGAGGAGCCCATGGACGATCCGACGAGGCAGGCGCAGGACGCGGTGCGCCGGGTGCGTGCGCGCATCGCCGGGCTCGATGCCGATGCGCTCGATCTCCTGTTCATCGAGGCGCGCTCGCATTATGCCTGGATGGACCGCCCGGTCCCCGACACGCTGATCCACACCCTCTACGAGGTGATGAAGTGGGGCCCGACCAGCGCCTGCTCGTGCCCGGCGAAGATCGTGTTCCTCAAGACCGCCGCCGCCAAGGAGCGGCTGAGGCCGGCGCTCGTCGCCTCCAATGTCGCGAAGACGATGACCGCCCCGGTCGTCGCGGTGATCGGCCACGACCTCGACTTCCACACCTATGCCGGGCGGCTCTGCCCCGGCCCGATGCCCGGCCTCTGGGCCGCCAACGAGCAGCTCGCCCAGGTCACCGCCTTCCGCAACGGCACGCTCCAGGGTGCCTATCTCCTCATCGCCGCGCGCGCGCTCGGGCTCGACGCGGCGCCGCTCTCGGGCTTCGACAACGCCAAGCTCGACGCGATCTTCTTCGCCGGCACCCGCATCGCATCGAACTTCATCTGCGCCCTCGGCTATGGTGATGTCGCCATGGTGCGCCAGAAATGGGGCCGGCTCAGCTTCGACGAGGCGTGCCGGATCCTGTGACGCCGGCGCATGACGCCGATTGCCGCCGCCGCCCGGTTCCATGACAATGACGAGACCCCGTCCCGTTCCGCCCAGCGAGAGAGTGCGCCATGACCGAAGCCTTTGTCTGTGACGCCACCCGGACACCGATCGGCCGCTATGCCGGCGCGCTCAGCGAGATGCGTGCCGACGACCTCGCCGCGGTGCCGATCGCCGCGCTCGTCGCGCGCAATCCCAAGGTCGACTGGGCGGGCGTCGACGACGTCTATTACGGCGCCGCGAACCAGGCGGGCGAGGACAACCGCAATGTCGCGCGCATGGCCGGTCTTCTCGCCGGGCTCGGGATCGCGGTCGGCGGCGTCACCGTGAACCGGCTGTGCGGCTCGGGCATGGACGCGCTCGCCCAGGCCGCCCGCGCGATCCGGCTCGGCGAGGCCGGTCTCGTCGTCGCCGGCGGCGTCGAGAGCATGTCGCGCGCGCCCTTCGTCATGGGCAAGCCCGACGGCGCCTTCAGCCGCGACATGAAGCTCCAGGACACAACGCTCGGCTGGCGCTTCATCAACCCGAAATTCGAGAAGATGTTCGGCGTCGACGCGATGGGCGAGACGGCCGAGAATCTCGCCCAGGAGCGCCAGATCACGCGCGAGGACCAGGATGGCTTCGCGCTCCGGAGCCAGAGCCGCGCCGTCGCCGCCCAGGCCGCCGGCCGCTTCAAGGGCGAGATCACGCCGGTCTCGATGCCCTCGCGCAAGGGCGATCCGCGCCTCGTCGACCGCGACGAGCACCCGCGCGCCGACACGACGATCGAAAGCCTCGCCAAGCTCCGGCCTGCGTTCCGGAAGGACGGGACCGTGACGGCGGGCAACGCCTCGGGCGTCAATGACGGCGCCTGTGCGCTGATCGTCGCCTCCGAGGCGCGCGCCAAGGCCGAGGGGCTCACCCCGCGCGCCCGCGTCGTCGCCGCCGCGACCGCCGGCGTGCCGCCCCGGATCATGGGGATCGGCCCGGTGCCCGCGACGCGCAAGGTGCTGGCGCTCGCCGGGCTCACGCTCGACGACATGGACGTGATCGAGCTCAACGAGGCCTTCGCCGCCCAGTCGCTCGCGGTCACCCGCGACCTCGGGCTCGCCGACGACGCGCCGCACGTCAACCCGAACGGCGGCGCGATCGCGCTCGGCCACCCGCTCGGGATGAGCGGGGCGCGCCTTGTGACCACGGCGCTCCACGAGCTCGAGCGCACCAAGGGGCGCTACGCCCTCTGCACCATGTGCATCGGTGTCGGCCAGGGCATCGCGATGGTGATCGAACGCGTCTGATCCTTGCCCGGCGCCGCGCCGGCACCACGTCACCTCGGGCCCCGACGGTGCCGTCGGCGGCAGGAAGCGGAGGAAACGGATGAAGGCGATCGTCGCCGGGTTGACCGGGTTGATGGGTCTCGTCGCGCTCACGGGCGCGGCGGCGGCCCAGGTGGTGACCATCGGGTCCAACCCGCAAGGGGCGCTCCTCTACAATGTCGCCGTGGCGGTCGCGAAGGTCATGGACGAGAAGATGGCCGTCCAGGCCCGCGTCCAGCCGATGGCCGGCACGTCGACCTATCTGCCCCTGATGAACCGGGCGGAGATGGACCTCGGGCTCGCCAATGTCGACGAGCTCCAGACCGCGGTCGCCGGCACGGCCGCGTTCGAGGGCAAGCCCAACCCCAATCTCCGCGTCGTCGCGACCCTGTTCCCGTTGCCGCTCGGCCTCGCGGTGCCGGCGGATTCGACCGTCCGGCGGACGGCCGATCTCAAGGGCCTGCGCATGGGCGGCGGTTATCCCGGGCAGACGACGGCGCGGGTCGTCCAGGAGGCGATGCTCGCCAATGGCGGCCTCGGCAGCGCCGACATCCGGCCGGTCCCGATGGTCAACCTGTTCGCCGCGATCGAGGGCCTCGCCCAGGGCAAGGTCGATGCCGCGGTGATCAGTCCGTCGAGCGCCCAGGTCCACAAGGCGCATACCGATCTCGCCGGCCGCGGCGGCCTCCGCTTCGTCTCGATCGAGACCGACGCCGCCGCGGTCGAGCGGATGCGCAAGCTCATCCCGTCGCGGCCGATGCAGCTCCAGCCCTCGCCGCAGCACCCCGGCATGGCGGCGCCGACCTGGACCATGGCCTATAGCATGTTCGTCCTCGCGAACAATCAGACGGCGGACGACCTCGTCTATCGGCTCGCCGCGACTCTCCACAAGAGCCGCGACGATCTCGCCAGGACCGTGCCGGCGCTCGCCGCCTTCGACCCCGCCCGCATGACCGAACGGGTCGCGGCGACCTGGCATCCGGGCGCCGCGCGGTTCTATCGCGAGATCGGCCAATGGCCGCCGCGCGACTGAGCGACGGCACGGCGACGGGACCGAGCGTCGCACCGGCGGCCGTTTATCCAGAAAAGCATTGCGCGCCCCGGGGGGCGTCGCTATAGCAGCCTCGCCCCCGACCGGCGCCGCCGCGCCGCGCCCCAAAGGCGCGTGGTGGGCCGTGGCGGTGTCGTGGCGCCCCGTGGGTGCGCCTTGCATGAACCGCATGCTTGCGGGGCCGGAAGACTTGGCCGGACGACTTCTATAGAGAAGAGACTTCGAGACCCCTAGCCAGGAGCTGGACCCCCATGAGGCTCGCAATACTCGCACTCGGCGCCGCGATGGCCGCGACACTCGCCGGCGGCGCCGCGGCGCAGCAGGTCATCACCATCGCGAGCAACCCGCAGGGCTCGATCTTCTTCAACGCCTCCTCGGCCGTCGCCAAGGTGATGGACGACAAGCTCAAGCTCCCGGCGCGGGTCCAGCCGATGGCCGGTTCGTCGACCTACATCCCCCTGATCAACACCGGTGAGGTCGAGTTCGGCCTGACCAATGTCGACGACACCCAGAACGCGATCAAGGGCACCGGCAACTTCCCGGGCAAGCCCAACCCGAACCTCCGCGTGGTGACGATCGCGTTCCCGCTGCCGCTGTCGATCCTGGTGCCGGCGGATTCACCGATCAAGCGGCTCGAGGATCTCAAGGGCGTGCGCATGCCGTCGGGCTATAACGGCCAGCTCACCGGGCGCGTCGTCCAGGACGCCTATCTCGCGACCGTCAATCTCTCGACCGAGGACATGCGCCAGGTGCCGGTGGTCAATCTCTTCACCGGCGTCGATGCGATGGCGCAGGGCCGCGTCGACGCCTCGACCTCGGCACCCGGCATCGCCCAGATCCAGAAGGCGCACGCCGACCTCTCGAGCCGCGGCGGGGTCCGGTTCCTGCCGCTCAACACCGCGCCCGACGCGATCGCGCGGATGCAGAAGGTGCTGCCGTCGCGGCCCTATCTGATCCAGCCGGCGCCGCATTTCGCCGGCATCACCGAGCCGACCTGGGTGATGGCCTATAGCGTCTATTTCACGACGCACGAGAAGGCCCCCGACCAGTTGGTCTACAACGTCGCCAAGATGTTCCACGAGCAAAAAAGCGAGCTCGACAAGATCACCCCGGCATTCAAGGACTTCGATCCCAAGCGCATGACCGAGAAGGTCGAGGCGCCGTGGCATCCGGGCGCGATCAAGTTCTACCAGGAAATCGGGCAGTGGCCGCCGAAGGACTGAAGGCGCCGCGGCGAGGCCGATAACAACGGCGCGGATCAACGCGTCGGCAGGGAGAGTGAGATGTCGATCGCTCGTTGCGCCCTCGCCATGGGTGTCGCCACGCTCGCCTGGGTCGGCGCCGCCGAGGCGCAGGTCGTCACCATCGCGACCAACCCGCAGGGCTCGCTCTTCTATACCGCCGGCGCCGCGATCGCGAAGGTGATGGACGACAAGCTGCGCGTGCAGGTGCGCGTGCAACCGACGGCGGGATCGTCGACCTACGTGCCGCTCCTCGACCGCAACGAGGTCGAGTTCGGCGTGACCAATGTCGACGACACCGTGACCGCAGTGAAGGGGCTCGACCCGTTCGCCGGCAAGCCCCATCCCAACCTCCGCATCGTCGGGATCATCTTCCCGCTGCCGCTCACCGTCGTGGTGCCGGCGGATTCGCCGGCGCGCACGATCGCCGAGACCAAGGGGCTCCGCTTTCCCTCGGGCTATGCCGGCCAGTCGACGGTGCGGAAGCTCCAGGACGCGCTCCTCGCCAATGCCGGGCTCGCGCCCGACGATGTCCGCGGCGTACCGGTGGTCAACGCCTTCGCCGGCGCCGATGCGATGGCGGCGGGACGGACCGACGCCGCGGTGATCGGTCCCGGCACGCCGCAGGTGCAGAAGGCGCACGCCGATCTCGCCTCGCGCGGCGGCGTGCGCTTCCTGTCGATCGACACCAGCGCCGGCGCCGTCGCGCGCATGAAGGCCGCGTTCCCGGGCTATCCGATGCTGGTCGAGCCGGCGCCGCATCTGCCGGGCGTGATCGGCGCCACCTGGGTGATGGGCTACAGCATCTATCTCACGTCGAACCGCGCGGTCGCGGACGAGCTCGTCTACCGCGTCACCCGGATGCTGCACGAGAACCGCGAGGCGCTGGTCGCCATCACGCCCGTGCTCGCGCGCTTCGATCCGAAGCGCATGACAGAGAAGGTCGAGGCCGAGTTCCACGCCGGCGCGGTCAAGTTCTACCAGGAGATCGGCCAGTGGCCGCCGCGGGACTGACGGGCGAGCGGCGTTTCGCGCAACAGGAGCAATCGCGATGATATCGCTTCGCACCCTCGCTTTCGCCGCCGCGCTCGCCGCCGCGCCGACGCTCGCCGCCGCGCAGATCGACGTGCTCTCGCTCGGCACCAACCCGCAGGGCTCGCTCCAGTTCAACGCCGGCGCCGCGATCGCCAAGGTGATCGACGACAAGATGAAGCAGCAGATCCGGGTGCAGCCGATGGCCGGCACCTCGACCTATATGCCGCTCATCAACCGGAACGAGGTGAATATCGGCATCGCCAACGTGCTCGATTCGCTCACCTCCTATCAGGGGACGGACACGTTCGCGGGCAAGCCCAACCCGAACCTCCGGCTGATCGCGCGCATCTTCCCGCTGCCGCTTGCCTTCATGGTGCCGGCCGATTCGCCGGTGAAGAAGATCGCCGATCTCAAGGGCATGCGGCTCGCCTCCGGCTATGCCGGGCAGACGACGGGGGCGGTGGTGCAGGAGGCGCTTCTCGCCAATGGCGGCATCTCGAGCGCCGACGCCCGACCGGTGCCGGTGGTCAACCTGTTCCAGGCCGCCGAGATGATGGGCCAGGGCCGGCTCGACGCCTCGGCCATCGGCCCGGGCGGCACGGCGCAGGTGCAGAAGGCGCACGCCGATCTCGCGAGCCGCGGCGGCATCCGCTTCATCAGCATCGACACCGGCGCCGAGGCGGTCGCGCGCATGAACAAGATCATCCCGTCGCGCCCGCTCCGCGTCGACCCGGCGCCGCACAATGTCGGCGTGCTCGAGCCGATCCACGTCATGGCGTACTCGATGTTCCTCGTCGGCAACAACGCGCTTCCCGACGATCTCTCCTATCGAATCGCGAAGACGCTGCACGAGAGCAAGGCCGACCTCCTCAAGGTCACGCCTGTGCTCGAGCGGTTCGACCCCGGCACGATGACCGAGAAGATCGACATGCCGTGGCACCCCGGCGCGATCCGGTTCTACACCGAGATCGGCCAGTGGCCGCCCAAGGAATGAGCCGGGCCGACCGGACGATGCGACCGCGAACAGTGAGGCGGATCAGCCGATGACGAACGAGACGGCAGGCATCAAGCCGATCGAGGGCTTCCACGCGTCGGAAAGCTTCGTCGCGGGCGGTGGCGATCCGGCGCATCCGTTCATGCGCTACAGCGCGAACACGCTCGGCGGCCTCCTGACGGCCGTCTGTCTGATCTGGATCCTCCAGGTGCCGCAGCGGCTCGGCTTCGCCTTCTACACCGAGCAGTTCGTCGGCCTCGTCCTCGGCCTCGCGCTCGCGACCGCGTTCCATTCGTTCAACTGGCGCGGCAAGCGCCACAACGGCCTGCCGCTCCACGACGTCGCGCTCGGCTGGATCGGGCTCCTGACCGGGCTCTGGATCGCGAGCGAATATCCGCGGCTTCTCCTCGACGTCTCGTTCCGCACGCCCGAGATCCTGGTCCTCGCCGTCATCGTACTGGTCCTGGTGCTCGATGCGCTCAGGCGCTGCACCGGCTGGGCGCTCCTGTCGATCGTCCTGTTCTTCCTCGCCTATGCGCTGGTCGCGCACCTGATGCCGCAGGATCTGCGCGGCAAGCCGGCCAAGCTCGATGCGCTCGTTTCCTATCTCGCCTTCGACCCGAGCGCGATCTTCGGCACGCCGATGGTGATCGGCGCCTCCGTCGTGATCGTGTTCATCTGGATGGGCGAGGTCCTGATGCGGTCGGGCGGCGGCGACTGGTTCATGGACGTGTGCATGGCCATGTTCGGCAAGGCGCGCGGCGGCCCGGCCAAGGTCTGCATCGTGTCGTCCGCGCTGTTCGGCATGATCTCGGGGAGCGCGGTCTCGAACGTGGTGTCGAGCGGCGTCCTCACCATCCCGCTGATGAAGCGGACCGGCTACACCGCGGTCGATTCGGGCGCGATCGAGGCCGTCTCCTCGACCGGCGGCCAAATCACGCCGCCCGTGATGGGCGCTGCCGCGTTCCTGATGGCGGAGTTCCTCCAGGTCACCTATGCCGAGATCTGCATCGCGGCGGCGATCCCGGCGGCCTTGTTCTTCTGGAGCCTCTACGTCCAGGTCGACGTCGTCGCCGGCCAGCGCAATTTGACGCGCCTCAACGAGCGCGTGCCGGCGCTGCTGCAGGTGATGAAGGAAGGCTGGCACCTCCTCATCCCGTTCATCGTCCTGATCTATTTCCTGTTCGCCTGGGACCAGGACCCCGAGATCGCGGGCATCGCGTGCACGGTGATGGTCTTCGTCGTCGGCATGCTGCGCCCCTATCGCGGCCAGCGCATCCGGGTATCCGATCTCTGGAAATCGCTCGCCGCGACCGGGCGGACGACGACCGATCTCTTCACGACGCTCGCGGCCGCGGGCATCGTGATCGGCGTCCTCAACATGACCGGACTCGCCTTCGCGCTGACGCTCTGGCTAGTCAAGCTCGGCGGCGGCAGCCTGTTCCTGCTCCTCGTGATCACCGCCTTCGTCAGCTTCGTCCTCGGCATGGGCATGCCGACGACGGCGGTCTATGTGCTTCTCGCGGCGCTGGTCGCGCCCGGCCTCGTCCAGGCCGGTCTCGACAAGATGAGCGCGCACATGTTCATCCTCTATAACGGCATGCTGTCGATGATCACGCCGCCGGTCGCGCTCGCGGCCTATGCGGCGGCCAACCTCTCCGGTGCCGGCGCGATGCAGACCGGATGGGCGTGTTGTCGCATCGGCTGGTTCCTCTACATCGTGCCGTTCATGTTCGTGATCTCGCCCGGCCTCCTGATGAAGGGCGACACGACGAGCATCATAATCGATGTGGTGAGCGCCTGCGTCGGCATCCACTTCGTCACCGCCGCGCTGGTCGGCTTCGTGTGGCGCGATCTCGGGATCCTGAAACGTATGATCCTCGTGCTCGCGGGCGCCTTCGCGATCGTGCCGGAGACGCATTTCTTCGGCGTGTCCTCGCTCGGCTTCTCGCTCGCCGGCATCGCGGTCGGCGCGCTTCTCTACGTGATCGAGTTCCAGGCGACCCGGCCGGCCCGTCTCGCCAAGGCGTAAACGCGGGCCGGGCGGCGATGACGCTCCCGGATTCCGCCACGCGCGCGGTCGGGCGCATCGTCGCCGCCGCCGACGTGGTGACGGCCGCGCCGGTCGCGGCGATGATGGCGATGTTCGCTCGCACCGGGCGTGCGCCCGCGTCGGGCGATCCGCTGCCGCCCCTCTGGCACGGCCTCTTCTGCACCACCAAGCTGCCGCCCGAGCGGCTCGGCGAGGACGGCCTGCCGCGGGACGAGACGCTCCTCCCGGCGATCGAGGGCTTTCCGGCGAAACTCTTCGCCGGCGCCCGGTTCAGCTTCCGCGCGCCGATCCTGATCGGGGACGCGATCACGCGCGAGAGCGAGGTCACCGGCTTCGAGCCCAAGGAGGGTAAGAGCGGGCGCATGATCTTAGCCCGCGTCGAGCACCGCGTCATCGGCCCGCGCGGTCTCGCCGTGGTCGAGGAGAACGACATCGTCTATCGGCCCGGCGGCGGCGGACCGGCGGCGGCTGCCTCACCCGCGGCGCCGGAGTCCGTGCCGGTGGCGCCGCCACGCTGGTCGCGCGTTGTCGTGCCCGATCCGGTCCTGATGTTCCGCCACTCGGCGCTCACCTTCAACAGCCACCGCATCCACTACGATCGCGACTATGTGCGCGGGCACGGCATGCCGGGCCTCCTGGTCCAGGCGATGCTGATCGCGCGGCTGATGCTCGAGCTCGTCCATGCCGAACGGCCGAGTGCCCAGGTGGCCGCGTTCTCGTTCCGCGCCGGCCTGCCGCTCTACGACACCGCGCCGTTCCGGCTGACCGGCGAGCCTGCCTCCGACGGACGATCGGCGGTGCTCGCGGCGACCGCTTCCGACGGTGCGCGCGCGATGGCCGCGACCGTCGCGTTCGCCGCGGACGAGGGGTGAATGTCGGGCGCTTCGGCGGTGCGACGGCGTGTGCCGGCGCGACGGCACCGGTCGACATGGCGGTGATCGTGCCGCCCCGTCTCAACCCACGCGCGTCTCAGCCCACGCGCGTCTCAGCCCGCCCCCCGTCTTAGCCCGCGCGCGTCTCAAAATGTCACCACGCTCCGGATCGAATCGCCGTGGTGCATCAGATCGAACGCCTCGTTGATGTGCGGCAGCGGCATCACGTGGGTGATCAGGCTGTCGATGTCGATCTTGCCGTCCATGTACCAGTCGACGATGCGCGGCACCTGGGTGCGGCCCTTGGCGCCGCCGAAGGCGGTGCCCTTCCACACCCGGCCGGTGACGAGCTGGAACGGACGCGTCGCGATCTCCTCGCCCGCGCCGGCGACGCCGATGATGACCGACTGGCCCCAGCCGCGATGCGCGCACTCGAGCGCCTGGCGCATCGTCTTGACGTTGCCGATGCACTCGAACGAGTAGTCGGCGCCGCCCTTGGTGAGGTCGACCAGATAGGGCACGAGATCGCCCTCGACCTCGGCCGGGTTGACGAAATGCGTCATGCCGAAGCGCTCGGCGAGCGGCTTCTTCTTCGCATTGAGATCGACGCCGACGATCATGTCGCAGCCGACCATGCGGCAGCCCTGGATGACGTTGAGCCCGATGCCGCCGAGCCCGAACACGACGACGCGCGATCCCGCCTCGACCTTCGCGGTGTTAATGACCGCGCCGAGCCCGGTCGTGACGCCGCAGCCGATATAGCAGACCTTGTCGAAGGGGGCGTCCTCGCGGATCTTCGCGACCGCGATCTCGGGCAGCACCGTGTAGTTCGAGAACGTCGAGGTACCCATGTAATGGAGGATGGGCTTGCCGCCCCGGGAGAAGCGGCTGGTGCCGTCGGGCATCAGGCCCTTGCCCTGGGTGGCGCGGATCGCGACGCAGAGATTGGTCTTGCCCGAGAGGCAGTACTCGCACTGCCGGCACTCGGGGATGTAGAGCGGGATCACGTGGTCGCCCTTGCGGACGCCGGTGACCCCGGGCCCGGTCTCGACGACGACGCCGGCACCCTCGTGGCCGAGGATGCAGGGGAAGAGGCCCTCCGGATCGCGCCCGGAGAGCGTGTAGGCGTCGGTGTGGCAGACGCCGGTCGCCTTGATCTCGACCATCACCTCGCCCGCCTTGGGACCGTCGAGGCTCACGGTCTCGATCGTCAAGGGCTTGCCGGCCTCGAAGGCCACCGCCGCGCGCACGTCCATCGTCGCCTCCCGTCCATCGTGTTGGCGGATCTTCCAACGCGGCCGCGCTCCCGTCAACCGCGCGCCGCCCCCGCGCGTGCGGGCCCGCGCGAGAGCGATTTGCGGCCGCCGCGTGCCGTCCCCATATCGAGGGCCTGACCCGGAGGGACCGATGGACGGCCTGAGACATATCCGCGACGAGACCGAACGCGCCGGCAGCGATGTCGCGCCCGCGCCGCCCGACGACGATCGGCTGCTCGACGCCTATTCGCACGCGGTGACGCGCGCGGTCGAGGTCGTGGCGCCCGCGGTCGCCCATCTCGCGATGCGCTTCGCCGCGGCGCGCGGGCGCGGGCGCGGCGGCAGCGGTGGTGGCAGCGGCAGCGGCTCGGCGGTCGCGATCACGCCGGACGGGTTCATGCTGACCAACAGCCACGTCGTCGCCGGAGCCGAGGCGATCGCCGCCACCTTCGCAGCACCCTTCGCCGGCCAGACCGTCGTGCTGCCGCGCCGATTGCAGCGCCAGATCGCCGCCGGCGAGAGCGCGGTCCGCATCATCGAGGTCGCGCCGGGCGGACCCGCCGATCGGGGCGGCCTCGCGCCGATGGACGTTATCGTCGCGTTCCACGACGCACCGGTGCACGGGATCGACGCGCTGCACCGCCTCCTCGGCGCGGCGCGGATCGGCAAACCCTGCGCGGTGACCGTGATCCGGGCCGGCCGGCTCGAGACGCGGACGGTGACGCCCGCCGACCGGCCGGCGCGTCAGTGAGCCGGCGGCAGTGCGCCGCCCGCCTCCGCCGCAGCCTCCGCCGCCCGGCGCCGACGCCGCCGGTTCGATACCGTGATGTTGAGCGCCTCGACCAGGATCGAGAACGCGATCGCGAAGTAGAGATAGCCGCGCGGGATGTGGAAATGCATCCCGTCGCCGGTGAGCGCCATGCCGACCAGCAGCAGGAACGCGAGCGCCAGCATCTTGGCGGTCGGGTGCTCGTGGATGAACGCGCTGACCGGGCCCGACGCGACCAGCATGATGAAGATCGCGATGCAGACCGCGATGATCATGATCGCGAGCTCGTCGGCCATGCCGACCGCGGTGATGATCGAATCGAGCGAGAACACGAGGTCGATGATCATGATCTGGACGATCGCCGAGGCGAAGCTCGTCGGCGCGCGGAGATGGGGGCCCGCGCCATCGTGACCCTCCATCATGAGATGGATCTCCATCGTCGCCTTGACGAGGAGGAACACGCCGCCGCCGATCAGGATGATGTCGCGCCACGACACGTCGTGGTCCCACAGCGAGAACACCGGCTTGGTGAGCCCGATGATCCACGTGATCGTCGCGAGAAGCGCGATGCGCATCACCAGCGCGCCGGCGAGGCCGAGACGCCGCGCGAGGTCGCGCTGGTGCGCCGGCAACCGGCTGACGATGATCGACAGGAAGATGATGTTGTCGATGCCGAGGACGATTTCGAGCGCGGTGAGCGTCAGGAGGCTCATCCACGCCTCGGGGCTGGCGGCGAGGGCGAGGAGATGGGACATCGGTGCGCGTTAGAGGTGGATCGGGCGAGGTGGATCGGGTCGGGTGCGGTTCCGGTTACTTGACGAGCGTGATCGCGCCGAGGGCGAGCCAGAAATGCGGCGGCAGGTTGAACTCCATGATCGAACCGTCGTCTCGCGCCCTGTGGAACTCGCCGTCGCGCCGGCCATCGGCCCCGCAGCGCGCGGAGCCGGTGCGTTCTCGGGCCGCCGGGCGGAACGGCTGGCCTCATTATGCCGTGCACCCGGGGAGCCGACAAGGGCAAACGGACGCGGCCGGCGAGCCGCACCCGGCTTGGACCGCCGCCGGCGGGAGCGCCATAATGACGCATGATCGAGACCCGGAACCGCACGCCATGAGCGGGCTCACGCGGAGCGCCTGTGAGGCGCGCGACGCGGCCGATCCGCTCGCCCGCTTCCGCGACCGGTTCGATCTTCCCGCCGGGCTCGTCTATCTCGACGGCAACTCGCTCGGCGCAGCGCCGCGCGCGACCGCGGCACGGCTCGAGGCGGTCGTCCGCCGCGAATGGGGCGGCGATCTGATCCGGAGCTGGGTGGCGAACGGGTGGATCGATCTCCCGGTGCGCGTCGGCGACAAGATCGCGCGCCTCGTCGGAGCCGCGCCGGGCGAGGTGATCGTCGCCGATTCGACCTCGGTGAACCTGTTCAAGCTCCTCGCCGCGGCGGTCGCGATGCGCCCGGGCCGCAAGACCGTGCTCACCGAGGACGGCAACTTCCCGACCGACGTCTATGTCGCGCAGGGGCTCCTCGGCCTCCTTGGCGGGCGCGTCGTCCTGCGCCGCGCCGATGCCGCCCGTCTCGTCGATGCGATCGACGACGACACCGCAGTCGTCATGCTGACCCATGTCGACTATCGCTCGGGCCGCGTGCACGATCTCGCCGCCGTCACCGCGGCCGCGCACGCCAAGGGCGCGCTGATCCTCTGGGATCTGTCGCACTCGACGGGCGCGGTGCCCGTCGCGCTCGGCGCCGCCGGCGCCGATCTCGCGGTCGGCTGCGGCTACAAATATCTCAATGGCGGTCCGGGGGCGCCGGCCTTCCTCTATGTCGCGCGCCGCCACCAGGACGCCGCGCGCCAGCCGCTGTCGGGCTGGATGGGCCACGCGCGGCCGTTCGATTTCGAGGACGACTACCGGCCGCATGCGGGGATCATCCGCCAGCTCTGCGGCACGCCGTCCGTCCTCGCCATCGCCGCGCTCGAGGAGGGTGTCGACATTCTGCTCGAGGCCGACATGGCAGCGCTCCGCGCCAAGTCGGTCGCGCTGACGTCGCTCTTCATCGACCTCGTCGATCAGGAATGCGCGGGCCTCGGCTTCGCGGTCGCGAGCCCGCGCGAGGCGGCGCGGCGCGGCAGCCAGGTCGCGCTCACCCATGCGCACGGATATGCGATCGTGCAGGCCCTGATCGGTCGCGGCGTGATCGGCGATTTCCGTACGCCCGACATCCTGCGCTTCGGATTCGCGCCGCTCTATGTGCGCCATGTCGACGTGTGGGACGCGGTCGCGACGCTGCGCGAGATCATGGTGGCGGAGGCGTGGAACCGGCCCGAGTTCCACGTCCGCGCCGCGGTGACCTGACGGAGGACACGATGAGCGACGGCCCGCATCGACCGCTGCCCGAGGGGGCGCATACCGACTTCCGCGCGTCGATGAGCTACGGCTCCTATCTCAGGCTCGACGAGATCCTCGGCGCGCAGCGCCCGGTGTCGACGAGCCACGACGAGACGCTGTTCATCGTCATCCACCAGGCGAGCGAGCTCTGGATGAAGCTCGTGATCCACGAGCTCGAGGCGGCGTGCGCGCTGATCCGCGCCGACGAGCTCCGCCCGGCGTTCAAGATGCTGTCGCGCATCGCGCGCATCCAGGCGCAGCTCATCCAGTCGTGGGACGTCCTGTCGACGCTGACGCCCGCCGACTATCTCTCCTTCCGCGACAGGCTCGGCCATTCGTCGGGCTTCCAGTCGTTCCAGTACCGGCGGATCGAGTTTCTGTTCGGCAACAAGAACCGCGCCATGATGGAGCCGCACCGCCATGATCCGGCGGTGTTCGCCGTGCTCGAGACGACGCTCCGTGCGCCCGGGCTCTACGACGAGGCGATCCGCCTCCTCGCACGCCGCGGCCTCGCGCTCGCACCCCAATGCCTCGAGCGCGACTGGAGCCTGCCTTATGTCGCGCACCCCTCGGTGCACGATGCCTGGCTCGCCGTCTATCGCGACACCGAGCGCTACTGGGACCTCTACGAGTTCGCCGAGGAGCTCGTCGATCTCGAGGACTGGTTCCAACAATGGCGCTTCCGCCACGTGACGACGGTCGAGCGGATCATCGGCCACAAGCGGGGCACCGGCGGCACCGCGGGCGTCAGCTATCTCCGCAAGGCGCTCGAGATCCGCTTCTTCCCCGAGCTGTGGTCGGTGCGGACGGCATTGTGAGGAGGCCGCGATGTCGGAGACCGAGGCCGTCCTGTTCGCCAACGAGGCGTTCTACCGCGCCTTCGCCGAGCGCGATGCCGCGTTGATGGAGGAGGTGTGGGCGCGCGACACGCCGGTGACGTGCATCCATCCCGGCTGGGGCCCACTCGCCGGCCGGCGCGCGGTGATCGAGAGCTGGACCGCGATCCTCCGCAACCCGGGCGCGCCGCGGATCCGATGCCGGAGCCCGGCGGCGACGATCATCGGGACCGCCGCCTTCGTCGTCTGCTTCGAGGAGATCGACGGCCAGTTCCTGATCGCGACCAACTGCTTCGCCCGCGAGGGCGGGGTGTGGCGCATGGTGCACCACCAGGCGGGGCCGACCTCGGCCGCGCCGGGTCGCCCCGACCGGCCGACCGGCACGATGCACTGAGCGCTAGCGCGCGCCGCCGAACAGGCCGCGCAGCCAGCGCAGGAACGCGTTCCACATCACCTGGAAGCCGAGGCTGAAGCCCGAGATCGGCTTGACCGGCGCGGGCGGCGGCGCGGGCGGGGCGGCTTGTGGCGCCGAGGCCGGCGCGGCGGGCGTTGTG
>VGEU01000078.1 GCA_016869145.1 Alphaproteobacteria bacterium | reverse complement strand
CGATGCGCCTCGGCCAGCATCGCGACGACGCCGGGCACGCCGACCGCGCGCCCGCCCCAGGACGCCGCGGCGTGGTCGAGCGGGCTCCCGTCGGCGGCGAGGAACTGGCTCGGTCGCGCAGCGGACGGCGCGGTCTCGCGCCCGTCATAGACGACGGTCGAGCGGTCGGCGGCCCGGTGATGGACGAGGAACGCGCCGCCGCCGATGCCGGAGCTCTGCGGCTCGACCAGCGTCAGCACCATCTGCGCCGCGATCGCCGCATCGACCGCGGTGCCGCCCTCGCGCAGCATCGCGCGCCCGGCCTCGGCCGCGTGCGGGTTCGCCGCCGCGATCGCATGGCGGAGGGGTAGCGGCCGCAGCGACGAGGCGGTCTCGGCGCAGCCCCCCACCGCCGCGGCGAGGAGCGCGAGCCCGACGGCGCGGCGCGTCCGGCGCCATCGATCGGACCTCTTGGTCGGCCGCAACATTGTCTTGCCGCAATCCGCACCCATATGAGCGGCGCCAGTCTATCCGGTCCCGTCCGCGGCGGTGCAAGAGATGGCTTTTGCAACAGCGGGATAATCGATAATACTGGTGCCCCCGTCGTTCGCGGCAGACGCGGCGGGGCCTCGGCACCGGAGGTCGGCTGTGAGCACCCATCGCCACATCAAGCGCATCACGGCACCCCATCTGCGCGCCCGCAAGGGGGCCGAGCCGATCGTCGTGCTCACCGCCTATACCGCGCCGATGGCCAAGCAGATCGACGACCATGTCGACATGCTGCTGGTCGGCGATTCGCTCGGCATGGTCCTCTACGGCATGGACTCGACGCTCGGCGTGACGCTTGACATGATGATCGCGCACGGCAAGGCCGTGATGCGCGGCTCCGAGCGCGCCTGCGTCATCGTCGATCTGCCCTTCGCGACCTATCAGGAATCGCCCGAGCAGGCCTACCGCAACGCCGCGCGCGTGATGGCCGAGACCGGCTGCGCCGGCGTCAAGCTCGAGGGCGGCGTCGCGATGGCGCCGACGATCGCGTTTCTCGCGGCGCGCTCGATCCCGGTGCTCGGCCATGTCGGCCTGATGCCGCAATCGGTGCACGCCTATGGCGGCTACCGCGTGCAGGGCAAGGATCCGGACGGGGCAGAGGCGGTGATGGCCGACGCGCTTGCCGTCGCCGGCGCCGGCGCCTTCGCGATGGTGGTCGAGGGCACGATGGAATGGGTCGCGCGCGACATCACGGCCGCCGTCCCGGTGCCGACGATCGGCATCGGCGCCTCGCCCGCCTGCGACGGCCAGGTGCTGGTGACCGAGGACCTGACCGGCCTGTTCACCGCGTTCACGCCCAAGTTCGTCAAGCGCTATGCCGAGCTCGGCACCGCGCTCTCCGATGCCGCCGCGTCCTATGCGCGCGATGTGCGTGCGCGGCGCTTCCCCGGCCCCGAGCACTGCTTCGGCGTGCCGGCCGTCGACCGCGCCGCATCCGACGGCTGATCGCCCGAACCTCGTGACCGAGCGATGACCGACGGCCTGCCGGTCGTGCGCGATCCGGCGGCGCTGCGAAGCGCGGTCGCGCGGCTCCGCGCCGGCGGCGCGCGAGTCGCGCTGGTGCCGACCATGGGCGCTCTCCACGATGGCCACATCGTGCTCGTGCGCGCCGCGCAAGCTTCCTGTGGGCGCGTCGTCGTCAGCCTGTTCGTCAATCCGACCCAGTTCGGCCCCGGCGAGGACTTCGCGCGCTATCCGCGCGACGAGGCGCGCGACGGCGCGCTCCTCGCCGCGGCGGGGGCCGATCTCCTCTACGCGCCGACCGCCGCCGCGATGTACGCGGACGGTTTCGCGACCACCGTCTCGGTCGGCCGCCTCGCGGCCGGGCTGTGCGGCCCGTTCCGCCCCGGCCATTTCCAAGGCGTCGCGACCGTCGTCACCAAGCTCCTGGTGCAGTGCGCGGCCGACGCCGCCTTCTTCGGCGAGAAGGACTATCAGCAGCTCGCGCTGATCCGCCGGCTCGCGCGCGATCTCGACATCCCGACCGCGATCGAGGGCGTGGCAACGGTGCGCGATGCCGACGGGCTCGCGCTCTCCTCGCGCAACGCCTATCTGAGCCCGGAAGAGCGCCGGGTCGCGCCCGTCCTCCATCGCACCCTCGCCGCGCTCGCCGAGGCCGTCGCGGGCGGCGCCGATACCGCGCCTGCGATCGCGGCGGCGACCGATCGTCTCGCGGCGGCCGGCTTTGCGCCGATCGACTATGTCGCCGTGTGCGATGCCGAGACGCTCGAGCCGCTCGCCCGGGTCGACCGGCCGGCGCGCGTCCTCGCCGCCGCCCGCCTCGGCACCACGCGGCTGATCGACAATCTCGCCTGCCTGCCGCGGCGCTGAGCGGCGCCTTTACGCTTTGGCAAGCCTCGTCTGGACTAATGCCAGGGCGCGTCCCCGTCCCCGGCGGCGGGCGCACGGTGTTCCGAGCGTAGGTAGTACCGTGTCGCGACTGTTCCCACAGAAGACCGAGAGCGAGGCCGCCGGCACCGAGCCGACGCTCGTGCGCGGGCGCGTGTTCATCCTCAACCGGCGCGATGTCGCTTATCCCACGCCCGATCCGGCGCAGGTCGAATCCGATCGTTTCTGCGCCTGGATGCGGGGGACGCTTCGCCCGGTCGCGTTCGCCGCGCCGGCGACCACGATCCTCGCGGTCTACGGTCTCGCGATCTTCGGGCCGTGACGACGGCCGCGCCGTCCGCCCCGGGCGGACGGTTCAGCGGACGGTTCAGCGGACGTAGAGGTGAACCTCGCTGGTGTCGGCCGCCATGCTGGTCATCGCCGATAGGCGCACGCGGTCGAGCGGCAGACCCATGTCGGCGAGCGACCGCAAGACGTTCTCGGCGTTCCGCCGCGAGGTGTTCGAGGCGATCGAGACCTGCGCCGCCGAGCCGCGGCTCGGCGATACGGCGACGAGCTCGAACTCGGCGCCGGGGCGGCGCTCCATGGCGCGGCTGACGGCGGAGTAGAGCGGCTCCTCATAGGCGACATTGGGCCGGTCGAAGCGGATCACGACCAGCGGGCGGCGCCCGTCGGCGGCGACGGCGGCCGGCGAGGCGGGCAGCGACGACAGCCGCGGCGGCGCGAATCCCGCCGGGCTCGAGACCGGCGTGAAGCTCCGCCCGCCGAGGCTGGTGCCGACCAGCGAGCCGTTCTTGATGCCGACCGAGAGCGCGGTGAGATTGGCGCGTTCGTTGCCGACCGAGCTGGTCTGGCGCGCGACATCCTCGGACAGATCGCGCAACAGGCGCTCGAGCTGCACGACCTCGCGGTTGACGTCGTCCTGCAGGATGCCGAGCTGGCGATGGTCCTCGTCGATCGCGCCCGAGAGGCTGTAGGTCGCGCGCGTGGTATCGAGGAGATAGGAGGCGAGCGAGGCGGCGCCGGCGATGCGTGTGGCGAGCTGGTTCATGCGCGCGACGTCGCCGTCGATCTGGGCGAGCGCGCCCTGCGCCGCGGTCCATTGTGCGACGAGCTCGGGATTGCCCGGCGTCGTGCCGACCGCGAGCCGCGAGCTGATCGCGCCGACGAGGCCGAAATAGCCCTGCGAATGGAGCGCCGACTGGCCGCGCAGCCCCTGCAGCTCCTCGCGCATCCGCCCGACATCGGCCTGAAGCTGGCGATGCCCGGCGCGGAGCTCGTTGACCTTCATGCCGACGACGGTGGTCGCCGGGGCGGTGACCGGCACGATGGGCGTGACCGCGACCGGTGCCGCCGCGGTCGTCGCACCAGGCGTCATGGCCGGGCCCGCGCGCGGCGGCTCGGCCGACAGCGACGGCCACAACGCCTCCGAGCCCACCGAGCAACCGGTGGCGCCCAGGCCGACGGTCAGCACGACGACGAGGGTCTTAGCTCGAACCATCGGCGAGCCTCTTATCAAAGACTAGATTTGTCCGGCAATCCGAGGGGTCCTACTAACGCTTGTGTGTGGACCCCACCTGTTCGCCCCCTGACCAGCGCACCGTATACTTTTACTAAATGGACCGAACCGCCACAAGCCGGATTCCCGGTTTGCGCGGCCGATCCGCGGGCCCGCGCCGCGCCGCGCGGGTGCTTGCCTTCCCGGTCCACAATGCTTAAGGTCCGCACTCCCCGCGATCGCCCCGTTGCGGCGTCGCGGTGGCCTTGCGCGTGGGGCAGGCGCCCGTAGCTCAACTGGATAGAGCACCAGACTACGGATCTGGGGGTTAGGGGTTCGAATCCTCTCGGGCGCGCCAACGTGGCGTGCACTCCGGTTCGCCCGGTCGGTTGCATCCCTCGTCGGCATCGGCCCGCCCGGGCCTCCTGTGCTCGTCTGTCGGTCGCGCGATACTCCGAACATCGTCGTTAATTCCGGGTAAAGGCCGCGTCCTTTTCCGCGCCCCCGACCTGCTTGCTCGCCGGCAGCGCCGCGCCGGCCGCCCGCCCGCCGCTTGACCCCCTCAGCCGCTTCCGCCTATGTGGGGCGGGGCGCAGCGCGGGAGAGCGGCACGTGGCGCGGATCGATCCGGTGATCATCGTCGGCTGCGGGCCGGTGGGCGGGATCGGCGCGCTCGCGCTCAACCGGCACGGCATCCCGGTGATCGTGCTCGAGCGCCTCGAGAGCCCGGTCGAGGACCAGCGCGCCGCCTCGATCCAGCCGGCCGCGGTCGAGCTCCTCGCCGAGCTCGGGCTCGCCGACATCATCACCCGGCTCGGTGTCGTGGCGCCGATCTATCACTTCTGGGACCGTGTCGAAGGGACGCGCGTCGCCGCCTTCGACCACGGAGTGCTCCGCGACGACACGCGCTTTCCCTATGTCGTGCAGTACGAGCAGTTCAAGCTCGTCCGCCTCGCCATGGCCGCGATCGACGGCGCGACGCCGGCAGCGTTCCGCTTCGCAGCCCCGGTCGCCGACGTGTCACAGGCGGCCGATCACGTCACGGTGAAGATCGACGGTCCCAACGGGCCCGAGACGATCCGCGGCTCGTTCGTGATCGGCTGCGACGGCGCCCGGTCGAGCGTGCGCAAGGCCGCCGGCATCGCGTTCGAGGGCTTCACCTACCCGCAGCGCTTCATCAAGATCGGCACCACGTTCGATTTCTTCTCGACCGGGGCCGGCTATGCGACGCGGAACTTCTTCTTCGACCCCGACGAGTGGCTGAACCTGTTCCGCGTCGGCGGCTACGGCCCGCCCGGCATCTGGCGCATCGTGGTGCCGACCCGGGTCGACGAGCCGCCCGAGGAGGCCCTGGCGCCGGACAGTGTCGAGCGCCGGCTGCAGAAATTCTTCCCCAAGGCGGGCGGCTATCCGGTCAGCTACACCGCGCTCTACGACGTCCACCAGCGGGTCGCCGAGACCTTCAACCGCGGCCGCATCCTCCTCGCCGGCGATGCCGCGCACGTCAACAACCCGATCGGCGGCCAAGGCATGAACAGTGGCCTCGCCGACATCGTCAACCTGGCCGACAAGCTCGCCGACATCCTCGCCGAGCGCGCCGACATCACGGTGCTCGACCGCTACACGCGCCAGCGCCGCAAGGCGCAGGTCGAGTTCGTGCAGCAGAACACCGTCAACAACAAGCGCATGCTCGAGGCGCAGGACCCCGCCACCCGGCAGGGCTATTTCGACCAGCTCCGGCGCACCGCCGAGGATCCCCTGCTGGCACGCCAGTTCCTCCGCCGCGCCTCGCTGATCGACAGCATGGAGGCGGCCGCGGCGGTCGCGTGAGCGCTGCGCTGGTCTGTCGCAGTTTGCGCTATGCGATTCGTGTGCGCTGCCGCAAGATTGCCCGAATTGGCGCGTAGCCACGCGCAAGCGTGGCCGGCGCGTCGCGTGATCGGCGTCCGTCGCGAAACGCTTGCACGCCGCGCGGGCCGATTCACTCTTGCTTAACGCCGATCCTCGATGACTAGGCCGCCGGCACAGCGGCAACGCGTGCCGAACGAAACGGGGTCGCATCGCGCCGCGTGAGCGCAGAGAGGTGATGGGGCGACCCCCTTGCGATCGTCGATCACGGTTGCATATCCGTTGAGTACACTATCGTCGCGTAGCCAGTGACCGACGATTGCCGGACGACGGGAGCGACCCTGTCTGGCGCCAGGGGCGTTCCGGAGCCGAACTCGGACGGGAGCCCACGATGGACGTATTCGACGTATTCGCCGACATCTACCGCCGCGAGGAGCAGGAGGAGATGTCGTTGCGCGACTACCTGCTCGGCTGCCGCGACAACCCGATCATGCACGCGAGCGCGGCCGAGCGCATGGTGGCGGCCATCGGCGAGCCGAAGCTGATCGACACCTCGGGCGGCGATCCGCGCCTGGCGCGCATCTTCCAGAACCGGACCCTCAAGGTCTACGAGGCGTTCACGGACTTCTACGGCATGGAGGAGACGATCGAGCGGATCGTGGGCTATTTCCGCTATGCCGCGCAGGGTCTCGAGGAGCGCAAGCAGATCCTCTACCTCCTCGGCCCGGTCGGCGGCGGCAAGTCGACGCTCGCCGAGCGGCTCAAGTCGCTGATGGAGCGCGAGCCGGTGTTCGTGCTCAAGGCCGGCCGCGAGGTCAGCCCGATCTTCGAATCCCCGCTCGGGCTGTTCCGCCTCGACCGCATGGGCGAGCTCCTCGAGGACAAATACGGCGTCCCGCGCCGCCGCCTCACCGGGCTGATGTCGCCGTGGGCCTTGAAGCGCCTCGACGAGTTCGGCGGCGACATCTCGCGCTTCACGGTGGTCAAGCTCCGCCCGTCCAAGCTCCGCCAGATCTGCGTCGCCAAGACCGAGCCGGGCGACGAGAACAACCAGGACATCTCGAGCCTCGTCGGCAAGGTCGACATCCGCAAGCTCGAGCATTTCAGCCAGAACGATCCCGACGCCTACGCGTTCTCGGGCGGCCTCAATCGCACGACGCAGGGCCTCCTCGAGTTCGTCGAGATGTTCAAGGCGCCGATCAAGGTGCTGCATCCGCTCCTCACCGCGACCCAGGAAGGGAACTATGTCGGCACCGAGAATCTCGGCGCCTTCCCGTTCCAGGGCGTCATCCTCGCGCACTCGAACGAGGCGGAATGGCAGCAGTTCCGCAACAACAAGAACAACGAGGCCTTCCTCGACCGCATCTGCGTGATCAAGGTGCCGTATTGCCTCCGCGTGACGGAGGAGGCGAAGATCTACGAGAAGCTCCTGCGCGAGAGCGAGCTGATCGACACGCCGTGCGCGCCCGAGACGCTGTCGATCCTGGCGCGGTTCTGCGTCCTGTCGCGGCTCCACGAGCACGAGAACTCGAACCTCTTCACCAAGCTCCGCGTCTATGACGGAGAGAACCTCCGCGACACCGGCCCCAAGGCGCGCTCGATCCAGGAATACCGCGACGCCGGCGGCGTCGACGAGGGCATGAACGGCGTCTCGACGCGCTTCGCGTTCAAGGTCCTGTCGGAGACCTTCAACTACGACACCCAGGAGGTCGCGGCCGATCCGGTGCACCTGATGTACGTGCTCGAGCAGGCGCTCAAGCGCGAGCAGTTCCCGGAGGAGACCGAGAAGAAATATCTCAACTTCATCAAGTCCGAGCTCGTTCCGCGCTACGCCGAGTTCATCGGCCACGAGATCCAGAAGGCCTATCTCGAATCCTATCGCAAATACGGCCAGAACCTGTTCGACCGATACATCGCCTATGCCGATGCGTGGATCGAGGAGCAGGACTTCAAGGATCCCGACACCGGCCAGATCTTCGACCGCGCGATCCTCGACGGCGAGCTGTCCAAGATCGAGAAGCCGGCCGGCATCGCCAATCCGAAGGATTTCCGGAACGAGGTGGTGAAGTTTGCGCTCCGCGCCCGCGCGCAGAACGAGGGGCGCAACCCGTCCTGGACCTCCTACGAGAAGATGCGCGAGGTGATCGAGAAGCGCATGTTCGCCCAGGTCGAGGACCTGCTGCCGGTCATCAGCTTCGGCTCCAAGCAGGACAGCGAGACGGAACGCAAGCACACCGAGTTCGTCAAGCGCCTGACCGAGCGCGGCTATACCGAGCGCCAGGTCCGTCGCCTGGTCGAGTGGTACATGCGCGTCAACAAGGCCGGCTAGTCACCGCGCCCGCTTTCGTGTCCGCATGACCCAGTTCATCGACCGCCGACAGAACCCGAAGGACAAGAGCCTCGGCAACCGCCAGCGCTTCATGCGCCGCGCGCGCGCCCAGATCAAGGAGGTCGTCAACCGCTCGATCAAGGAGCGCAACATCACCGACGTCGCCTCGGGCGAGACGATCACGATTCCGACCAAGGGGATCGGGGAGCCGAGGCTCCGCCACGCCCAGTCCGGCGGCGTGCGCGAGCGCGTGTTCTCGGGCAACAAGCAGTTCTCGACCGGCGACAAGATCGACAAGCCGCCGTCCGGCGGCGGCGGCCGCGGCAAGGAAGGCGCCGATTCGGGCGACGGCGAGGACAGTTTCGAGTTCGCGCTGACGCGCGAGGAGTTCCTCGATCTGTTCTTCGAGGATCTCGAGCTGCCCGACATGATCAAGCGCGCGCTCCTCGAGGTTAAGACGTGGCGGCGCACCCGCGCCGGCATCACCACCGTCGGCTCGCCGACCAATCTCAACATTCTCCGCACCATGCGCCAGGCGCACAGCCGTCGCATCGCGCTCCGCCGGCCGCGCACCGTCGCCGTCGAGACGATCGAGGCCGAGATCGCCGCGCTCGAGGCGAAGGCGCGGCGGACGACCGACGAAGACAAGCGGCTCGCGACGCTCCAGGCCGAGCTCGAGCGGATGGGGCGGCGGCGCCGCGCAATCCCCTATATCGACCCGCTCGATCTCCGCTTCAACGCCTACCAGGCGCGTCCCGAGCCCAACGCCCAGGCGGTGATGTTCTGCCTGATGGACGTCTCGGGCTCGATGGGCGAGCGCGAGAAGGATCTCGCCAAGCGCTTCTTCATCCTCCTCCATCTGTTCCTCCGCCGGCGCTACGACCATGTCGAGGTCGTCTTCATCCGCCACACCCACGAGGCGCAGGAGGTCGACGAGGAGACCTTCTTCTACAGCCGCGAGACCGGCGGCACGGTGGTCTCGACCGCGCTCGCCGAGATGGCGCGCATCCAGAAGGAGCGCTACCCGGTCGCCAAGTGGAACATCTACGCCGCCCAGGCCTCCGACGGCGAGAACCATTCGGGCGACGCCGACCGCTGCATTGCGCTTCTCGACGAGACGCTGATGCCGGTCTGCCAGTACTACGCCTATGTCGAGATCCTCGACGAGCGCGAGATCGAGATCTTCCGCAACGCACCCGACGGCACCGCGCTGTGGCGCGCCTATCGCCGCGTCGCCGACAGCTGGGGCAATTTCGCGATGAAGCGGATCGCGCGGCCGGCCGACATCTATCCCGTGTTCCGCGAGCTGTTCGCCCCGCGCAAGGCCGGCCAGCCCGCGTCCAGGGCGCCCGCGCCGTGACCGACGCGACGAGGCGCGCGGCCGAGCCTTTGTTCGAGGGCACCGAGTGGACCTTCGACCGGCTGCACCGCACCTATGACGCGATCGAGGTCGTCGCGCGCGAGGATCTCGGCCTCGACATCTATCCCAACCAGCTCGAGGTGATCGCGTCCGAGCAGATGCTCGACGCCTATTCCTCGATCGGCATGCCGCTGATGTATCCGCACTGGTCCTTCGGCAAGCGCTTCGCGCACGAGGAGCGGATGTATCGCAAGGGCTATGCCGGGCTCGCCTACGAGATCGTCATCAACTCGAACCCGTGCATCTCCTACAACATGGAGGAGAACACCATGGCCATGCAGACGCTGGTCATGGCGCACGCGGCGTTCGGCCACAACCACTTCTTCAAGAACAACTATCTCTTCCGGCAGTGGACCAACGCCGAGACCATCCTCGAATATCTCGAGTTCGCGAAGAAATACGTCGCGCGCTGCGAGGAACGCTACGGCGAGGCCGCGGTCGAGGAGATCCTCGACGCCGCGCATGCGATCATGGAGCACGGCGTGTTCCGCTATCGCCGCCCGCCCCGCCCCAATGCGAGCGCGCGCATGGAGCGCCGGCGCGAGCGCGATGCGTTCGTCGAGAAGAGCCACCGCGAGATCTGGCGCACGCTGCCGAAGCAGCCGCCCGCCCGCCTCGTCGAGGACGAGGACCCCGACGAGCCGGTCAAGCGGAGCGAGCTCAAGCTGCCGGAGGAGAACCTCCTCTATTTCTTCGAGAAGCACAGCCCGAGCCTCAGGCCGTGGCAGCGCGAGATCCTCCGCATCGTGCGCAACATCGCGCAGTACTACTATCCGCAGAAGCAGACCAAGGTGATGAACGAGGGATGCGCCACGTTCGTCCACCACTACATCTGCAACGCGCTCTTCGACAAAGGCCTCCTCACCGAGGGCGCCATGCTCGAGATCCTGCACAGCCACTCGAACGTGATCTTCCAGGCCGATTTCGACGACAAGCGCTATTCCGGGATCAACCCCTACGCGCTCGGCTTCGCGATGATGGCGGACATCCGCCGCATCTGCGAGCACCCGACCGAGGAGGACCGCCGCTGGTTCCCCGATTTCGCCGGCACCGGCGCGTGGCGCGAGGTGCTCAAGGACGCGTGGGCGAACTACCGCGACGAATCCTTCATCCGCCAGTTCCTGAGCCCCCATTTGATCCGCCGCCTGCGGCTGTTCGTCCTCAACGACGACGCCAAGCTCGCGCACTACCTCGTCTCGGGCATCCACGACGAGCAGGGCTATCGCCGCGTGCGCGACGCGCTGGCGCGGAGCTACGACATCGGCATGATCGACCCCGACATCCAGGTCGTCGAGGTCAACCTCAAGGGCGATCGCCGGCTCAAGCTCCAGCACACCATGCAGTCGGGCATCCCGCTGGTCGAGGACGCGCGCGACGAGGTGCTGAAGCACGTCCATCGCCTGTGGGGCTATGGCGTGACGCTGGTCGGCGTCGAGCGCGAGAGCGGCGAGAAGCGCTACGAGGCCTCGATCAACCTCAACTGATCGCGGCTCAGTCCGCGCCGCGGTGGCGGCCGAGCTCGGTCGCGGCGAGGAAGCGCGCATTCATCCGGTCGAGCACGACCGCGAGCCGGTCGGGCGCCATGCCGAGCTGGCGGAACGCCTGGCCGGCGTCGAACGCCTCCGCGTAATGGATGATCAGCCCGCCCGCGAGCGCGAACCGGCTCATGCCGGCGACGACGACCCGCCGGCCGGTGAAAGGGGCGAGACGGGCGGTGTAGCTGAACAGCCACGACGCATAGCCGGTCCGACCGTCCGAGACCGGGTCGCGCATGTCCCAGCGGAACGCGGTGCCGTCGCGCCAGAAGTGGTCCTCGAGCATGGCACGGATCGCCGCCCGGCCGCGGAACGCCCCATAGAACGTGTCATCATAGAGGCCGTCCTCGGTGAACAGCGCGGCGAGCGCCGCGCCGTCGGCGGCCTCGACCGCGGCGGTGAAGCGGGCGAGCAGTGACGCGAAATCGGCTGCCATGGGGTTCCCCCGACCGTTTCCGGATCGCCAACGATATCAGCCCCTTGAATGGATGTGACATTTCTTGTCGGCGGATTTTACAGACCGATCCCCGACCGCGGCGAATATGTCGGGAAACTTTACAGGGCGCCCGGTCGAGCCCTCGCTATCAGCGCCTAAGGCATTGAAACTCGATGATCCTTCCGGAGTGGCACGGAACTTGCGGGTTTGACGCCGTGCGTTGGCCCTATCGGGGCACCGGAATGCCGGTCTTGGGGAGTGTGTTGCGATGAACGCGTTGAAGTCGATCAAGGTTCTGGGCATCGCCGCGACGGCGATCGGGCTGAGCTGGGGCGCGGCGAACGCCGCCATCACCAACCTCTCGATCCTCAACCCGAGCTTTGAGCACTCGGTCATCGGCGCCGCGGGCGGCGCGACCTCCGGCGCGCCCACGAATTGGCTCGGCGCGGACCAGATCGGCGCCTTCCAGCCGGTGACGCCGGGTGGCTCCTACAACGTGCCGATCCCGGCCGGCGTACAGGTCGGCTACATCCACGAGGCGGGCAACCTCCACCAGATCACCGGCCACCAGCTCGTCGCCGGCGGCACCTATGCGCTCGAGGTTCGGGTCGGCGACCGCACCGAGACGTCGATCGGCCTGTACCGGATCCAGATCCTGCTCGAGGATCCGGGCAATCCCGGCCTCGCCGGCGCGACGCTGCTCAGCTCGTCGCCGACCAACGACATCCTTCCGGGGGACGGCGATTTCGCCAACGCGTCGGTGAACTACATCGCGCCGGGCGCGCTCGGCGGTCTCGCCGGCCGCAACCTCGTCGTGATCCTCCAGCACACCGCCGGCGCCGGCCTGTCGCAGGTCAATGTCGACGCCGCGACGCTCAGCGAGGAGACGCGCGACGCACCGCGTTCCGGGCGCTGACGCCCGGCCCAGTTTTGGGCCGGAAAAGTCACAACCCGTTAACCCGCCGTTAACCCTACCGTTCGCCTAATCGACGCGGGACGGCCCGCTGGGCCGGCCCGGCCGCATGGTGGTTCGATCGGGGGGCAGGGCGGATGTTCAGCCTGGCGCGTGGACTGGCGGGACTGATCGTGGCGGCTGCTTTCGCCGCGGGACCCGCCGCGGCCGGATTGGTGGCGCTGCCGGTCACCAATCCCGGGTTCGAGGCACCCGACATCGACAACCCGAACGGCGCCACCGTGGTCGCCCCGACCGGCTGGCTGAGCACGGTCGGCGCGGTCGGCGCCTTCCAGCCGGTGACCCCGGCGGTCTACGACGCGATCCCGGGCGGCGATCAGGTCGCCTATATCCAAGAGTTCGGCGACCTCTACCAGGTCCTCGCGCCGCTGGTGGCCGGCGGCGCCTATGCGCTCAGCGTCAAGGTCGGCGACCGCAAGGACACCGCGATCGGGCCCGTTCTCCTCGCCTTCTTCGCCGAGGACCCGGCGATGCCCGGCAGCCTCGCCGCCGCGGCGTTCCTGATCAACGCGATCGCGCCGCCCACGGTCGACGGCGACTTCGTGACCGCGACCCTCGACTATCTCGCGCCGGCCGCGCTCGGCGCGCTCGCCGGCCGCAACCTGATCGTCGCGCTCGGCCATGGCGGCCAGGCCGGCCAGCAGGCCAATTTCGACGACGTGGCGCTGTCGCTCTTCACCGCCGATCCACCCGGCAACGGGCGGATCGCCGAGCCGGGCGCGCTCGCCTTGTTCGGGCTCGGTCTCGCCGGCCTGTGGCGGATCCGCCGCCGCGGGCCCGAGCGTCGGCGCCCTTTACACACGGTCGCCGGGTAAGAATTCGCTAACCGTCTAACCGCCTCGCACGCCCCGAATTAGGGGCGTTGGCACGGCGCTTGCTTCCATTCCATCGAGCCGGGCAAAGCGGGGGCGCCCCCGGATCGAGTGGAGTAGAGTAGTATCATGCGTAATCCCAACCGTTTCGCGCTCGCCGTCTCGCTCGCCGTCCTCGGCGCCACGTCGGGGATCGCCCAGGCGGCCGTCACGACCATCGCCGTCACCAATGCGAGCTTCGAGGACCCGGCGCTGCCGGTGCCGATGGCGTTCTCGACCTCGGTGCCGGGCTGGCTCTCGACCGGGGCGACCGGCGTGTTCGTGCCGCACATCCCGAGCGTCTACGCCGGGGTCCCGAACGGCAGCCAGGTCGGCTACATCCACGAGACCGGCTCGCTCCACCAGGTGCTCGGCGCCCAGCTCCTCGGCGGCGCCGACTACGCGCTCACCGTCCAGGTCGGCGACCGCGGCGACCTCGACATGTTCGGCAACATGGTCGCGATCGCCAACTACCGCATCGCGCTCTATCTCGAGGATCCCGGCAACCCCGGCGATCTCGGCGCGGCGACGCTGCTCGGCGATGCGACCGGTCCGATGCCGGCCGACGGCGGCTTCGCGACCGCGTCGGTCAACTACACCGCGCCCGGCGCGCTCGGCGGCCTCGCCGGCCGCAACCTGATCGTCGCCCTGTTCCACAACCTCGGCACGCTCGAGGCCGAGGCGGTCTACCAGATCAACTTCGACGACGTCGCGTTGACCCAGCGTGTCGCCGACGAGGTGCCGGCCAACGGACCGGTGTCGGAGCCGGCCGGTCTCGCGCTGTTCGGTCTCGGCCTCGCCGGGCTCGCCGCGGTACGGCGGCGGCGCGGGCGCTGATCCCGTCGCCCGGTAGGACGGGCCGAGCTCCCCCACCCCGCAAAAGATCGGCGGCCCCGAAAGGGCCGCCGATCGGCTTTTGCGATCACGCGTCGTCGAGGGTCCGGCGCACCGCGATCAGCCGCCGCGCGCGCTCGGCGCCGAGCCGCTCCGCGGCGCCGGCCGGATAATCGTAGATTCCGCGCCCGCTCTTGATGCCGAGCGCGCCGGCATCCGCCCGGTGCGCGATCATCGGCGCCACGCCGGCGCGGTTGTCCAGCGCGGCGTTGAGATAGGACGAGACCGCCTTGTAGATGTCGAGCCCGGCGACGTCGAGGAGCTCGAGCGGCCCGATCACCGAGAGCTTGAGACCGACCGACCACTTCACCAGCGTGTCGAGATCGGCCGCCTCGATCACGCCGTCCTCGACCAGCGCCACCGCCTCGCGGAGAAGCGCGTAGAGGACGCGGTTGTGCACGAAGCCCGCGACGTCCTTCCGGATGCGGACCGGCTTGTGGCCGAAGCCCTCGATCAGCGCCGTCAGCCGGTCGGCGATCGCGGGCGCGGTGTGCGCGCCCGGGATCACCTCGATGATCGGGATCACGTGCGGCGGGTTCGACCAGTGCATCCCGACGAGCCGCGCCGGCGTCTTCACCGCTTCCTGGAGGCGGGTGATCGGGATGCCCGAGGTGTTGCTCGCGAGGATCGCGCCGGCCGGCGCCGCCGCCTCGATCGCGGCGAAGGTCGCGGCCTTGATATCGGGGTTCTCTGGCACCGCCTCGACGATGAGCTCGGCCGCGCCGACCGCGTCGGCGAGCGTGTCGACGACGGCGACCGTGCCGCCCGGCGCCGCCGCCCGGATCGCGCCGAGGACGCGGGACGCGGTCGCGATCGCGCCCGCTGCGCGGGAGCGCGCCGCCGGTTCTGCATCGAAGCCGCGCACCGTCATGCCGCCCGCGGCGAGCGTCGCGGCGATGCCTGCCCCCATGGTGCCGAGCCCGATCACGGCGGCCTCTGTCATCCGAAGTCTCCTCGTTCCGATCCGTCGCCTGACGGCCGCCAAGGTGGGGAAGGGTGGGCGCGTGGTCAACGCGGATCAGCCGGCGGCGCCGCGCCGCGCGCACGGCAACCCCTGGACGACGGCCGGATTTTGCCGCAACTTCCCGGCCATCGACCCGCCCACCGCAAGGAAACCACCCATGCACCGCACCCGAACCGGCCTCGCCACCGGCCTCGCACTCGCGCTCGCCATCGGGCTCGCCCCGCTCGCCACCGAGGCGCAGACATTCCCGATGAAGCTCGCCACCGCGACGCTCAACGACGTCCAGCACGAATGGATGAAGCGGTTCAAGGAGCGCATGGACGCGCGCCCCGACAACAAGCTCAAGATCGACCTGTTCACCGGCGGCCAGCTCGGCGAGATCCCGCGCATGATCGAGGGCATGCAGCTCGGCACGATCGAGAGCTTCGTCAGCCCGTCCGCCTTCTTCGTCGGCGTCGATCCGCGGAACGCCGTCCTCACCGCGCCGGGCCTTCTCCAGGACATCAACCACTGCTGGCGCACGATGGCCGACAAGGGCTTGCGCGATGCGTGGCTGCCGCTGATGCGGGACAAGGGCATCCTCGCCGTCAGCATCATGTGCAGCGCGCCGCAGGCGTTCATCACCAAGCGTCCGATCGAGAAGCTCGACGATTTCAAGGGCCTCAAGATCCGCGTCCTCGCCACCGATTTCGAGATCAAGCCGATGCAGACCTTCGGCGTCGCGCCGACGCCGATGCCGTTCGGCGAGGTGATGCCGGCGCTGCAACAGGGCCTGATCGACGGCGTGAGCTCGATCCCGCTTCTGTTCAACACCTCGAAGATGTTCACCGCCGCCAAGCACGTGACGCTCACCGGCCTGATCAACTGGGCGGTGCCGGTCTATGTCAGCCGCATCTGGTTCGAGAAGCTGCCGGCCGATGTGCAGAAGGCGATCCTCGACGAATCGATCAAGGTCGAGGCCGATCTCATCGCGTGGAACGACAACGCCAACGCCAACACGCTGGTCGAGCTCAAGAACAACGGCGTCACCATCACGCGTCTCGCGCAGGCCGACCAGGACCGCATGTTGGCCGGCGTGCGCAAGGCGGTGGGCGAGGTGCTCGACGCGGCGCGCCCGGGCGTCAAGGAGATGTACCAGCAGATCTCGACCATCGCCGCCAAGCATCGCCGCTAGGGTCTGTACTCAATTTGGCTTACTGATTTGGGTTGGTGGTGATTCAAGGCTCTGATTTTGGGGAGCCTCGGATGAGAACGATTTATTGGCTGAATGATGCTGAATGGGCTCGGATTGAGCCGC